>CAYFNN010000131.1:0-3778 GCA_964344465.1 uncultured Bifidobacterium sp. | reverse complement strand
ACGTCTTGAATCGAACCCGACTTCACCACCGTGAGCAAGCGTTGAGTGTGGCCACCTGGGCCGGCACCGACGGGCACGCCGCCTGCAGCCGGCGCGGCAATCACCGGTGCGGCAGGAGCATCCTTGACGGCAACACCACCGGCGCGGGCAGCCTTGCTTCGCTCGAGCAAGTCGGCGGGAATCCGCGAGGCTGCATCACCCGTGCTCGTGGCCGCCGCGTCGTCGGTCGACTCCGACTTCTCGCGCGCGGCTTTCGCACGCTTGAGCAGGTGTTCGGGGATTTCCGTCATCGTCGTTGCCTTTCGCTCAGAGCGGCCCGGAGATGCCGCCGTCCTTGCGGACGCGCCAGAAGTGAATTGCCAAGAAGATCACGGTGACGAACGGGAAGAGCAACACGTGCAAGACGTACCAACGCAGCAGAGTTTCTGCGCCAATCTCGGTTCCGCCGAGCAGTACGAATCTCACTTGCGAACCAATGATGGGTGAATACCCCATCATGTTGGTGCCGACGGTGACTGCCCACAGCGCCAATTGGTCCCACGGCAAGAGATAGCCGGTGAATGAAAGCAGCAGCGTGAGCGTGAGCAGGATCACGCCAACCACCCAGTTGAACTCGCGCGGAGCCTTGTAAGCGCCGTGATAAAACACGCGCGCCATGTGCAAGAACACCGACAGCACCATCAAGTGCGCACCCCAACGATGCATGTTGCGCACCATGAGGCCGAAGGTCACCGACGTGTGCAGCGACTGAATGTCGTCCCACGCATTGGCTGCGGTCGGTCGATAGAAGAACATCAAGAAAATGCCAGTAATCGTCAGCAAGATAAAGAGGAAGAACGACAGCCCACCCAGACACAGTGTGTAACTGACTTTCACCGCATGGCGCTTCACCTTTACCGGGTGGAGGTGGTACAGCACCGAGTTCATCACCACGTACGAGCGGTTGCGCGGTGAATCGGTGTAGCCCTTGCGGAAGATCGAACCTGGGCGGAAGATCGACGCCCACACTTGGCTGCCTTGCACTGACTCGCCGATTTTCGCGGCGCGCTCCTTCAGTGACGGGCGAGGTGTTTCTTCGACGATGCTCGACATTGTTCCTCCTTAAAACCTCATGCCGTAGGCGTAGCCATGGTTGTTCGTGCGAGCATGCGGGTCGCCAGTCGCGGGTGCGACGCCGACTTTGCCGAGCACAATGACGCCCGTCGGGCAGCGATCGACACACAACGCACAACGCGTGCAGATGTCGTCGTCGATGGTGAAGATGACATGGTCGCTCGGATCAGCACCCGGCATTTCAGTGCCGGTCGAGTCGACGATTGCCGAAGGGTTCACCATGTGGATGCACTTCCACGGGCAGATGTCGACGCATCCCTCGCACATGATGCATTCGCTCTGGTCGATGTGAATGAACTGTTTGGGCTTTACGGCCTTGTTGAGGTATTCGGCGTCTACCTCGACGAGCGTGTACTCGTCGGTGAACGGCATCATCGGCGGGTTGGCGTCGGTACGAGTCATGTCGTTACGACTTCTTCACCAACGGTCGGCCATAGGTGCTGCTTGGCAATGCAACCTGCTTCACTTCGCCACGCTTCTGCCACCACACAAAGAGATAGATGAATGCGCCGATGTAAATACCGTGAATCACCAACACCACAATGTCGCGCAGTGCCTCGTAGCTGATGGTGAACGGGAACGGCCCACCGAACTCTTGTGGCTTCAAGATGTTGAAGGGCCCAAAGATGAGCTTGTCCTTGCGCCAGCCGAGTTCTTTGTCGGCATGGTCAATCCACTGGTGTGGCACCACACCGAAGGCAAGGAAGATGACGAAGAAGACGTAGGCACTGCCGAACATCGCCTCACCCCAGGTGGCCTGACGGTCGACGGGGCGTCGCTTGCCCACCACGATGATGAGGTAGGCCAACAGATTCGTTGCAAAGAAGGAAAAGAGGAACGCCTGATTCACGCCCGGCCATCGGAGGATGTCCACTGCGATCATGCGCCTAACGGTGCCTTTCGTTGGTGACGAAGTAACTAGCGAGAACCGTTCCGAAGCCTAGTCTCGCGGCTTCCCCAAGGCTCATTCTGATGCGCATCCGTCACACCTTGTCATCTTCACGTGCGTTCGTGCAGAAGGTTCGGCGACGCGCGCGCTGACTAGCCTTGCGTCGAAGTTGTTTTCGAACGGAGCACACGGTTGACCGAAGTACCTGACTATCTCCTCAAGCGGTCAAAGGATCGTCGCACCGTGCTCGAGGGCGGAACGCCAACCGGCGATGCGCCCGCATCGAAGGAAGTCGCAAAAGCTGCAACCTCGTCGGCCGCACCAGCGATGGCCGTGGAAGCTGCGCCGCCACCGCCGCCGAAGCCCGATCCGGCATACGTCGTGGCCGCGAAGTCGCGCAAGAAGATTCCGTTTTGGGCGATGGCAACGCTCAGCTTGTTGCCCGTGTGGGCATTCATGTATTTGCTCGCGGTGTCACCACAAGAGCGCGAGGCAAGCGGGCCGATGGCGATTGGTGAAGCTGCCTACAGCGCATGTGCGAGTTGCCATGGTGCCGCCGGACAAGGTGGTGCCGGTCGCGTACTGCACGAAGGAGAAGTTCTCAAGACCTTCCCACACATCGAAGACATGCTGAACTTCGTCTACACCGGTAGCCAGAAGTTCGTGTCAGCCGGCATCGCGGTGTACGGCGACCCGAATCGCGAGGGTGGTGCGCACGCACCGCTTTCGTACAACGGCAACGCGATGCCCGCACAAGGAGAGAAGTGGGGCGGCGGTCTCACCGACTACGAGATTCTTGGTGTCGTGTGCCACGAGCGATATGCAATTGGTGGTGCAGACCCAAAGAGCGAGCAATGGGCCGCCGAATATGCAACCTGGTGTTCGGAAGACTCGGAGATTTTCGCCGCTCTCGAAGCAGGCACGGTCGATTACGACACGCTGGCGGAAACCTTCAAGATGCTCGAAGCTGCCCCGCGCGCCATCGGCACCGAGCCGCGACCAGCCGGCAAATAGCGCCATCCACACGGCGCTCGGTAGGCGTCATCTGCCACAGCGCTGCGTCGGTGATGTCGCCGCGCACGTCTTTACGCTGAGAGGAGATGACGCAGTCGATCTCTGCCGCTGATCGCGTGTCGCCCGACGACGTTGCCGCATTGCCGACGCGCGAGACCGATGTGCTCGTGATTGGTGCCGGTCCGGCGGGTGCGGCGATGGGCTACTGGCTTGCTGAACGCGGTCACGAGGTGGCGGTGGTCGAACGCAAGCACTTCCCGAGGGAAAAGACCTGCGGCGACGGGCTCACCCCCCGCGCGGTGAAGCAACTCGACGACATGGGCTTGGGTGAGCGATTGAAGCAGTTCCATCGCTACGAAGGTCTGCGTGCGACTGCACACGGCAAGGAACTCGAGTTGCAATGGCCGACACATCCGACATATCCCCGACATGGATACGTGGTTCGACGACGTGAGCTGGATGCGATGGTGGCGTTCAACGCGGAGAAGTCGGGTGCGTCGCTCTTGCAAGGTCACGAAGCCGTGACACCAATACTCGACAAGGGCTGCGTGCGCGGCGCAGTGGTGAACGACCTTGACGAGGGTCGGCAGTTGGCAATCCGCGCCAACTACGTGGTCGTGGCCGACGGCGCAAACAGTCGCTTCGGTCGTTCGCTTGGTACGGCCCGCACGAAGTCGTGGCCATATGGCACCGCGATTCGCACGTATTGGGTGAGCCCGCGCCACGACGAACCATGGATTGAATCGGCGCTTGACGTGCAAG
>CAYFNN010000130.1:0-3857 GCA_964344465.1 uncultured Bifidobacterium sp. | reverse complement strand
AAAGTTTGTGCACGGTGCGGGCGCGAAATTACGTGGCGAGCAAAGTGGGCCAAGAACTGGCCGAACGTCAAATACTGCTCAGACGCTTGCCGCAAGAAGAAGGTACGGCCGGTCGACTCCGCACTCGAAGGAGCGATCCTCGAACTGCTCGCGAGTCGGGCACGCGACGCGTCGATCTGCCCGTCGGAGGCCGCTCGTCAAGTCGGCGGTGACAGCTGGCGAGAGTTGATGGAGCCCGCACGAATGGCCGCCCGGCGACTGGTTGAGCGTGGCGAAGTGCAGATCACCCAGGGCGGTCGGGTGGTTGATCCGAGCCGCGCGAAGGGCCCGATTCGCATTCGTCGATCACGACGCTGAGGTGCGCGCGAACATCAACGCTTGATGCAGCGACGAGCACTTCCCATTCACCGCCAGCAACATGCCACGCACGGCGCGACGGATTCCATCGGCGGAATGCAGTCCACGGAATATTCACCACGACCTCGCGGTGCGTCGCGGCAGCAACCTCGTGTTTGCTCCACCCCGCAAGCCGCGGCGGATTTAGATCACCCAGCTTTCGCACATAACACTGCACCACCACCGTGACCGGGCGGGCCGATACGCAACTCACCGGCACCGTCACTTCACATTTCGGCCACGATGCGTCGACGGCAACACGCGGCGCGCCCCACGAACTCTCGCCGTAACTCAGGCCGTGCCCGAACGCGATCAATGGTTCCACTCCATTGCGCGCCTGACCGCGCCATCCATACCACTCACCTTCGGTATATCGCTGCACTCCATTGACTGGTGCATAGTCGCGCATCGCAGGAGAATCTTCGAGCCGGTTTGGATACACCACTGGCAGCCGCCCACCTGGGTCACGCTCGCCACTCAATACATCTGCAATGGCGCGGCCCATCTCCATGCCGCCAAAGAAGCCGATGAGCACCGCATCTACTTCTTCGAGCCATGGCATTGCCACGGGTGCGCCGGCGTTCACCACCACGATGGTGCGACGCGCAACAGCTGCGACGCGCGAGACAAGTTCGTCTTGGCGACCAGGCAGAGCGATTGAGTCGCGGTCGTGACCTTCGGTCTCCCACTCGTCGTTGGTGCCGACGACCACGATGGCAGCGTCGCACTCAGCGGCGAGCGATACTGCTCGGTCAAACTCATGCGGGTCTTCTGGTGCGCGAATGCCGATGCGCAGCGCACTGAACCCTGCCCGCGTGCGCATGCGGGCGACGAAGCGCACGGGCTCGCCACGCTTCATGGGGATGCCGTGCAGCTGCTCTTCACTGCCGAACCCGAAATACTCGCGCCCGCGCGGCAGGAGACCCTGCGGATCGTCGACAACGACTTCACCCTGCACGCTCAACGAACCCATGCCCGTGATCACGAGCGACACATCGTGCACGCCGTCGACCTGCGGAACAAAGTCGCCCGTCACCACCACGGTGAAGTCGAACGGGTCAACCCCCGGCGGTGCTGCGCCGAAATACGTGAGCGCAGTCTGTCGTGTGATGTCTACCCGTCGCGGCGCACCAGCGACCTCATCGCGGTCGTAATATTCCACTCGCCAGCCAGGTGCACCGTCGGGTGTGCGCAGTGTGTCGTCGTCGATAATCGGTGCGAGCTTGTCGATTGACACGCCGCGGCGATAGCAAATCGCATCGGCTCCGAATCGCTCGGTGAGTCCGTCGAGCAACGACACCGACTCGATGGTCTGCAGGCTCGACGACCCACCACCCTGCGTGCGCGTGACGCGAGCGTTGGGGCCGACAACCGCAATCGTCTGCACACTGCCGACTTCGAGCGGTAGCGCCGAGTTCTCGTTGCGCACGAGCACTGCCCCGGCTGCTGCGGCGCGACGCACCAACGCTCGCTCGTTGGGGTCGTCGACCGTTTGCTCGACTGAGGATGCCGGGAATTCATCGGCACGTGTGCGCTCGATGAGTCGCAGCAGAGTTTCTACCCGTTCGTCGACACGAGACTCACTGACTCGGCCATCCCGCACTGCAGCCAACAGGTGGCGACCGTAGATGGTTGCAGGCCCCGGCATTGGCACGTCGAGGCCGGCCTCGATCGAACCGGCGGTGTCGTGGGCGCCGAACCAGTCAGAGACGACGAACCCGTCGAAGCCCCAATCATCACGCAAGATATGCCGGAGCAACTCGACGTTGTTGGCTGCGTGTGCACCGTTGAGTTTGTTGTAGCTGCTCATCACGCCCCAGGCGCCAGAGTCGAGCACCGTGGCCTCGAACGGCCGCAGGTAAAACTCGCGCAACGTGGTTTCGTCAATTTGCGCATCCACCGTCATGCGTTCGACCTCGGTGTCGTTGCCCGCGAAGTGCTTCACGGTGACCGCTACGTCGTTCGACTGCACGCCGCGCACGATGGCTGCCGCGAGATGTGCCGACAACTCAGGGTCTTCGCTGAGGCACTCGAAGGTGCGCCCACCGATGGGCGTGCGGTGCAGGTTCACCGTGGGTGCGAGCACCACATGCACCGACTTGCGTCGTGCTTCGCGGCCGAGCAGCACGCCGAGTTCTTGAGCGAGTTGCGTATCCCACGTGGCACCAATCACGATCGATGTTGGAATACTGAGACCAGGCGTTCGATTCGCACCGAGCGACTCACCGCGCACACCGTTGGGACCGTCAGACATCTTGAGTGCGGGGATACCGACTCGCGGGACTGCATGCGTGCGCCATGTTGATGCACCACCGAGTAGTCGACACTTCTCTTCCAGACTCAGCGCCGCCAACCGTCGTGCGATTCTCGTCTCACTCTGTGCCATACGTGCGTCGCGAGAGCGTTCGGTCACGTGAGTGACGATAGACGAATCTTCGTCCGTAGGCTTTGGCTATGTCGGCGACGTCAATCGACACCGGTTCGACGCCTGTCGTTGCGTCTCCTTGGCACCAGGTGTTGGCTCAGGCGCCCAAAGCTCTGCTGCACGACCATCTCGACGGTGGTCTTCGACCAGAGTCAGTTATTGAACTGGCGCATGAGTTCGGCTACGCAAAGCTTCCAACCACCGATGTGGTCGATTTGCAGAAGTGGTTTCACCGCGGCGCCAAGCGCAACGACCTGGTGTTGTATCTCGAGACCTTCGCCCACACCGTGGGCGTAATGCAACATCGTGATGCCATCGAACGGGTCGCCTTCGAGTGCGCGCAGGATCTAGCCAACGACAATGTGGTCTACGCCGAAGTGCGATTTGCCCCAGAGTTGCACACTGAAGCTGGCCTCACACTCGACGAAGTTGTGCGGGCGGTGCTATCAGGCTTCCGCCGCGGCGCCAAGGGCACGAACCTCACCATCTATGCGATTCTTTCGGCAATGCGCACCGCGGCGCGAAGCCACGAGATCGCCGAGCTCGCCGTGAAATTTCGCGACGAGGGCGTGGTGGGTTTCGACATCGCTGGCGCAGAAGCTGGCTACCCGCCTACTCGTCACTTGGATGCTTTCCAATACATTCAGCGCTCGAACTTTCACACCACGATTCATGCCGGCGAAGCGTTCGGGCTGCCTTCAATTTGGGAAGCGCTGCAGTTCTGTGGTGCCGAGCGCCTCGGTCACGGTGTGCGCATCGTCGACGACATCACTGGCGAGCCAGGCCACGAAGTGTTGGGTCGCCTGGCCGAATTCGTGCGCGATCGCCGCGTGCCTCTCGAGCTGTGCCCGACCTCGAATGTGAATACCGGTGTCTGCGCGTCGATTGCCGACCACCCCATCGGCATGCTGCGACGCCTGCGTTTCCGTGTGACCCTCAATACCGACAATCGATTGATGAGCAATACGTCAATGACTAGAGAGTTCACCCAGTGCGCCGACGCCTTCGGCTGGACCTTGGATGACTTTCAGTGGAT
>CAYFNN010000129.1:0-3865 GCA_964344465.1 uncultured Bifidobacterium sp. | reverse complement strand
TGACCCAGACAAACTGAAGCTCTTTTCGTTCTTGCTGTTCAGCAAGTTGGAGGGCGCGGTGACATCGGGCATGGTGCACCTTGGCGATCGGCTTGGTTTGTACCGCGCGCTGGCGGCAGCCGAGCAACCGCTAACCACCGCACAACTCGCTGCCGTAACTGGGCTGCACGAACGATGGGTGCGTGAGTGGGCGTACAACCAGGCGGCAGCCAAACTGATTTCGTTCTCCTCGCTACGTTCGAGTCCGCCGTCAATTGAAGACGACACATTCTTTCTTTCACCAGAACAACGTGCGGTGTTGGCCGACGAGGCACACCCTGCATTCGGCATGGGAATGTTCCATCGCCTTCCGCAGACCATGGAATCGTTGAAGCGTCTGCCAGAGACATTTCGCACGGGAATCGGCCACGACTACGACAGCCACGGCCCGGAAGGTGCAGTGGGTATTGAGCGAAGTTTCGAACCGTGGAACCTCGCCAACTTGATACCCGTGGTGTTGCCGGCACTTCCCGGTCTTCCCGAACTTCTCGCGGATGGTGCGTCGGTTGCCGACGTCGGCTGCGGCGCGGGTGGCGCCGTGCTGCGTATGGCCCGCGAGTATCCAGCCAGTCGCTTCGTCGGTTACGACATCTCGACGTTCGCACTTGCGCGCGCCAACCAGAGACTCGCCGAGGCGGCACTGCCAAACGCCCGCTTTACCGACCCACGCACCGAGCCATTACCAACAGATCACAGTCTGCACTTTGTGAGTACCTTCGACTGCATTCACGACATGACACATCCGGCGTCGGTGATGCAAGCGATTCGAGCTTCATTACGCGATGACGGTGTGTGGCTATTGGTCGACATCAAGGCACACGAAGGGTTCGCCATGAATGCCGAAAAGAACCCGATGGCGTCACTGATGTATGGGGTGAGTGTCATGTCGTGCCTCTCTTCTGCGATGTCGACTCCTGATGGTGCAGGGCTTGGCACGCTTGGCTTATCGGCAGGTACCGCCGAGACCATGGCCAAGGCGGCGGGGTTCTCGCTCTTCGAACGACTTGCGGTCGAGCATTCGGTGAATGCTTTCTACGCCATTCGCCCCTGAGTCAGATCCCAAACTGATGCCGGTGCGCCGATGACACCGACGACGGCTGCTACGGCTCGACGATGGGGAATCCCATGGAGAACGTGTCGAGATTGCCGAAGATCGTGATGAGCGCCGCGGCATCACCGCCGAGTGCCACCTCACCGGCATTCATCGCGTTGACGAACGTGGTGTCTTGCAAAACGATGTCGAGAAATTTCGCGCGCGTCAGCGTGACACTTGCCGCCGCGCTCGGCTCGTGCACCCCGCGGATTGAGTAGATGGTGCGATTGGATACCCCCAGCACCCAGCGTTCGTCAGGCGTACCGACCAGATCAGTGAAGGTCCAGTTGATTGCAAGCGCCACCCCGCCGAGATTTTCCGACATGGTGCGCACGGCGATGGTGTCAAACACCTGATCAATGGTCATCTCGCGCACCAATGCACGGGCGCGCACATTTGGGTTCGGGTTGGCAGGTGGACCCTGGCGAAGTTCCATGGCTCCCATCAGATACGCGTTGCGAAACGTCGCCGACTCGGCTTGGTAGCCCAACTGCTCGAGTGTGCGCGCCTGCAACGAGCGAGCAGCAGTATTCGTTGGCTCAGCGAACACGAGATGATTCACAAGTTCTGCAACCCATCGATAGTCACCGCGCTCGAATGCAATTTCTGCATGGCGAAGCAGTGCATCGGCCCCGCCCGCGAGTGCCACATAACGTTCTCCGACCGCACTCGGTGGCAACTTGTGCAGGTTCGCCGGGTTTGCGTCGTACCAACTGAGATACCGCTGGTACACCGCTTTCGAGTTGTGCACGAGATCGCCGTAGAAACCCCGGGTGTGTTCATGAAGTTGGAATTCTTCGGGCAACTCGAGGGTCTCGGCAATCTCCAACGGAGTTAGACCCTTGTTTGCGTAACGCATCGTTTGGTCGTGCATCCATTTGTAAAGGTCGCGTTGCAACACAAGGAATTCCCGCAGGTCGTTGTTGCCCCAGCGTGGCCAGTTGTGCGATGTGAAGAGCACTTCAGCATCACCCCCGAACAACTGCAGGCTCTCGCCGATGTATTTCGACCAATTCAACGCATTACGCACCAAAGCCCCACGAATCGGCACGAGATTGTGCATCGTGTGTGAACAGTTTTCCGCCATGCAGAGCGCCTTGAGATCGGGGAAATAGAAGTTCATCTCCGCAGGTGCCTCAGTTTCCGGTGTGAGCTGAAACACCACACGCACGCCATCGACGACCAACTCTTGCCCCGTGTGAGTGATGTCTTCGGTCGGCGCCAACAACGTCGGCGGACTGATCGGCACAGCGATGCCAAGTCCGCAATCGACATGACCGCGAGGTCCGGGCGGCAACAGCGGACCAAACTGATACGTCGCACGACGCGCCATTGCTGGCCCAGCAATTACGTTCTCGCCAATCGTTTCCCGCATGAAGTGCTCAGGTGCGATGATGCGACAGCGACCTGCGTCCACCTCTGCACGACTCGTGACACCGAGCACCCCGCCGAAATGGTCGGCATGTGAGTGCGTGTAGATCACGGCGGTGACAGGTCGCTCTTCGACATGTTCGTTGATCAACTGCAACGATGCACGTGCAGTGTGTTCGCTGGTGAGTGGGTCGATGACGACCCAACCTTCTTCACCACGAATGAACGTGATGTTCGAGATGTCATAACCGCGCACCTGCCAGACACCCGGAGTCACCTCGAAGAGGCCGTGGTGTGCATTCAACACCGCGTGTCGCCACAAGTTCGGGTTCACCGTGTCAGGTGCCTCTGCCCCGCCGCGCAAAAAGTCGTATGCGCCCACATTGAACACACGCCGCCCTTCAGGACTGGTGATCATCGCGTCGGTGAGCGAAGCGATATGTCCTCGACGAACTCGAACAAGATCAGCTGGATCCGGCTCTCGCTTACCGGCCTCTGCGTTTGCTGCCGCAGTGTGCGCAGTTGCGGCCAGCGACGTCAGCTCCACGCTCTCACTTCTCCCACTTTCGGAGACTACTTAGCGACGTCTGGAACGGCTTCTTTGTATCACCGGATACTGATCGGGCATCGGTTTGTCGGCGCGGGCCTCCGACCCCTTTAACCAGCGTTCACCGGTGATGTCGCGGGGCCGTCTCTCGAATTCCACCCACCACGATTGTCGTCTCTTTGTGATGGCGAACCAGACGGCCGAACATGTCACCAGCACAACGAGAAACAACGTGCCCGAGGTTTGTGGCGACATGCCGACCATCGACCAGGTGAACCAGCACACGGCAACACCGTAAAGAGCATGGCGTTAGCGCGCCAAGTTATTCCCTGAAAAACTTTTCCTCAGCGTGCTGAGAATGCAACATCGTGAGTCACGGCGAGACGGTGCATCAACGTTTGGTAGCGAGCGTTGTCAATTGCTTCTTCGGCCATTAAGTCGTTGTATGTCCAACTCAGGTTGAACACGAGCACGCGAAACACCTCGCGGTCGATCCGTGTTCCTTTCGGGAGCCGAGCATCAACATCGTCGAAGATGGTTTCCAACATTCTTCGCTTTTGAACGAGACTCTCTGAGAGCAGGCGACGAAGTTCGGCATTGACCGACGCGATGGCCAGCACCTGACTACGCACCGAGTGCTCCCGCGAAGACGTCTCCGATTTTGGCTGCGGGAGGCTCGCAACGATGTCGCTCACGGTTAGTGGCCCGGTACCGCCGAGGTGCAGCTGCACCACCGAAAACTGCGCTTCGAACGTTTCTTCGTACAACTGCAACATCACCTGCGCGAGCAGGGCATCACGACCACCAAAGAGTCG
>CAYFNN010000128.1:0-3909 GCA_964344465.1 uncultured Bifidobacterium sp. | reverse complement strand
CGAGCAACTTGCGGCTCGCGCGTCTCGCGCCTGCAACCGACGTGTGGAGCTGCGACCCCTGCTCCGCTGAATCAGGAAGCGAGGGTTCCGAGGTAGAGCTCGATCACCTTGGGGTCGTGCAACAACTTCTCCCCCGTGTCGGTGTAGGCGTTGGTGCCTTGGTCGAGCACATAACCGCGATTGCAGATTTGCAGGCAACGGCGTGCATTTTGCTCCACCATCACCACGCTTACACCCGCCTTGTTGATTTCTCGGGTACGCACGAATACTTGATCTTGTAACACGGGTGAAAGTCCCGCCGACGGCTCGTCAAGCAGAATCACCTCGGGATCCATCATCAGTGCGCGACCCATGGCCAACATCTGGCGTTCGCCGCCTGACAACGATCCGGCTCGTTGGTTCTTGCGCTCCGCCAGGCGCGGGAACATATTCATGACAACTTCTGCCCGCTCTCGGAACTGCTTGGGCTTCAGGTAAATGCCCATCTCCAGATTTTCCAGGATGGACAGCGAAGGGAACACGTTCTCGCGCTGGGGAACGTAGCCGATGCCTCGTTCCACCAATTCATGGGCATGCAATCCGACGATCGATTCGCCGCGATGAGTGATGCTGCCTGATTGCACCGACAACAGTCCGAACAACGCCTTTAATAGCGTGCTCTTTCCCGCGCCATTCGGCCCGATGATGCCGACAATTTCTCCACGCCGCAAAGTGAGCGAGCAGTTGTTGAGAATGTTGACTCCCGGCGTGTAGCCGGCAGTCACTTCCTTGGCTTCGAGCAAGATCTCACCGTTCATTGGAGCACTCATGACAACTGAACCTTGGAGAGGTCTTCGCCATGGTGAGCGCCGAGGTAAGCGTCGACCACAGCTTTATTGCTCTTGATCTCTGTCGGAGTGCCCTGGGCGATGATTCGACCTTCGGCCATCACGACCACCCAGTCGCTGATCTCTTGCACGACGTCCATGTTGTGTTCGACGAAGATTACGGTTCGCCCTTCCGCGGGCAACGCCTTGATGAGTTCAAGCAGGCTCTGAGCCAAGGCGGGATTCACTCCGGCCATTGGCTCGTCCAGCATCACGACGCGCGGGTCGGTCATGAGTGCCCTGGCCATCTCCAGAAGTTTGCGCTGCCCGCCCGACATTGTGCCGGCGAATTCATCGCGCATGTGGGTGAGGTTGAAGCGCTTGAGAATCGCATCCGCACGAGCCTCAACTTCTTGCTCCTGCTTCGACCACGACCCTGGAATCAAAGCTGCCCAGAACTTCTCTCCTCGCTGGTTGAGGGCACCGAGCTTCATGTTCTCGATCGTCGACAACTTGGCGAGGGCTTTGGTGAGCTGGAACGTGCGTACCATTCCCTTTGCAGCCAAGCGATGTGGCGGTGTGCCGGTGATGTCTTCGCCGTCCAGGGTGATCGTGCCGGAGTCCACCTTGTCGAAGCCAGTCAACAGGTTGAAGAAGGTCGTCTTGCCGGCGCCGTTCGGGCCGATGAGGGCGGTGATCTTGTTGCGCCGAATTTCCAGCTTGTCAACATCCACAGCGCGCAGACCACCGAACGTCTTGACGACGCCCGATGCCGTGATGATGGGTCGGTCAGAGTCAGCGGCGGTCAAGTGCCATCTCCTCGCGTGAGCCGAAGATTCCCTGTGGTCGGTAGCGAGCCAAGAGCAGCAATCCGAGACCGACGATGATGTAGCGCAACATGCCGATGTTGAAGTCGCTCAGCTCGACGGTCTTCTCCAGGTTGACGCGCGCACCAGCAGGCAATTGTCGAAGCACGTTCTCCACAAAGACGATCAGCGTCCAATAGATGGACGAGCCAACAATCGGCGACCAGACGCGCCCGGGACCACCGATGATGAGGATGGTCCAGATTGTGAAGGTAATCACCGGGTTGAACGTGTCGGCCTGCACCGATGACTTCTGAATCACCTGGATGAGTCCGGCGAGGGCCCCGATCAAACCGCCGAGCATCAGCGATTGCATCTTGAAGTAGTAGGCGTTCTTGCCGAGCGCGCGTGCCGCATCTTCATCCTCACGAATCGCGCGGAGCGTACGCCCCCACGGCGAGCGCATGAGTGCTTGCACCATGAGCGTCACTAAGACGAGCAGCGTCCATCCCACGCAAAGCACCCAAATGTCACGACCGAGGTATTTGAACGGTCCGAGCGAATAAAACTTGCCAAGCTCGAACGGGCTGAGGTTGTAGAACGGCTCGGCAAATTTGTCGATTCCCTCGACTCCCCCGGTCACTGGTTTCATCACGCGCGAGCGTGCGAAGAGTCGGATCGTCTCGGATGCCGCGATGGTGACGAGTCCGAGGTAATCAGCCCGCAGTCGCAATGTAGGTATGCCCAAGAGCAGCGCCAGAACGCCTGCGTATACGAAGACGAAGACGAGGCCTATCCAGAAACTCCAATCGAGCCAGAAGACGGTCACGCCGACGCCATATGCACCTGCCGCCATGAAGCCGACCTGACCGAAGTTCATCAATCCCGTGTACCCGAAGTGCACGTTCAGGCCGACTGCAGCGAGGGCGTAGATCATGACTTCCGGTCCGATCATCGCCGAGAAGGTGCGTTCGAGAATGAATCCCCAGTCCATGCTCAGCCAATCCTCTGTTTCTTGCCGAGCAGACCTTGTGGTCGCAGAAGCAACGCGAAAATCAACACGATGAGTGCCGTCATGTTCTTTAGCTCTGAATCGATCACCAACGTTGACAGGTTGATTACCACGCCTACGAGGAGGGCGCCGACAAGTGCACCGAAAGCCGTGCCGAGACCGCCGAGGGTTACAGCCGCAAAGATAAGCAGAAGAATTCGCGTTCCGAGGTCCCACTTGACCTGATCGAACCCGAAGAACGTGCCGGCCAGAGCAGCAAGTGCTCCGCCGAATACCCACACCTGGGTAATGACTTTTTCTACGTCGATTCCCGAGGACTCGGCGAGATCCTTGTTGTCGCTCACGGCGCGCATCGCTCGTCCGGCGCGTGTGCGAGTAAGTCCGATTCCTACCGCGACCAGGATCAGCACAGAAACCGCCATGGCGATTGAGTCACGGGTGGTGAGCTCAAGCACCCAGAACTTGTTGGCTCGCTGTGAGGCGTATTCGCCGTACGACCGGTATCGCCCGCCGAAGATGTACAAGAAGACATAGCGCAGCAGAATCGACAACCCGATCGTCATCACCATTTGTGCGAGCAACGACACACCCGAGTTGCGCGCAGTGCGAAAAACGAGACGGTTGAGCACGTAGCCGAGGGCGCCTCCCATCACTGTGGCAAAGACGGTCGCAAGTATGAACTCGACTCCGCCCCCGAACGGAGCCGGCCATCCAGACATGAACCCGAGAAAGCCGACGAGACCGTAGATGTTGAAAAAGTAGGCCATCAACGTTCCCCACGAGATGAGTTCGGCATGTGCGAAGTTGACAAGTCCGGTGGTGCCGAAAATGAGCGACAACCCGATCGCCGCCATCGCGAGATACAGACCCAACTTGAGACCTTCCAGCGTGAGCTGGCTTACGCGACGCACCGACCAGTTACTTTCCGCACCAGATGCCGATCCAGAAGCAGCCACTGCGTCTGCCGAGACGAGCGGGAAGATGATGCGCTGATCAGCGTTCTCGCTCACTTTCACCTGCAGCGACGGTCGGTCGGGGTCGCGCAGAGCCACACCAGCCGGCAGCGTGTCGACATTGATGTTGATCGTGTATTCCCCCGGGCTCGGTACCGGGATGCGGAAGTTTCCTTCTGCGTCAGTGGTGGCCCCGCCGACGTCGTCGATCGACAAGTCGACGCCCGCAACGAAGACTTTGTTTCCGCTGGCGTCGTTGTATTGCAACTGGCCGATTACTCCGAGGTCGTCTGAGATTTGCGCGAGCACGGGCGCAGCGGCCGAAAAACCGA
>CAYFNN010000127.1:0-3920 GCA_964344465.1 uncultured Bifidobacterium sp. | reverse complement strand
AGAGCCGATGAGGCCACTAGCTCCGGAGACGACTATTCGCATGCGGCTAAGGCTATGCCTGTTGCGCTTCGGCACCCGCTGGAATCACGATGGGAATGGATGTCACCACGGTGTTCGGACGGAAGAGCAGCCGCGCTTTGATTGCCAGTGCCGACTGGTTGTGTAGCCACTGCGACCGCAGGCTCGTGACGAACTCTGGAATCACGACGGTGACGATGTCGTCGTCCTGCAAGCCGTCGAGACGCTCGATCTCCAGCAACACCATGTCAGTCAGATTTCGGTAATCGTCGACGGGAGCTTCGAGGTCGACGTCAGGGAATCGTTTGTTCCAATCGCGGATCAACGCTTCTCCCTCTTCGTTGGAGCCGACGATGCTGAGCGCGAGCAGTCGGTCAGGCCGCAGGCTCTGCGCGTACTTAATCGCCTGCACGACTCCTGCATTGATGGAGCCGATGAGAACGACGACGAAGTGCGTGCGGAAAGGCGGCACCGTCTTCTCCGCGACGTTCAAGAAGCGCTTCACCCGCACGTAGTGCCGGTTGATGCCGGTGAAGACGAAGATCATTGACGGGATGATGACGGCAGGAATCCACGCGCCGTCAGTGAACTTGACGACGACCACGGACATGGCGACGGCGAACGTGGTGACCGCTCCGAATCCGGTGAAGAACGCCTTGAGCGGCCACCGCTTCTCCTTCAGTCGTATGAGTCGCACGAACATGCCGCTCTGACTGAGGGTGAAACCAGTGAACACGCCGACTGCATAAAGAGGGATCAGGGCGTTCACGATGCCACCGAAAGCAATGACGAGACCCGAAGCTGCGATACCGAGCACGATGATGCCGTTACTGAAGACGAGCCGATCACCGCGGTTGGCAAACTGTCGCGGCAAGAAACTGTCCTTGGCAATCACCGAAGAGAGTCGCGGGAAGTCTGCATACGCGGTGTTCGCGGCAAGGATCAAGATGCCGAATGTTGCGAACTGTGTGATGAAGAAGAAGACGTTGCGTCCTCCATACACCTGCTCGGCCATCTGTGCGAGCACGGTGTCTTTGATCTTGCCCTCGTGGTCTTTCAGTGGTTCAAGATGTTGGGCAAGCACGCTGAGACCGAAGAACGCCGTACCGAGGATGACGGCCATCATCACGAGGGTGCGTGCAGCATTGCGTGGCTCAGGCTTCTCGAAGGCCGGCACGCCGTCAGCGATTGCCTCAACTCCGGTCAATGCAACGGCACCTGATGAGAATGCTTTCAAGAAGTAGAAGAGCGTGAGCGCCTTCTGACCTTCGAGAAGTTCCTGCTCCACCAGACCGGTATGCGAGATTGGCGGAAGATCCTGAAAGTACACGCGGTAGAGCCCGACGAGAATCAGCGCAGCCAAACTGACGATGTAGAGGTATGTCGGAGGCGCAAAGAGTGCGCCAGATTCGCGAACACCGCGCAAGTTGGCGAACGTGATGAGGGCAATAAAACCGACGCACAGCCAGATGCGGTACGGGGCGAGCCCATTGAACGCAGAGACGATCGCCGCGACACCGCCAGCGACCGATACTGCGACGGTGAGGATGTAATCGACGAGCATCGACGCACCCGACACCAGTGACGGATACTTCCCGAGGTTGTCTTTGGCGACGATGTAACTGCCGCCACCTTGCGGGTATGCGAAAATTGTCTGGCGATAGCTGTTGACGACGATCGCAAGCAAGATGACGACCATGATTGCGATCGGAACCAGATTGTCGAACGCCGTCGCACCGATTGCCGCCATCGTGAGAAACACGATGAGAATTTCTTCGGTTGCGTATGCGGTGCTGGAGATGGCATCGCTCGCAAAGACGGGCAGCGCAACACTCTTTTTCAGGCGATGATGCGCGTCCATCTTGGTCGCTATCGGTTTGCCGAGCAATCGGCCCTTCCAGCGAGTCACCCCGGTACGCCTGTCGATGTTCTGGGGAGCCATGTGACGCTTTCTCGCACTACGGCCGTGAAAAGTGCCGCGGGTACGATGGTAGTTCGTGCACGTCGTCATCGTTGGTTGCGGGCGTGTTGGCTCAACGCTTGCTCGCGAGCTATCGGCGCTTGGCAACACCGTCGCAGTGGTCGACCGCAAAGCCGATGCGTTCCTCAGACTTGGTGATGGTTTCACCGGTCAGACGATTGTCGGAATCGGTTTTGATCCCGACGTGTTGATTGCTGCGGGAATTGAAAAGGCTTCAGCGCTCGCAGCAGTCACCAACGGTGACAATTCCAACATCATGATCGCCCGAGTCGGACGTGAACGATTCGGCATCCAGCACGTGGTGGCTCGTATCTACGACCCAAAGCGTTCGGAGATCTACGAGCGCCTCGGTATCGCCACCGTGGCGACAGTGAAGTGGACTGCAGAGCGCATCATGCGACGAATCGTCGCTGAGAGTCCTGCAGTCGAATGGACGGATCCAAGCGCCGAGCTGGTCTTGGTCGAGCGCGAGGTTCCCGTTTCGTGGGTGGGTGAGCGCTCACCGCGTCTTGGCGAGGGTCCGGCACGAATAATTGGCGTACGACGCTACGGAAAAGCGATGCTGGCAGCACCTGAAGTGTTGATGCAAGAAGGTGACGTTGTGTATCTCGCGGTCGCAAATGCGGACATCGCGAAACTCGATCAGTATCTCGCGAAAGGTCCGGTGACCGAGTAATGAAGGTCATCATCGCCGGTGGAGGCAGCGTCGGTCGATACACGGCCCGCGAAATGGTCGCAGCTGGTCACAGCGTCACCATCATCGACAACGACCGAGCGACGTTGCGCGAGTATCAGTCACGAGCCGAATCGAACGGTATCGAATGGCACTTCGGCGACGCGTGCGACTACTTGGTCCTTGACTCCGTCGGTATTCGTCAAGCCGATGTCGTTGCCTCGGTGACTGGCGATGACGAAGACAACCTCGTCGTGTCGCTGCTCGCCAAGCAAGAGTTCGGCGTGCCGCGCGTGGTGGCGCGTGTGAACAACCCGAAGAACTACTGGATGTTCAACCAGATGTGGGGCGTCGACGTGTCCGTCTCGACACCGCACCTCATCACGAGCCTCGTACAAGAAGCGACTTCCGTCGGCAGCTTCGTTCGTCTCATGCAGTTGAAAGGCGGCAAAGCCGAACTCGTTGAGGTGACGCTGGCTGACAATTCTCCGGCGGTGAACCGCCCGATCTCTGACTTGGTGTTGCCGCGCAGCGCAACCATCGTTGCCATCGTGCGTGCTGAGCGTGTGATGGTGCCGAGCGACGAGACAGTCCTGCGAGTCGGCGACGAAGTGATGGCGCTCATCACCGAAGACGCCGAGGGTGCCGTCGCAAAACTGCTCATCGGCTGACGGTCGGCGCTCCAGCCCCGTCAGAACCGAGCTTCGTGAGCGTGAAGCTCGGCCTCGTGTCTATTGCCCGGGTCGCGGCAACAAGCGGTAGGCGGGGTTTAGCATCACGCGGCGAGTGCCCTCGTGGAATGCGACGCCACTGACGGTGAGTGCGCGATTGTGTCCGATTCCAGGGACGTGACTGCGACCGTAGAAAATGAGCGTCAAGTCTCCGCTCCCATCGTTGATCTCCACTTCGACCGCAGGTATTCCAGCGCGAGGCTTCACGCTCATGCGACGAATCTCGCCACAGACGTCTACTCGTTCTCGCATCGGCATGTTCTCGATTGAAGTCAGATGCAGTTCTTCGAATTGCTCGGAAAGTCGTTCGGCTACGAGGTCGTCCTTGGACTGCGAACCACGATTGAAGAGATCACGCAGACCCATCCGATGTGACCAACCTTTCACGCCTCGCGCGACACTTGCGTGGTGCACGACGCTGAATCCAGCGTACGCTCATTCGCGGTGAGCACTCGCAAACTGATCGTCGCAAGCCTCATCTGCGGATTGCTGATCCTCGTTGCCGGCACCGTGAAGC
>CAYFNN010000126.1:0-3944 GCA_964344465.1 uncultured Bifidobacterium sp. | reverse complement strand
CGGTGCTTGGGGCACGCATAGCCCTTGTTCGTGGCAAAGGCCCAATGCGGGTGTTGCTCGGCAAGTTCGCGCATCACCCGATCACGCGACACCTTGGCCAACACGCTGGCGGCAGCAACCGATGCCGAAACTGCATCGGCCTTCACCTGCAGTCGCACGTGACGCACGAGTGGCGACACGAAATCCCACCGCCCGTCGACCACCGCCGAGTCTGGTCGCACGCCATTGCCTGCCAATGCATCGAATGCTCGGCGGGCGGCAAGTCGTTGGGCGTCGTTCATGCCCAACTGGTCGCATTCGTCGTTGCTCGCTGCACCGAGCGCCCAGGCACTGCACTGGGTAGCCACCACATCGAAGAGGGCCTCACGCTTTTTTTCGCTGAGCGATTTCGAGTCGCGGGCCACCAACGTGGCGACGTCGACCTTCGGGTCGAGCACCGCCACGCACACCACGAGTGGCCCGGCCCACGAGCCTTTACCGACCTCGTCGACACCACACACGATGCCCGGCAGCGACAGCTCGAGTTCGCGTGTCGGCGTCATACGCGAACCTTCAACAGGCCTTCACCGCGTTGTTCGCTCGTCACGAAAGTGGAGTCAACCCGCGGGGCTGCGAGTCGCAAACCAGGTGGGCCGTCAATTTCCCACAGCAGCGCGGCGTTCTCGCCGTGCCAGCGCAGCGCGAGTGACACCGTGTGCATCGGGCCAGCAGGCAGGGCATGTGCCTCGAAGTTCACGCCACGCCAACCGGCAGGGATGCCCTCAGCGAAGACCGCTGCCTCATTGGCATTCACCGCGCGCACCAAGAGGTCTTCGGCGCGCACCACGACATCGACCGCGCGCGAGAGGGGCTCGATGCTCTCCGTCGACGCCACCACGCCGTCGGCCGCAATCTCTGCCCAGGCGGCAGCAACATCGTGGCTCGCCTGCACTTCATCGGCTTTCGCCAGCACGCGTGCTGCCATGATCAACGCCCGGCTCGCCCACCCGTCGTTGGGCGAGCGCAGCACTCGGCGTGCTGCGTCAGCGATCTGATCAATGAACGGCATCGGGCTCTCGCCCATGCGTACGCGCTCGGCGATGGTGAGTAATCCGCGTGCTGCGTCGCGTTGCAACAAGTCGTCTACTTCGTGAGCAGTTGCCAACAAGAGCGCTGAACGTGCAGCGACGAGGTCGGTTGCACCAAGCGATATTCGACTGGCGCGCTCGCATGCCGAGACCCAGCCCCGCACCACGGCGGCCGCGTCAGCGACACGGTCAATCTCGCCTGGCGAGTCTGTCCCATCACTGCGCCAGACGAATCTCACCTCGGAACCGTGCGAGAGGGCAAAGGCGCGAACCTCGTCTGGCAACTCAATGCCCTGCGGTGCCGTTGGCAGGGTGGCCGCAGTGGTGCTGAGTGCCCTGGTTGGCACCGCCACGGCAACCGCCGATCGTGAAGCGTTGGCGACCTCCATCACCACGCAGCCCTCGTGATCGGCTACCACGTACACGCGCTGCACGATGTCGCCACCCGGCACTGCAACCTTGGTTTCCACCACGGGAGCGCCATCGATCAGACGTTGTCGAACACTTGCTTCGGCACGCGGGTCGTGCCAACGGTCTTCGGCTGCCACCCACCAGCCCAGTTGTCGCTGCTCACCTGCCTGACGCAGCGCTCGTCGCCAACCACGCGACTGCAGTTCGAGATGCACGACGCCAGCCGTGTCGACATGGGCTGTCGCCCGCCCGCCACGCAAACCGATGCGAGTCGACACCGACATCCTCCGATTTTGCTCGCTGCTCAGTCGCGCTCAGACTTGCGTGAACGAGTCATCAGCCGAATGAGTGCGTCGCCAGCGGCCAGTCGCCCGTCGCACACCTCCGCCACGGCTTCACAGATCGGCATCTCGACCCCGACTTTGCGCGCCAACGCCACGACCGCGCCGGAGCTCTTCACGCCTTCTGCCACCATGTGATTCATTGATGCGTTGATGTCGGCGATCGTCTCGCCTTTACCGAGACGCACCCCCACCGTGGTGTTGCGACTGTGCATCGATGAGCACGTCGCAATCACGTCGCCCATGCCAGCCAGCCCCGAAAACGTGACCGGATTCGCGCCCAGCGCCGTACCGAGTCGACCCATCTCCACCAAACCGCGGGTGATCAGCGTGGCACGCGAGTTGTCGCCAAAACCCATGCCGTGGGCCATGCCTGCCGCAATTGCAATCACGTTCTTCACCACTCCGCCGAGTTCACAACCGATGACATCGTCGTGGGTGTAGATGCGAAACAGCGGCCGAGTGAACACTTCTTGCAGGCGCCGAGCCACTTCGCTCTGCGTGCATGCAACCACGCTCGCCGCCGGTTGACCTGCGGCAATCTCACGCGCCAGATTCGGCCCCGACAACACCGACACCGTGTGTTCGGGTGCCAGATCACCGAGCACTTCGCTCATGCGTCGACCCGTGCCACGCTCGAGCCCTTTGGTCAGGCTCATCAGCACGCTGCCCGCGGACAAGTGCAATGCAAACGATCGAGCAACATCGCGAAACCCCGCCGAGGGCACCGCAACGACGACGAGCGACGCATCCGACACGGCGTCAGCAAGATCGTCGGTCACCTGCAGCTCGTCGTGCAGTCGCACCCCGGGCAGATAGCGAGAGTTCTCACGCGTTGTGCGTAGCTCGTCAGCCAATTCTCGACGACGCACCCACAGCACGGTTGGTGCGTTGTGGGCAACGAGCGACGCCACGGTCGTGCCCCACGAACCAGCACCGATCACCGCGACGCGGGCAAAGGGCAATCCCACGACCAAATCGTAGGCTTCAGGCGGATGAAGCCGCCCGCGCCGACGGCCGTCGTCATGCCCATCAAGTCGTTTCGCCTCGCCAAGGGTCGTCTCGCCGAGGTGCTTGACCCCGCCGAGCGAGAGCACCTCGCACGTTCGGGGGCTGCTCGGGTGGCGCTGGCTGCCGCCGGATGTTCGCTGTTCGTGGTGTGCACCGACGACGACGTGGCCGCTTGGGCCGCGAGTATCGGTGCCCAAGTGGTGCAACCACTCGAGGGTGGCCTCAACGCTGCGGCGCAGGCAGGGCGAGCCGCAGCCGCCGCGAGCGGTGCCCGTCGCGTCATCGTGGTCCATAGCGACCTTCCCATGGCCGAGGCATTGAGCCCACTGGCTGCACTGCCGGACGACGTCGTCATCGTGCCTGACCGACACCAGGACGGCACCAACGCCCTGGTGGTGCCCGCCGAGGGCAGCTTCACTTTCTGCTACGGCGCTGGGTCAGCGGCCCTTCATGAGGCCGAGGCGACTCGGCGCGGTTTCAGCTGTTCGATCGTGCAGCGGCCCGACTTGGCGCTCGATCTGGATACTCCCGACGACCTGCTGGTGTGGCGAACGCTGCGCCAACCCCAGAAATGAACGAACCGGGGAGCTTTCGCCCCCCGGTCGTTACGTACTCCGAACCGAATGAACTTCGCCCCTAGAGGCGAGAGTTCGTTATTTCTTGGCCTTGCGGCGACGCTTCGGGGCGGCCTTCTTGGCGCCCTTCTTCTTCGTTGCCTTCTTGGCCTTGCGCTTCTTTGCTGCCATGGCTTTTCTCCTTGGTTTGTGAGGTATTGCTTGGTATTACCGGTTGGGATTCAGTTCAGCTTTGAGCGTTGAGCTCGGGCTGAACTTCATCGCTGTAGAAGCGGCGATCTGGACTGGTTCTCCCGTTCGGGGGTTCCGGCCCGTGCGCGCCTGGCGCTTCGATGTCGCGAACGAACCGAAGCCCGGCCACGACACTTTGTCGCCCTTCTTTGCAGACTCGACCACGAGATCGACGAAGGCTTGAATCACGGTGTCAGCTTGCGCTGCCGAGACGTTCGCTTTCGCCGCCACTGCGGCGATGAGGTCTGCTTTGGTCATTGCTATTTCCTTGCTTTCTCGGAATCGGAGTTCCGTGACCATCAATCTGA
>CAYFNN010000125.1:0-3963 GCA_964344465.1 uncultured Bifidobacterium sp. | reverse complement strand
CAACGACACCGACCGTGCATTCAGCATTGCCTGAATGCGCTGCACGGTGTAAGGAGCCATGTCGTCGTTGATGTCGGCAGCCAACTCGATAAATCGTGTCTGAAAGTCGTATTCACGTGCCTTCCATGCCAGGTAGAAGGGATCAACCGGAATGCAGTGGCCGCCCGGGCCGATTCCCGGATAGAACGCCTGGAATCCGAACGGCTTGGTGGCAGCAGCGGCGATGACGTTCCACACATCGATGTCCATCTCGTGGCACAACTGGGCGAGTTCGTTCACCAGTGCGATGTTGACCGCACGGTAGGTGTTTTCCAACAACTTTGCCATCTCGGCTACTTGTGGCGATTCAACGCGACGCACGAGGGATGCGTCTTCCATCAGTGACTCGAGCAAAACTGCGGCGAGTTCGGTGCAACGCTCGGTCAATCCACCGACCACCTTGGGAGTGTTACGAACATTCCACGTGGTGTTACCTGGGTCGACGCGTTCTGGCGAGAACGCCAGATGGAAGTCACGACCTGCAACGAGCCCTCCTTCTTCGAGTATCGGCCGCACGAACTCCGTCGTTGTCCCCGGATACGTCGTGGACTGCAGAATCACGAGCATTCCGGCGCGCAAGACCTTGGCGACCGTGCGTGTGGCTGCCTCAACATATGACAAATCCGGCGTTTTCAATTTGTCAAACGGCGTCGGCACGCAAATGAAAACCGCATCACAGGAGCGCAGGTCATCAACGGCACTCGTGGCGCGAAAGGCTCTACGCGAGACCAACGACTCGACGCGAGCAGCAGCAATGTCGTCGATATGGCTGCGGCCAGCATTCAAGCCTGCGACGGCGGATTCCGACACGTCGAAGCCGACAACCTGAAAACCCACCTCGGCGAACGCGACCGCCAGTGGCAAACCCACATACCCCAAACCGATGACTCCAACCCCAGCGTGTTGTGAACGGAGTCGAGCTTCGAGTTCTTTAGTCATCTGGGGTCCATCGCCACGCGAATGTCGCAAGGCTAGGTCGTGGGCGAGGGGGGACTTGAACCCCCACGTCCTTAACGAACACTGGCACCTGAAGCCAGCGCGTCTGCCATTTCGCCACTCGCCCGAGTGAAGCGCTTCTACGCTACCGACGACCAGTGAGGCTGGCAACGGACGGGCGCAACCGTGGCGAACCAACGACGAGATACACCACGAGTACCGCCGCCAACATGAGCGAACCGAACGAGAGCAAGTGGAAGCCGATCGCACGCCGTACAAAACCCGATGAGAAACCAGCAAGCCCGCCACAAAAACTCATCAACAAGTCGGCCACACCCTGCACTCGCACGCGATCAGATTCAGTCGCTGACTCGACGAGCAGGCTCGACCCCCCAATCAAGCCGAAGTTCCAGCCCACACCGAGCAGCCACAACGACGGAAACAGCACGATGTGCCCGTCACCAGAGACCGACGACAACGCACCCGCCGCGACGAGCAACACTCCGCCAACAAAGATTGCCTGCTGGCGGCCGAAACGATCGGCATAACGCCCGACGAGCGGACTAAATGCAAACATTCCCGCGATGTGCAATGAAACGACATACGGCGACACTGATTCGTGACCATGCAGCTTGAGATGCACTGGTGTCATCGTCATGACTGCCACCATCGTTGCCTGCGAGATGACCATTGAAAGAAGTGCCAGACGGCCCCCAGGGCTGCGCAACGTCAGCTGCAGTGCGCCCCACGCACCACTTGTCTGCGGCACGCTGGCCGTCGCGCCTGCTACGTGCAGTGGGTCTGGCCGCAAGCGCACCGTGGTGTTGAGTGCTGCCAAGAGCAAGAACACCGACGCAGCCAACCACGGTCCGCTGTATCGCTCGAGGGAGAACCAGCGTTCACCAGCCCATTGTGCAGGTGCCACGAGGAGTGGCCCGAACACTGCACCGAATGTCGAAGCAAACACCACACGGCTCATCGCCTGTGAACGTTCCTCGGGCCTCGCCAAGTCAGTTGCGGCATATCGCGCCAAGAGGTTCGAGGCCTGACCGCTACCGAATAGGAACAATCCACTGATGAACCAAAAGAGTGACTGTCGCTGTACTCCAACTGACGCAATGACACCGCCAGTTGCAGCCAACACGTACCCAAATTGCAGACCGACCCTTCGACCGCTGCGCATCATCACGCGTGACAACATCTGAGACATAAATGCCGTACCCATGGTGACGGTGGCAGAAGCAAGACCGCCCAGCGGTGTCTGTGATCCAAGAATGTCTTGAATTACGAATGCACCGACGGTGACTGATGCTCCGAGCGCTGCTGCGCCGATGACCTGTCCACCGACGAGCACTCGGAGGATGTGTCGCTGTAGAAGCGCTCGCTCACCATCACCTCGTGCCTCGCTCGTCACCATGCTCACGCTAGAAGACATGCACCCTGCGGCCATCTGCAACATGCCCAGCCGTACACTTGATGTGTGGCGTTGCGTACCTACGACTCGAGCATTCGCCCAATTGAGATGGGCCGCAAACTGTTGGGAGTGGCTGACGCCCAGATGGCCGAAGACACCCGCAGTATTCCGCACGCCTACACGGTGCTGCTGCATCCTGACGACCTTGATGCATTCGCAGATGTCGCCGACGAGTTGGTTCGCGAGCTTGCCGAGGCTCTCACCCAACACACCGAGCGTGAGTCGTACCGGCTCGCCGCCCCCGCAGTGGTGGTCTTGGCCAGACAGCACGACGCCAAACGCGGCACATTCGCCGTGGTGCCAACGTTGCCGACTTCGGGCTCTGCCAACGATGCAGCAGACGATGCCGTAGTCGCACAACCGCCGGCCGCCACCATGGCTACGCCCGTGGTGGGTGCCATCACGTCGGCTCTCGTGCTCGACGATGGCTCACGGCACGTGCTCGAGACCGAACGAGTGCTCATCGGTCGCCATAGTGGTTGCACCATCGCGGTGCGTGACACCAACGTGAGCCGTGAGCACGCGCAGTTGCGTAGACGACCAAACGGTTGGACGTTGCGCGACCTGGGCAGCACGAATGGCACCAAACTCAATGGGGTACGTGTCGAGGGCGAACAGCTCTTGGCGAACGGCGACATCATCATGTTCGGCGCAATCAAGGCGACGTTCGAGATTTCGTGACGGTTGCCCACAGAGGAGATCGGAAATGAAGGTGGTCTGGGGCGCCGCGACGCATGTCGGCATGTTGCGTCAACAGAACGAAGACTCCTTCGTTGCCCAAGATGGGTTGTTCGTCGTTGCCGATGGTATGGGCGGACATAATGCAGGAGAAGTTGCGAGTGCACTCGCCATTGATGCGATGAAGCAGGCCGCTCTGCAGGGATTCGCATCACAAGAAGCGGTGGTGGCTGCAGTAAACACGGCGAACGCCGCGATTCACACCGCAAGTGGCGGCCAGAGCGACCAACGCGGCATGGGCACCACCCTCGCCGCAGTGATTCCGCTTGCGGCCAGTGACGGCGAACCCCAACGCATGGTGGTGGCCAACGTCGGAGACTCGCGTGTGTATCTCTGGCGCGCCGGGGAGCTCAAACAGGTGAGCGTCGACCACTCCTACGTTCAGGAGTTGCTGTCGGAAGGTTTGGTCTCTGCCGAAGAAGCACGCGTGCACCCGCGACGCAACATCGTGACTCGCGCGCTGGGCATCGAAGGCGATGTCACTGCCGACGCCTGGGTGATGCCGATGGTGTTGGGCGACCGATATGTCGTTTGTAGCGATGGCTTGGTCGATGAAGTTGAAGACGCAGAGATTGGTGGCATCGTTGCCGAGTCATTGCCGCCCTCGGTAATCGCCGAGCGTCTGGTGGATACCGCGAATCAGCACGGTGGTCGCGACAACATCACCGTCGTAGTGGTCGATGTCGTCGACGACGTCGTGATCCCAACGAGCCAACCGACCAATGACGTGACTGCAACACCGAGAACAGCACCGCGACGACGTGTGCTCATCTCGG
>CAYFNN010000124.1:0-3995 GCA_964344465.1 uncultured Bifidobacterium sp. | reverse complement strand
GCGTCAGCCGTCGAAGCGAAACAGGCGCGCTGCCACTACCGGAGCAGCAACCGCCCAGAAGACCAGAATCCACCACGCCCGCGTGTCGCCGACTGCACCCACCGAGGCATGCAGTGACTCGGCAAGGGCACCCGAGGGCAACCAGCGTGCAAACCGTGCCATGGCATCGGGAAGCTCATCGGATGGCACCATCACCCCGCCGAGCGCCAGCAGCACCAGGTACAAGCCGTTTTGTGCCGCCAAGTTGACTTCGGCGCGCAGACGACCGGCGAGTGCCAAACCAATTCCCGAAAACGCGAGGGTACCGAGCGCAACCGCCAGCACGAGTCGCCACCAGGAGGTGTCGGTCGGTGACCAGCCGAGTATCACTGCTACCACGACGAGCATCAAGCACTGCAGAATTTCGACGATTGCCACTGCACCAGCCTTGGCGACAATCAGCCGTCCGCGTCCGAGTGGTGTCGCCCCCAGTCGTTTCAGCACGTGATACGAACGTTCAAAACCCGTGGCGATACCGGTGCTCACCATCGCCGTCGACATCACAGCCAGCGTCACGACCGATGCCACGAGTCGGGTCAACGTGACGCTCTCGGGCAACACTTCCACGTTGCCAAAGAACACCAGTACGCCCAGTGGGATTACGAGCACCAGCAACAGCTGCTCGTAATTGCGGGCGAGTGAGACCAGCTCCATCCGCAGTTGCACGAAGACGAGTTTCATCGCGTTACCTCTCGTACGACGTCTTCCAATTGCCGGCCACCTGCACACAGGGTGCTGATGCGATCATCGACGACGACCCGACCGTGGTGCAGCACCACGGCCTGATCTGCCAGACGCTCCGCCTCCGCAAGGTCGTGGGTGGCGAGCACGACACATGCACCCCGACTCGTCATCTCGCCGATGATGCCGCGAATGATGTCGCGCCCGTCGAGATCGACACCTGCAGTCGGTTCGTCGAGAAACGCGATGTCGGGGAGCGCGGCGAGAGCCAAAGCAAGCGAGAGTCGTTGTCGCTCGCCGCCAGAGAGGCGTCGCCATGTAGCCGTTCGCAGATGCGACAAACCGAGTCGGTCGATTGTTTCGTCGGCGTCGACTCCGCGCGCATACAACGCGCAGTAATGGTGCACGAGCGACGCCACCCGCGCAGATGGCGCAATGCCCCCGTCCTGCAGCATCACGCCGATTCGAGCGCGTAATGCCGAACCTGCATCACGAACCGACGCGCCGAGCAGGCGCACGTCGCCAGAAGTCAACCTGCGCAGTCCCTCGCAGGCCTCAATGGTGGAGCTTTTGCCTGCACCGTTACGGCCAAGTAGTGCGGTGACTTCACCGTGTCGCGCCACGAAACTCACACCATCAACGGCACGAGTGTCGCCGTAGTGCACGTGTAACGAGCGAACCTCGAGCGCGATATTCGGTGACGACATACAGCACTAGCCTTACAGGTCGTGATTGATGTCCGGTTGCTGCGCACGCAACCCGACACGGTGCGCGCAGCGCTCGCGCGACGAGCCAAACCAGATCTACTCGAGCAAGCCGACCATGCGATACGGCTCGATGCACGACTCCGCGATATCACCGCTGAGCGCGATGCTGCACGCGCCCGAGTGAACGAGCTCTCCAAACAGGTGGCTGCCCTGCGGCGTGAGCAGAAGGATGCCGACAGCCTGATGACGGAGAGCCGGGCCCTCGGCGACCGCGAAAAAGCCCTCGCCGAGGAGTACTCCCAGGTCGAAGCAGTGCTGCGTGATGTCATGTTGCGCATACCGAATGTTCCTCATGAAGACGTATCCGCGGGTTCAAGTAGCGACGACAATCGCGTCGTGCGCGGGCCAGAGCAGATGCCCCAGCAGTTTGCGGCACACCAGCGAGTACCGCACTGGGACACCGGCCAGGCGCTTGGCATTCTCGACGCAGAACGGGCCGTGAAGATCTCAGGCGCCATGTTCACGATGCAACGCGGTGCTGGTGCCGCATTGTCGCGGGCCCTCTGTCAATATGCACTCGACCGCAACGCCGACGCATACGAGGAGATTCGACCGCCGTCGCTCGTCACTACCGCAACGCTCACTGCAACCGGTCAGCTTCCGAAGTTTGCCGATGAGGCCTACAGCATCGAGCGCGATGACCTCTGGTGCATTCCCACTGCTGAAGCGCCGCTTACGTCGTTGCACGCCGGAGAAATTCTCGATGAGGCGTCGCTGCCTGTTCGGTACATGGCCTACTCTCCATGTTTCCGCCGCGAGGCCGGTGCGGCTGGTCGAGACACCCGCGGCATGTTGCGCAGCCACGAATTCGACAAGGTCGAGATACTCGCGGTCACAACACCTGAGCAGGCACCCGCGATGCTCGACGAATTCATCTTGCGTGTCACACGACTGATTGCCGACCTCGGACTGCCGTATCGCGTGTTGGAGATTTGTACGGGTGACCTCGGCCAGAGCCATCACCGCAGCTACGACGTCGAGGTGTATGCACCGGGATGCGACCAGTGGCTGGAGGTCAGTTCGGTGAGTTGGTTCAGCGATTATCAGGCTCGTCGAGGCGATATTCGCCTGCGGCGTACGGGGAAGAAGGGCACCGAGTTCGCCCACACCTTGAACGCGTCAGCCCTTGCCGTGCCACGCGTGTGGGCAGCACTCATCGAGAACTTCCGCAATGCCGATGGCTCGGTGTCGATTCCTGCAGTATTGCACCCGTATCTGCGTGGTCTCACCGTCATTCATCCGCCACGTGCGTCATGAGCCTGCGCGACCGTCGCGTGCAGTACGAGACGGCCGGTCTCGATCGTGCTGAGTTGGCCGAAGATCCCGTTGCGCAATTCGGTCGTTGGTATGCCGACGCAGTGAGTGCGGCAGTCGCCGAACCGAACGCCTTCACGCTGTCGACCATTGACCATCATGGACACCCAAACGCGCGCGTCGTGCTGGCACGTGGCGTCGATGAACGCGGTCTCGTGTTCTATACGAACTACAACGGTGCAAAGTCACGTGAACTCGCCGCCGCGCCGAATGCGGCAGGCACGTTTGCATGGCTCGACCTGCACCGTCAGGTGCGGGTGCGTGGGGCAATCGGCCAGGTGAGTGCGAGGGAAAGTGACGACTATTTCGCATCCCGCCCGCGCGACTCGCAACTAGGTGCGTGGGCGTCGCCGCAGTCGACAGTGATTGGTGACCGCGCTGAACTGGAGCGGCGATTTGACGACGCGCAGGAACGATTCGCCGGTCAGGCTGTGCCCCGCCCCGAATTCTGGGGCGGATGGCTCTTGCTGCCCGATGAGTGGGAGTTCTGGCAGGGTCGGCCGAATCGTCTGCACGACCGTTTTCGTTATCGCCGAACAGCGAGCGGCTGGTTGATCGAGCGGCTGGCGCCCTAAGCGTCGTTACTTCCACCGCTGCCGTGCCATGAGGTTGCAGCGGTAGCAAGTGCCCCAATGAGTGCAGCGGTGTGGGGCGTTGGGTGCGGGCCCTCCCAATCCCACCACAGCGGGCTCGTGCCACGCACCCGTGGCGGTAACTCGAGTTGCACGCCACCGTTTCGCGGTGCATTGACGGGGTTCTGCGGGTGCAGCCCGCGCAGTTCTCGTGGCACCCGGTCGATGTCATCTTCCACCTGATATGCGGGAAGCGCATCGCGCAGATGCGGGGCGAGATGCGCCGCCAGTCGACGATTCGTGCCACCGAGCAGCATCGTCGTGAACAGCCCTTTGCGACCATAGCCGTGCACCGTGATCACAATCTCGACATGGGCGAGGAATTCAGCGAGACGATCGGATTGATCAGCGGTAAAGCGGTGCGACGGCACATGCTGGCGCATTCCTGCGGGTTGGTGCACTCCGTAGTACGAGCTATTCGATTGGCTTGCTGCACTGCGGGCAATGAGGTCGGTGCGTTCTTCAAGGGCACCGCCATGAAACGCCATGAATCCGAACCTGCCGCGCAATTCGCTGACTTCTTCCACGCCGTCGTGGTTGAGCAGCTCGCGCAGGTTCACGG
>CAYFNN010000123.1:0-4153 GCA_964344465.1 uncultured Bifidobacterium sp. | reverse complement strand
CCGTATTCATACGACTTGGTGTCGTGGGCACGTTCATGGCCACTGCCCGTACGTTCGATGCGATGCTGGCCGAGAGTATCGCGCTCGAGCCGCCCGAAGAGGTCGTTCAGTGCGTTCTTTCCCACGGCGCGTAACGCCCGTGGCGTGAGCTCGGTTCGGCCCTCGCGCTGATCAATGAGACCGGCCTCACGAAGGCTGTCGGTGAGTCGAGCAAGGGCATCAATGGAGTCGGCGGTGACATCACCCAACAGTTCACGAACCTTGTCGATATCGACCTCGCGAAGCGCTGCGGGAGACGATGCTTCACGTAAGAACCGCTCGAGTTCGTCGAGGTCATGCAGGTTTTGCGCGGCCTGCAACGCCTCGCCGAACGGCATCTGCTGGTCGCCCGACAACCCTGGATTGTCGTCCCAGCCAACGTTCGGAAACGCTTCACGAAGGCGATCGCCAAGTTGGTCGACTTGCCATCGCAGGTCGAGATCTTCGAGCAACTGATTGGAGAGTGCTTGCATTTGTGCCCGCTGCTCGGGTGACATTGCGTTGTAGAGCGCCTGCGCGGCTGCCATGCGTCGGGCCATCGTCTCGAGTAGTTCGTCGAGTGTCTGTGGATTCTCGGGGAAGAACTCGCCGAACTCCTTCATGAACTGCTCGAACTGCGGGTCTTCGCCACGGTCGCGTCGCTCAAGCATTGCATTAAGTGCGGCGAGCATGTCTTTCATTCGTGCCATTTGTTCGGGGGTCATGTTCTCGACGGCGCTCGACACTTGTTGCATGTGGCGGTCGAGCAGTTTCTTGCGGAGGCGATCAACGAGTTGTTCGAGACGACGTTGTGCGTCTGGCGACTGAAAGTCGTGGTGTTGCAGTGACTCGATGCGTTGTGCCAAGTCGCTGGGCAACGCGTCGAGTTGCATTCGTCGGCGCGCCGCAGCGTCTTTGGCGATATCCGCACGACGGCTGTCACCAGATTCGTTCGCGCGTTGTTCGTCTTGGTCGATGGCCAAACGCTCTTCGTCGACGATGTCAGCCAACTCGGCGGCGATGTCGGAGAACTCATCGTCAAAACGCCCCTGTTCGCGAAGTTCGCGGCGTCGTTGACGAAGTTGTTCAAGCGCCTCGCGCAGACCCCGCACGTGTTGGCCGTTACGATCGCGCATGCCTTGTTGCATGACTCGCCGTAATGCGGCGTTCACGTCACCGTGGTGGATGATCTCATCGTTGATTTCGTCGAGCAAGGCGCCTGCATCGAGGTCGAAGCCGCGTTGGGTTCCGTCCCAGCGGGAGTAGCGAAAACGTTGACCCACAAGGCGAACCGTAGCATTGAGGTCACAATGCGTGTCTCGCGCACCATCATCTTCGTCGACCTCTCGGGTTTTTCGGAATATCTACGCAACACCGACGACGCCGAGGCCAAGCGTGTATTGACACACTTTCGCCGAGTTTCACGCGACCTCGCGTCAGAGGTAGGTGTGCGCATTGACAAGTTTCTCGGTGATGGTTTCATGGCCGTTTCCGTGGAAGAACTCTCGGGCATCACTTTTGCCATGGAACTGCATCGTCGTTTGAAGGAACCTGGCAAGGGCCTGCGCCTGCGCATCGGAATTGCCTCAGGCGAAATGATGCTGATTGACGGAGACGATTACATCGGCGAACCGCCGAACCTTGCCTCGCGCCTCTGCGACGAAGCCCACGAGTTCGGCACGTTGATTCCCACGGATCAGACGCGACACCTGCCGGCAGGCGTCCGCGCAGAGTCGGTAGGAGACTTCGACCTTCGCGGGTTCGCCAAACTCGTTGCCGTGTCGCGGTTGAGTGGCGAACCGCTCAATTTGCGCCGCAACGACACCGAAGAATTATGGACGCGCACGCCCTACGCGGTGTGACGGCGACCGACCACTCGCCCTACATCGTGTGAAGGCGGCGACCTGCGTCTTTCGTGTTACACCGAGGTTGCGCGACCGCTAAACACCGACCGCCCACCCGACGAATCCTTGTTCAGCCGTTTCGACAAATGCAGACCCTCAAGCACGAATTCCACCGCACTTGCCACGGCACCCGGCGATTCGTCGCCGCCGACGAGTTGATCGACGATCTTTCGTAGTTCGGCGATTTCGGTGGCAAGCGCCACTAGGTCGGCCGAAGCCACATCGTCACCGGTGTTCGCCGTGCGACCCGCCTCGAACGCCGTGACGACGGCCTTTGCTTTGTCACCCGGCACCCTTCGGCGATAAACGGCGAGCACGGCAGCACGCATGATCTGCTCGAAGACTGCGCCTTCTCGACCCTCGTCGACACCCTCCATTTCGATTTTTCCGGCGGTTGATGCAACGAGTGCGTCGAGGTCGCTGACTCTCGGCGCAACCACCGTCTCACCCGAGCGCAGTCCGCGTCGCACTGCGGCAGCCGCCAACGTTTCGGCATTGCTCACCGAGACACGCACACTCACGCCGCTGCGTTGGCTGACGTTGCTATTGCTACGAGCAAGGTGACTGATCTCCGCGACAACCTCATCCATGAACTGTGGAGTTGTTACACGAACGTCGGCGATGTCACCCGTGCGAGCTTCTTGGCGCACGATTGCCACCTCGGTCGCAACGTCCAGTGGGTAATGCGTACGAATCTGGCTGCCGAAACGGTCTTTCAATGGAGTGATGATTCGACCACGATTCGTGTAATCCTCGGGATTGGCTGATGCAACGAGCATTACGTCAAGGGGCAGGCGAATCTTGTAACCGCGAATCTGCACGTCGCGTTCTTCCAGAACGTTGAGCAAACCAACTTGAATGCGTTCTGCCAAGTCGGGCAACTCGTTGATGGCAAAGATGCCGCGATTGGTGCGCGGCACGAGGCCGTAATGAAGAGTGAGTTCGTCACTGAGATAGCGACCTTCGGCGACCTTGATTGGGTCGACCTCACCGATGAGGTCGGCAATTGAGGTATCGGGCGTGGCGAGCTTTTCGCCGTAACGAGCGTCGCGATGCACCCATTCGATGGGGGTGGCGTCGCCGTGCTCAGCGACCAGGTCTCGTGCGTGACGCGAAACAGGATGATAGGGATCATCGTTGATCTCACTACCTGCGACGACTGGCATCCACTCGTCGAGCAGTGCGGTCAGCGAGCGAATGATGCGAGTCTTTCCTTGACCGCGCTCACCGAGAAAAACGATGTCGTGTCCGGCGAGCAAGGCATTTTCCAGTTGCGGTACGACGGTGTCGTCGTATCCGAGCACGCCATCAACGAGCGGTTTCGCACTGCGAATGCGAAGAACTGCATTCTCGCGAACCTCTTCTTTTACCGAACGCGAGCGCCACCCACTTGTGCGCAGTTCGCCGATTGTCGTGGCCACAGGTTTCATGACCCTCACCGTAGAACATCGGAGCGCCGGGGCAACAGCCGCGGCGTGTTATTTGTTCTTATCGCTAGCTTGGCGCTGACCCGTCTTGGTAGCGGTCTTGCCTGTTGCTGTTTTCGCTACGGTCTTGCCCGTCGCAGCCTTACCTATTGCCGACTTTGGTGTGCCCACCGGAGTCGTGGTTCCTGTCGGTGTGGCTGCGTTGCCACCAGCTTTATCAGATGGTGCGGATTCAGTTGGTGCTGCGACCTCTGGCGTCGAGAGCACTTCACCTGAGCGCGTTACTACCACGATCTGCACGTCTTCGGCCGTTGCACCTGCTGCGGGAATCGTGAGCGCTTTGGCTTCTTCCGGAGTCACCGACTTGACGAGTTCGCCATTGCGGTACACATGCACCAGTGATCCCTTCGGTGCCTGCGTCTCGACACGAAGTGTTCTTCCCACTGGACGCACTGCGGCCACCAGCGCTCGCACCGTCGGTGGTAACTGCGGTGCCGGAGCACCGACAGCGGGTCGCACACCGGCCGCTGGCACGGTGCCGCGCGAAACTGCCACGACCGGCACCGTCGAAGGTGCAGCGGCAGGTGGCGTTGTTGTGGTCGTCGTCGTTGTGGTCGTCGTTGTCGTCGTCGATGGGGCAATGACACGGACCGTTCGTGCCACGGTCGTCGTGGTGGTGGTCGTCTCGTCGTTGTCATCGCCATCGCCACCACCGCCGCCGCCACCACCACCACCGCCGCCGCCACCATCCGCAGGCACGGTGGTGGACGTCGTGGTGGATGACGTGGTGGATGACGTGGTGGA
>CAYFNN010000122.1:0-4180 GCA_964344465.1 uncultured Bifidobacterium sp. | reverse complement strand
GCCGGAGAAGTCGACTTCGTGTATCCGCAGTTCTACGGCGGTATCGAAGAGGCCTACACCGACCCGAACATCACCCTGAAGAAGGAGTTCGGTGGCGACTACGAAGGTTTCTACTTCCAGTCGAAGTGTGGTCCGTTCGCGAACCCAATCTTCCGTGCAGCGTTCTCGAAGTCGATTGACCGCGACGCGCTGTTCCAGCAGATCTACGTACCGCTGGGTGGCGAATCGCCACTGCAGTGTGGCCCGATCGTTCCTGGTCCGTTCTGCAACGGCGATGAATTCGCCAACGCGTACGACCCGGCCGGTGCGGAAGCCTTGCTGACCGACAATGGTTGGACCAAGGATGCCGAGGGCTACTGGGTTGACCCAGCAACGGGTACGGCTCCGGACGTTCGCTGGATCATCAACACGGGCAACACCCGCCGCGAGAACACGCAGGCTTACCTGATTCCGCTGCTCAACGCCGCGGGCTTCAAGGTGCGCGCAGACAACTGCGACGCTGCTTGCTACTTCCAGCAGCGTCTGCCAGCCCTCGACTACGACATGGCGATGTACATCAGCACCGCCCCGCCAGACCCGGGTTACCTGACCCCGTCGTTCACTTGCGATCAAATCCCGACCGCAGCGAACAACAACCAAGGTCAGAACTCGACTGGCTGGTGCAACGCTGAAGCATCAGACCTGCTCCACAACGCCGACTTTGAGGCGGACGCAGCTGCACGCGCAGAGCTCATCAAGAGCGCGCTCAAGCTGATGGCAGCCGACAGCATCATGCTGCCGCTGTTCCAGTTCCCCAAGGCCGGTTTCTGGCGCACGGACAAAGTCGGTGGCCCGGTTGATGCCGAGTTGCGTAACTACACCTCGTTCATCAACAACCACCTCTGGACCGACGTCGACGGTGACGGCAAAGTCGTCATTGGCGCCGAGCAGTGGCCAGAGTGTCTGAACCCAGTGACCGAGTGTGCGAACTCGTCGTGGATGGTGTGGACAACGATCAACCAGGTGATGCCTGGTGCGTTCGCCACCACCAATGACGGTGCATACGTGATCACCAACTTGTTGACCGCCGAACCGACGGTCACCATCAAGTAAGACGTCGTTTTCGACGCTCGCGCGGCGCGCGGGCTCTGCCTTCGGGTGGGGTCCGCGCGCCGTGTGCTTTATGGAGCATCATGCGCGCCCCACACGACGGAAAGTCGCGATCGGAATGGCGGCACTTTTGCAATAGTCGCCGGGCGAACTAGGTTTGGTCCGTGCTGCGGTACGTGTTGCGCCGTCTTGCATGGGCCCTACCAACACTGCTCTTCGTCACCTTTCTCGTCTACATCGCGTTGCGGACGGGCACCGACCCCGTCGCAAGTTACAAACGCATCAACCCTCGTGCGACTCCGGCCAAGATTCAGCAATACATCGATGCAAACGGGCTCGACCCGAATTACGTTCGCGGTTACTTCAGTTGGCTGCGCAACTTCGTGACGTTGGATTGGCCACGCAGCATCAAAGGGTCGCGCGAAGTTTGGCCCCAGCTGAAGGACGCGCTGGCAAACACCGTGCGATTGGGCATTGCTGCCAGCGTGGTTGGAATCGTCGTAGGTCTGATGCTCGGAGTGTTTGCGGCTCTACGACCGGGCGGCCGGCGCGATGTTGCGGTGAATACCGCGGCGTTCGTTGGCATCTCGGTACCACCGTATGTTTCGGCGATTCTCTTTCAGCTCTTGTTCGCGGTCTATTGGAGCCGCTGGTTTGGCTCCACGTTGTTCCCGACCTCAGGGGTCTACCCACCGGGGCACACCGGTTTTGATCTCTTTCTGATGGCCAAACACATGGTGCTGCCGACGATCGTGGTGGCAATTCAAGTGATTGCCGTGTATTCCCGATACATGCGGTCGTCGCTGCTCGACGTATTGAGCAGTGAATACATGCGCACGGCACGGTCGAAGGGCATCAGTGAACGACGCGTGCTCTTCCGCCACGGCTTGCGCAATGCGTTGATTCCTGTCGTGACGATTGCGGCCATTGATGTTGGCGCGATCGTTGGTGGTCTCATCATCACCGAGAACATCTTCAGCTATCCGGGCATGGGGAAGTACTTCCTCTCGGCATTCGGCGAAGGTGACTTCCCGCTCTTGATGCCATGGATGGTGCTGATCGTTGCATCAACGCTGATGTTCAACTTGCTCGCCGATATCTCCTACGCCTGGCTCGACCCGAGGATCCGCCTTGAGTGACGACGTAGCACTTCCGACGATTTCGCCACGTCGCATGGCGTTCAATCGCTTCGTCAGCCACAAGGCAGCTGTCGTCAGCGTATTCATAATGGCGATTCTCGTAATCTTCGTTGCCTTGTCGCCGTTCACGGCGCGTTACGGAGTGAATGATGCGGTGCAAGCCCCACCGAATTATTTCTTGACGCCGCGTAGCAACGCATGGCTGGGAACCGACGACATCGGCCGAGATCTCTACAGCCGTTTGATCTACGGAGTTCGTGTGTCGCTGGTGATCGGAATGTTTTCGGCCATCATCTCTGTGGCAATCGGTTGTTTGATCGGATCGGTCGCGGGTTTCCGTGGCGGGCGGTTCGACGACATTGTCATGCGAGTTACCGACCTGTTTCTGGCTTTTCCGTTTCTGGTCACACTGTTGGTGATGCGAAACATGTTGGGGGCAATCGACTGGCTTCGACCGATCATCGGCGAGTTGTCGTCAGTGCGGTTCATCATCGTGTTGTTTGCCGTGTTCGGCTGGATGGGTGTCGCTCGAATCGTGCGTGGTCAAGTGTTGGCACTGAAGGAGCGTGAGTTCATCGAGGCGGCACGTGCCGTGGGTGCCAGCCGGTGGTACATCGTGCGTCGACACCTCTTGCCCAACTCGATTGGTCCCATCATGGTGGCTCTTACTTTTTCGGTGGTCTCGGCGATTATCGGTGAATCAACTTTGGCGTTCTTCGGTTACGGTCCGCAAGCGGGTGACGGTGCGACCTCACTCGGCATTTTGGTGGGTGCTGCCAAGGGGGCCGTCAATACTGGTTTCTGGTGGTTGGCCGTGTTCCCATGTCTCACGCTCGTGGTGATAGCGCTCTCGATCAACTTCATCGGTGACGCATTGCGAGACGCCACGGATCCGCGAATGCAGAAGGACTCGTGAGCATGAAACAGAAAGTGCTGGAAGTTCGCGATCTTCGGGTGACGTTCAACACGCCGTTGGGGCCTTTGGTCGCCGTGCGCGGCATCGACCTCGACGTTTACTCAGGTGAAATGTTGGCGGTGGTGGGCGAGTCGGGGTCGGGCAAATCGGTTTCGTTCCTGGCAGCCATGGGTTTGTTGCCCAAGAGCGCCACCGTTGAAGGTTCGGTATTGCTCGATGGACAGCAGATCGTCGGTGCCACGTCAAAAGTGATGCGTTCAGTGCGCGGGCGACTGATGTCGATGATCTTCCAAGACCCACTTTCGGCGCTGAACCCCGTGCACAAGATCGGGGCGCAGATCAGTGAGATGCTGCGTGCCCACCAGACAATGAGTGAGAAGGCGGCGTTGGCTCGGGCGGTTGATCTTCTGGAGATCGTCGGCATTCCGCAACCCGGAGATCGTGCCCAGCAGTATCCGCACGAGTTTTCAGGTGGCATGCGTCAGCGGGTGGTCATCGCGATGGCAATTGCGAACAGTCCAAAAGTGCTGATTGCCGACGAACCAACCACCGCACTCGATGTGACCGTGCAGGCGCAGATTTTGGAAGTGATTCAGCGCGTTCAGGCCCAATTCGGCACGGCCGTGGTGCTGATCACCCACGACCTTGGTGTGGTGGCGAGAGTGTGCGAGCGAGTCAATGTGATGTATGCCGGTCGTGTCGTAGAGCGTGCACAAATTCTGGACATCTTCGAGCACTCAACCCACCCGTATACGAGGGGTCTGCTCGCGTCACTGCCCCAGGCAGGTGTCGAGCGATTGGTGCCGATTACGGGGTTTCCGCCGAACATGCTCCGGCCCCCGTCGGGTTGCGCATTTCGTACGCGCTGCGAGCACGCAAACGAGAAATGTGCTGGGTCGGTGCCCGAGCTACAACCCGTGGGTGAATCGATGTCGGCCTGCATTCGGGCCAAGGAATTGTTGGTGAAGCCATGACCGCACTGCTGAAGGTGGAGGGCCTCGTCAAGGAGTTCCACATGAAGTCCGCCCGCGGTGTT
>CAYFNN010000121.1:0-4186 GCA_964344465.1 uncultured Bifidobacterium sp. | reverse complement strand
GAGACGAACATGAGTGCAAAGAGCACTCGGCCGATGATCATGACGATGTCCATTGTTTGTTCTCCTTGTTGGTTACCCGATTTTTCGGGCGTGTTTTGCACCTGCGTTGGCAGGCAAAACGAGCATACCCTAAGATAGTTGCGTGCGCAACTATCAACGAACTGCGATGAATCACCGCAAGTTGCTCGTCGCTGCTTGCCCATCGGGATGGCGGTCATGACAGGTTGGTTGAACGCGGCAGAACTTCGGGCATGGCGCGGTTTTGTGCTCAACGCCCGCGACGTGCTGCTCGACATTGAGGCAGATCTGGCCGATTTTGGCATTGACGGCGGCGACTATCAGCTGCTGGCGATGCTTTCCGAGTCACCGAATCGCCGACTGAAACTTTGTGACTTGGCTTCGACGCTGCGGCTCTCGCGCGGCGGGCTCACTCGTCGCATGCAAGGTGTCACCAAGAGCGGACTCGTCAAGAGAATTCGAGATGACGCCGATGGGCGATCGGCGTATGCGCAACTCACGCCGAAGGGCTGGGCGTTTCTCCGTCGTGTAGCCCCACACCACGTCGAGAGTGTTCGTGCCCGATTCATTGATCGACTCTCCAGGCCAGAGTTGGCGGCATTAGCGACCGCCTTCGAGAAACTGGGGCCGCATCGTTAGCGTTCTACGAATGCCAACGCTTGAAATGTTCCCCCCGGATCCCGATTACATTCGCATTCACACCCGCCGCTACGAAGTTCGCGCCTTCCGCAAGAGCGATGATTGCCTCATGCTGCGCGGTGTCGTGGTCGATGAAAAGCCGGTTGGGCTCTACATCGAAAGCGACCCCGACCCGTTGTGGATGCACCACATGATCTTGGACCTCGAAATTCACTTCCCATCGCTCGTAATTCAGAAGGCCAACGTTCAATTCAATGAGCACCCGCATAGCGCCTGCACTGGCATCGTCGATCACTACAAGAAACTCGAGGGAATGTCGATCACGCGTGGCTTTACCGGCAAAGTGAAAGAGCTCTTCGCCGGCCCCCGTGGCTGCACCCACACCACGGCCTTGTTGCAAGCCATGGCACCTGTGGCAGTACAAAGCATGTGGTCGATGCGAGTCGCGTCTGCGCGAGCGCGGGGCGTGACGCTCGACTCGATGGGCGAGGGGCCGCAAACTGCAAGCCCGGTGAACACCTGCCACATGTGGGAAGAATCGGGCGAACTCGCAACCGCAGTTCGTGAGGGTCGCGAAATTGAAATTCCACTCTCAATATCCAAACGCTTGCGCTCGCTGGGTCTCACCGACGACGTCTGGCGCGAGTAGTCACCCCGACACACCGGCATGACGTCAAACACATCGCCTGACTCGCCTCGAACCACTCGCGGCGCCGTCTCGCCCAAGCGGCTCGCCGTCGCAACCGGTGTGTTGTTCTTCGTCAACGGCATGGTGTACGGCAATTGGTTGCCACGTATCCCCGAATTGAAGGATCAGCTCGGGCTGAGCAACACGAATCTTGGCATCACGCTGCTGGGTGGTGGCATCGGTGGCATCGTTGGATCGCTCTTGGCGAGTCGTGTGACCAAACGGCTTGGCAGTCGACGACTGTTGCTGCGCACCATCGTGCCGCTACCAATCGTGATGGCGGCAATCCCGTTCGTGGGCGAGGCGTGGATGCTGCTCGCGTTGCTTTCTCTCATCGGCTTAATCGACGTGTGGACCGATCTTGCGATGAACGTTCAGGGCGTCATCGCGCAAGAGCGACTAGGGCAATCAATCATCAATCGACTGCACGGTTTGTGGAGCGTGGGTTTCGGTAGCGGAACTCTGATCGGATCACTGGCGGCTGGCGTCGGGGTGAGCTTTCGAGTGCAAGTCGTGGTGGTGGCATTGAGTTTGCTCGCGACGGTCGGGGCAGTTTCGCGCAGTTTGGAGCCGAACGACCCGACACCAACCGCCCATGCCGCCGATATTCCCGTGCGACGTCGACATCTCGGTCTTGCAGCGGTTGCACTCGCAGTTGCTGGCGCAGCAGCAATCGCCCTCGAAGGTGCACCCAACGAGTGGGCAGCACTGCTGATGCGTGACGATTTGAACTTCGGTGAGTGGGCGGGCTTTGGCACCGTGGCATTCGGGTTTGGCATGGTGGTGAGTCGACTCGGCGGTGATCACGCACTCAATCGACTCGGCGATGCGCGGCTGTTTCGCCTCTCGCTCGCATTGGTCGCGATTGGAATCACCACCGTGGTACTCACGAATGTTGCCTGGCTCGGATTGGTGGCACTTTTCGTGTCGGGGCTCGGTCAGGGTGTCGTCTTTCCGCGGTTGTATCTGGTGGCGGCCCGCGTCCCTGGCATGAGTGCCGGCGCTGGTCTCGGGGCCATGCTCATCGGTCTACGAATTGGCGGAATGGCAACTGCAGTAGCGATGGGCCGCATTTCGCAGTCGTCGAGTGTGCAGACCGCGCTCGGAGTCGTGGGCGTGGTCACCATGCTGCTGCTCGTGGTCTCGAGCGCTGCAGTCGCACGACGCACCGCGTAGTACCGTTCATCTGATGCAGGTTCGCAAATTCGTTGTCACGAGCGAAGAGATTCTCGCCGAGCAGGGTCGCCCGACTGGTCGCATCGTGCGTCGTGCGGTGTGCAGTGCGGTAATTGCCAATCCCTTGGCGGGTAAGCCTGGCGCAGACTTGGCTGTACTCGAGGCGCTCGGTGCAGAAATCTCGGGCGAACTGGCGCAGCGAGCACTGGCCGCGCTCGGCGTTGCGCCTGGCGAGGTCACCGCATACGGCAAGGGCGCAATCGTGGGTACCAACGGCGAGATTGAACACGCTGCGGCGCTGATTCATCCGCGATTCGGTGCGCCGGTACGCAAAGTAGTGGTGAAGGGTGACGACATCATTCCATCCACCAAGAAAATCGGTGCACCAGGGGCGCACATCACGTTGCCGATCACGAACAAAGACGACATCTGGTCGTTCGATGAGATGGACGCCGTTGACGTGTGGATTCCCGACGCACCGCTTGCCGATGAGATTGTTGTAAGCGTCGCGCTTGCAATCGGTGGTCGACCATTTGCTCGAACGAAGAAGCCGTCATGAAGTTCAAGGCGATGATTCTGCTCACGCGACGCACCGACATGACCCACGAGCAGTATGAGCAGTGGTGGCTGAATGTGCACGTGCCGCTCGCCAAGCAGTTGCCAGGCCTGCGTGCCGCGACGTTCAACGTGGTGCAAAACCCGGGCGCTGGCGAACCCGACGGCATCACCGAGTTGTGGTTCGATTCGCGCGAGGCGTTTGATGCGGCCTATGCGAGTGAGATCGGCAAGAAGGTGGTCGCCGACTCGATGGCCAACGTTTCAAGCCGTGTGCGAATGTTCGTCGACGAGCACCGCGTCGTTGGCTAGTCGCCAACGCTGCGACTTCTAGGCCTCGACGCTCGTCAAGTCGGGGCCGGCGATTACTCGACCGTTGAAGTGTTTGGTTGCTTGCGAGATCCACTCGGCTTCTTGCCCGACCTGCATCGCCGGCACGTAGTGCGTGAGCACGAGAGTCTTCACCTTCGCACGTGCCGCCGTTTGTGCAGCGTCTTCGACCGTTGAGTGATAGTCGAGTATGTCGTTGAGTCGCGGTGCCTGTGCCGGCAACATCTGCTTCATCGCGTTGACGAGGTCGGGCCGCAGAACAGTTTGCACATAGATGTCGGCATCGGCGCACAGTGCATCGAGCTCGGCGCAGGGCACGGTGTCGCCTGCCAGCGTTGCGACCTTTCCTTCTGCCTCAAATCGGTAGCCAACGGTGGGCGAGACCGGACGGTGGTCGGTGCGACCAACTTTCACCGTTACATCACCGATTGCAAACGTTTCGCCGGGCGAAACCTCCGTCACCTCGATCTGGATTCCGGGTCCCGAACGCAAGTCAGCGTGATGATCGAGGCGGTATTGCTCGTCGAGAGCCAGCATCGTGCGTAGGCCGTCGACGATCTGCTTCGTGCCGATAGGGCCATAAATGCGAGTGACGATCGGGTTCGGTGACATGATCCAGCGCGAGGTGACGATGTCGTTCAGGTCGCTGATGTGGTCGCTGTGCAAATGCGTGAGAAGAATCGCCGACGCGAACGGTGGGAACACGCCCGCCGCTGCCATGCGCATCACGCAGCCTCGGCCGCAATCAACCACGATGTGCTGACCCGCGGCCTGCACAAG
>CAYFNN010000120.1:0-4192 GCA_964344465.1 uncultured Bifidobacterium sp. | reverse complement strand
ATCGTCACCGACTTCAATACGATCTCGCCGGCAGGCGGCACGCCGTTGGCCGCCGGATCCGGATTGAAGAGTGCAGCCATCGCTGCCACCGTGGTGTCGAGGCCATCAACCACTTCACCGAACAATGAGTACTGCGGAGGAAGCGACGCGCCGTTGGTTCCCGTGATGATGAAGAACTGACTTCCGTTGGTATTGGGCCCGGAGTTGGCCATTGCGAGCGAACCCACCTTGTATTCACCGAGCCCCGGTAATTCGTCGGCGAATGAATACCCCGGCCCGCCCGAGCCGGTGGCCGTTGGGTCGCCGCACTGCACCACAAAATCTTCAATCACGCGATGGCACTGTGTGCCGTCAAAGTACTTCCATCGCGCAAGACTGACGAAGTTGTTGACCGTACCAGGCGCGCGATCGGCGAGCAGACGAACCGTGAATTGTCCTTGCGTGGTGTCAAAAGTTGCGAGGTACGACTTGGCCGGGTCAATGCACAACTGGGGTGCGTCGGCAAATTCGCGTTGTTGGGTTGCCGAGCCATCGACGGGCGGGCAGTCCCCGGCGCCATAGATGAATTCCGTTGCGGCGACCGGTGCGTTGGTCGCGGCGGTGACATCAAGCGTGGTTTCGGTGATTTGCGAACTGGTGTCGTTGCCCGAGTCGCCCGTGGCGAACACGAACCCAACAAGTGCCACCACGACGAGGATGACCGCGAGCACTTGGACTCCACGCTTTCGGGTGTTTGCTTGGCGGCTCTGACGAACGACGGTTTCGCGTCGTGCATCTCGGTTACGTTTTTGGCGTTCGCGTTTGTCGGTACCCACGAGTGAGGAAGGCTAGCCACGCAACGCATAGATAGCGTAAAACGGCGATGGCGTTGATCGTGCAGAAGTACGGTGGCACGTCGGTCGCTGACCCCGAGCGCATGCGCAATGTGGCCCGCCACGTCGCAGCAACCCGCAACGCGGGTCACCAGCTCGTGATCGTTGTGTCGGCAATGGGCAAGGCCACCGACAACCTGCTGCAATTGGCCCACCAGGTTTCGCAGAATCCACCAAGTCGTGAAATGGACATGTTGCTCACCACCGGTGAGCGCATCAGCATGTCACTGTTGTGTATGGCGTTGCACGACGTCGGTGTCGACGCCGTGAGCTTCACGGGTTCGCAGGTGGGCATCATCACCGACACCGTGCACGGCAAGGCCAAGATTCTCGAAGTAAAGGGCGATCGGGTTCGTGCCGCGATCGGCGAAGGCAAGGTTGCGGTCGTCGCGGGCTTTCAGGGCATCAGCACCGAAAAGGAGATCACCACGCTCGGCCGTGGCGGAAGTGACACGACGGCCGTTGCTTTGGCGGCAGCGCTGCACGCCGATTCGTGTGAGATCTATACCGACGTCACCGGCGTCTTCACCGCCGACCCGCGAGTCGTACCGCAGGCCAAGAAGATCGAGGTGTTGCAGTTCGACGAGATGCTCGAGATGGCTGGTGCCGGCAGCAAGGTGCTTGCATTGCGATCGGTCGAGTTCGCCCGCAACCATGACGTGCCCATTCACGTGCGCTCGAGTTTCACGTGGGAAGAAGGCACGTGGGTGGTCGGTCGCAATCACGAAAGGATGAAGAACATGGAAGAACCAGTCATCTCAGGGGTCGTGCAGGATGCCAGCGAGGCAAAGATCACGGTGCACTCGGTACCCGACCGCCCCGGAGTGTCGGCGGCAATCTTTGAAGCCTTGGCGAACGCCAACATCAACGTTGACATGATCGTGCAGAACACCTCGACGGCTGGCACGACCGACATCTCTTTCACCGTGCCAAAGGCCGACGTTGCCACCGCCGAACCGATCGTCGCCGGATTGGCCCGCGAGATGAAGGCAGGTGGGGTCAACCACGACAACGACATCGCCAAGATTTCACTCGTTGGGGCGGGCATGAAGACGAGCCCGGGCATCGCCGCAAAGATGTTCCGCGTACTTGCCGACAACGACGTCAATATCGAGATGATCTCGACATCGACCATTCGTGTGTCGGTGGTGGTTCGTACTGAAAACATGCAGAAGGCGGTGCGGGCGCTGCATACGGCGTTCAATCTCGACAGCGGCACCGACTATTCGGCGCCATTGCCCGATCGCAAGTAGTACCTTCGATTTGATGGCGTTGCTGCGGCGAGTATCAGAACGTCTACGACGACCACAGGGCGTGCCCTGGCGAAGCGCCGGGCTGGTTGCCGAGACCCTGAGTGCCGACGAAGCGGTACGCAGCACCGGTTGGGTTTTCGACAATCGCACGGGTGATGGGGTCTCGCTGGCATCGTTCGTGGCGAGTGGCGACGACGAAGTTCGTCGCTATCTGAAGACCTTCGGGTTTGCGCGCGGCAGCACTGACACACTCACCATGGTCGAAATCGGCAGTGGTATCGGTCGAATGACCGCGGCATTCACCCGAGCGTTCGGTGTGGTGTACGCCGCCGACGTCGATGCGGCATTCCTCGAGCGTTGTCGTGAGACCGTGTTTCATCACGGCGAACCCACACGGCTACGTACCGTGCATGTGGCCGACGGCCGCACACTGGACTTGCCGAACGCATCAGTTGATTTCTCGTTCTCTTACATCACGCTTCAGCACTGCAATAGCGATGATGCACACGCACTCGTACGCGAAGCATTGCGGGTGACCAAACCGGGTGGTCTCATCGCTCTGAATTTCCGTACGTGGACTCGGGCCGATGCGGCCCTCGTGCCGCTCGGTGGAGTCGTGCGATTGCTGTGGAGAATGCCGAAAGTGGCGAAGTACATGGCGCGTGTGCGACCGCTGACGCGACTTGGATGGCAGGCCAACCGCCTGAGCCCCGACGATGTCTTGGCCGGGCTCGGCACCGACCTCGTCGGCACGTCGCTGCGCGAGGTGACGCTCTTGCATTCTCCACGCCGAAAGTTGCGCGTTGGTCTCACTGGTGTGCGACGGATTGCCGTTCGGCGAATCAATCGCAGCCACTGGTGGCTGGTTGCACGGTTAGCCTGACCGGGTGACTCGCAGCCGAAAACCCAACATTGGTGTGGTCGGCGCCACCGGCATGGTCGGCAACGTGATGCGGGCACTACTCGCCGAACGCGAATTTCCCCACAACGAGCTGCGATTCTTTGCCTCGGCACGTTCGGCGGGTTCCACAATCGACTTTCGTGGTAGGTCAATCACCGTTGAGGATGCCGCCACTGCGGATCCATCGGGTCTCGATGTGGCAATCTTCTCTGCGGGTGCCACGACGTCGCGTGCCTTGGCACCGAAATTTGCTGCTGCAGGTGTCGTGGTTGTCGATAATTCGTCGTGTTGGCGAATGGATCCCGAGGTGCCACTCGTGGTGTCTGAAGTCAATCCCGAAGACATCGCACTCGCCAAAAAGGGCATCATTTCCAACCCGAACTGCACGACGATGGCAGCGATGCCGGTGCTCAAGCCGTTGCACGATGCCGCGCAGTTGGTTCGACTCACTGCCAGTACCTATCAGGCGGTCAGCGGCGGCGGTGTGCAGGGCGTGGCCGAACTCGCCACGCAGGTTGATGCGTCAAATGGGGTCGACGCACTTACCTACGACGGCGACGCCGTGCAGTTTCCCGCCCCGCAGAAGTTTGCCCGCACCATTGCCTTCAACGTGCTGCCATTTGCCGGCGCCATGGTCGATGACGGTCAACTCGAAACCGACGAAGAAAAGAAGCTGCGCAATGAGACACGAAAGATCCTGCACATCCCCGACCTGAAAGTGGCGGGCACTTGCGTGCGGGTGCCGGTATTCACCGGTCACTCCCTGTCGTTGCATGCCGAGTTTGCCCGCAGCATTACACCGTCTGATGCCGAGCGAATTCTTGCGTCCGCACCCGGCGTAAGCGTCGTCGAAATTCCGACTCCGCTCTTGGCTGCCGGCAAAGATCCGTCGTATGTCGGGCGAATCCGCCAAGACCAGTCGGTGGATGACAACAAGGGTCTCGTGCTCTTCGTATCGAACGACAATCTTCGCAAAGGTGCGGCATTGAACGCACTGCAAATCGCCGAACTCGTCGTCGCATCGCTGTAACGCAACGCAATGGCGCGCTGACTTAGCGTTGCCCACCACAGCGCGCTCACAAGGCATTTCCCGCCAACGGCTGGGCACTCAACCTGGTCGGGGAGGGGAGATTTGAACTCCCGGCCTCCACGTCCCGAACGTGGCG
>CAYFNN010000119.1:0-4202 GCA_964344465.1 uncultured Bifidobacterium sp. | reverse complement strand
GCCGATACGAACGCTCGCCGCGCGCGGCGTCGGCGCGATACAACGCATGCGCAAAGCAGCGTGCACCGTTGCCGCTCATCTCCGCCGCAGAACCGTCACTATTCAGCAGCTGCATTCGCGCCTCCACATCGTTGCTGCGTGTGAGCAACAACAATCCATCGGCACCTATGCCGGTGTTGCGTGAACACCAGGCACGGGCGACCGCCGGCCAGTCGAGCCCGTGGCTTGCCGCAGACGCCCCGGCGGAAGCGCCAGCGACCTGGCTGCCGACGTGGCTGGCGACCTGGGCGAGATCGAGCACAAGGAAGTCGTTGCCTAGTGCGTCGTATTTGTCGATGCGAACCGTCATGTCGTTGCCCTTATGCCTAGCGCAGTGTCATCAGATCTTGTCTTGCGACCGCCGCAGTGCCGCCAGCACCTTGGGTGCAACCTCGGCGACCGGGTCGTCGTTGACTACCACCCACTCGATGCGTGGGTCGCGACGAAACCAGCGTTCCTGTCGCACCGCGAACTGCCGAGTGTGCAACACGATCTGTGCGACTGCCTCATCGAGCGAGAGTCGACCGTCGAGGTGTGCGAGCAGCTCGTGATAGCCGAGCGCTTGACGTGCTTCACGAGACAACGTGGTACTGGCCGCCAGTTGCTCGACCTCGGCCAGCAGACCATCACTCATCATGCGATGCACGCGCGCCTCTACGCGAGCGCTCAGCGTGGCGCGCGCCCATGTGATACCGATCTGCTGAACATTTGATGTGGGATACGCCGACGTACCCGGCCCAAATGACGAAAACTGCCTGCCGCTACCGATGCACACCTCAAGCGCCCGCTCGATGCGGCGACGATTTGAGCGCTCGATGCGTGATGCAGCAAGTGGGTCGAGCAACTCAAGACGCGCGAAGAGAGCGTCGGTGTCGGGCTCGCGCTGCAACTCATTGCGCACTTCGGGCCACTCGCCGGGCAATGACAGGTCATCGATCAGTGCGGTGAGATAAAGACCAGTGCCCGCCACCAATAGTGCATGTTTGCCAGCTGCCGCAATCTCGGCTCGAGCAGCAGCGGCGTGTTTTTGAAATTCTGCAACCGTAAATCGCTCGCTCGGTTCAGCCAGGTCGATGCAGTGGTGCGGCACGAGCGCGCGGTCGGCTGTCGTCGGCTTGGCAGTGCCGATGTCCATGCCGCGATACACCTGCATCGCATCGACCGCCACGATGTGTGCGCCGGTTTCTCGTGCCACGGCCATCGCCACATCGCTCTTGCCGCTTGCGGTTGGGGCGACGATTGCGACCTCGCGCATGACGGCGCTGGCACCCGCGCCCGTCACGCCGCTGGCACCCGCACCTGTCACGCTGCTGGCACCCGCGCCCGTCACGCCGAAGCGACGGCGAGGCGCGTCTTGTGGGTGGGCTCGGCCACGACCTCAACGAGTCGCCCGGCCAAATGGAATCGTGCAGCGTCAGTGATCTCAACTCGCGCATAGGTGCCCAGCCGCAATGGCGAGTTACTCGAAAAGTGCACCAGTTTGTTCTGCCGAGTTCGACCCGTGGTGAGTTCGGGGTGCTTTTTGCTCATGCCTTCGACCACCACTTCTTCGGTGCGACCGATGCGGGCACGGTGCTGCAACACCGCCGTACGATCGAGCACTACTTTGAGGCGTTCGTAGCGCTCTCCAGCCACGCCTGGGTCGCAGAATTTGTCGACCATGGTCGCCGCCGCGGTGCCTTCACGCGGCGAAAAGATGAAGGCATAGGCCGAGTCGAATTCCGCAGCTGCCGCAACTTCCATCGTGCATTGAAAGTCGGCTTCGGTCTCACCGGGAAAGCCGACAATGATGTCGGTGGTTACCGCAAGATCGTCAATGGTGGCTCGTGCCTGCGCCAGACGTTCGAGATACCGCTGCGCCGTGTAGCCGCGATGCATTGCTGCAAGCACCGTGTCACTACCCGACTGCAGCGGATAATGCAGGTGCTCGCACACCGCTGTGGTCTCGGCCATAGCTGCGAGGGTGTCTTCACGCATGTCTTTGGGGTGTGGGCTCATGAATCGCACCCGTCGAACGCCGGGCACGTCGCCTACTGCCCGCAGCAGGGCGGCAAATTGTGGCGCGACCCGCACGTCTGCATCACCCGCACGTCGGCTGGCCAGCGACAAGTCACGGCCGTACGAGTTGACGTTCTGGCCCAAGAGGAATATTTCAGTTACGCCTGTTGCAGTGAGCGCACGCACCTCGTCGAGCACGTCGTTGATTGAGCGGCTGATTTCTTTGCCACGTACCGCCGGCACGATGCAATAGGCGCAGGTGTTGTCGCACCCGACCTGAATCGTCACCCAACTGCGGTAGGTCGTTTCACGCTTCACGGGCAAGGCCGACGGAAACAATGCGTAATCATCGACAACTGCTTCATCAAGAATCTCGGTAATCGGCCCGCTGCTGCGGGCATGCTCGAGAAGTTCGGCGGCACGATGCACATTGTGGGTGCCGAGTACGACATCCACCCACGGCGCACGTTCGCGCACCACATCGCGATCTTTTTGGGCCAAACAACCTGACACCACGATTTGCCGAGTCGGTTGTTGGTCTTTCCACGCCTTCAAGGTGCCGAGCGTGCCATAGAGCTTGTTGTCGGCATTTTCGCGTATGCAACAGGTGTTGAGCACGACGACGTCGGCGGCCGCCTCGTCACTCGCGGGCTCGAGGCCGTCTTGTTCGAGCAGCCCGGCGATGCGCTCGGAGTCGTGCTCGTTCATTTGGCAGCCGAACGTGCGCACCACGTAGCGACGAGTCACAACGCCTAAAACGCTACTGAGCAGTTTTCCGCGACGTACACGACGCCAACGACCGCCGAAGTGGCGAGTCGCTGGCGACGCGTGCAATAGCGCGGCTGACTAGCCGCGATGGTTATTCGAGGTCGATTGGCTCGTCGTCGTCTTTGCTGAAGCCGCCGCCCTGTTGAGCAGCTTCGGCATCGTTGCGGGCCATCGCTTTTTCTCGCACCCGCTCGGTCATCTGCATCATGACGTCGGGGTTGTCGGCGAGGAATTGCTTCGAGTTTTCGCGACCCTGACCCAGTTGCTCGCCGTCGTAGGTGAACCATGCACCCGACTTCTTGGCGATGCCCAATTCAACGGCGAGGTCGAGCACTGCACCTTCGCGGCTGATGCCCTTGCCGTAGGTGATGTCGAACTCGGCCTGGCGGAACGGCGGCGCCACCTTGTTCTTCACGACCTTCACGCGGGTGCGCGCACCGACAACCTCGGCGCCATCTTTGATCGACTCGATGCGACGAATGTCGAGACGCACCGACGAATAGAACTTGAGAGCACGACCGCCGGGTGTGGTCTCGGGCGAACCGAACATGACGCCGATCTTCTCGCGCAATTGATTGATGAAGATGGCAATGGTGTTCGACTTGTTGAGATTGGCGGTGAGTTTGCGCAGCGCCTGGCTCATGAGACGAGCCTGCAAGCCGACATGGCTGTCGCCCATTTCGCCTTCGATTTCGGCGCGCGGCGTGAGAGCTGCAACGGAGTCGATGACGATCACGTCAACAGCACTCGAACGAACGAGCATGTCGACGATTTCCAGCGCCTGCTCGCCAGTGTCGGGCTGCGAGATGAGCAGGTTGTCGGTGTCGACACCGATAGCGGCGGCGTACACCGGGTCGAGTGCGTGCTCGGCGTCGACATAGGCGCAGATGCCGCCGTTGCGCTGGGCTTCGGCGACGATGTGCATGGCGAGCGTCGATTTGCCCGATGACTCTGGGCCGAAGATTTCCACCACGCGACCACGCGGCACGCCGCCGACGCCGAGTGCGATGTCGAGAGGCAACGCGCCCGTTGAGACGGCCTCGATTGCCATCGTTTCTTTTTCACCCATGCGCATGACCGAACCGGCGCCGAATTGCTTGTCGATTTGCCCGAGGGCTGCTTCGAGCGCCTTGGCGCGCTCGGCGGCGCGAGCGCGGTCGGCGTCAACGGCGGGCTTGGCTGCTTTGGCGGGGGCTTTATCGGCCTTCTTGTCGGTGGTCATTGGTGATGTCCTTTCGTTGCTGTTGAGGGAATCATTGCTGTTTGGGGGGAACGTTGCACCGTAGGGATGGGGTGTTGCGCTCTATGGATTCGCACCGTGGTGTGCACCTGGCGGTGATTTCGGTCGTTGCGAACACCTCGACCTTACCTACGAACACCTGTTCGGTCAAGCACCC
>CAYFNN010000118.1:0-4245 GCA_964344465.1 uncultured Bifidobacterium sp. | reverse complement strand
AACAGGCCAGCGGTGAGCCGCGGCCAATCGTGGCGATCACGGGCACCGACGGCAAGACCACGACGACGCTGATGGCGGCGGCGATGCTGAGCGCATCAGGACGCAAGGCCGCCGCCGTTGGCAACACCGAGGTTCCGTGGGTCGAAGCCCTTGATGAGGCGCATGACGCATTCGCCGTCGAGTGTTCGAGTTTCCGTTTGCGATTCACGCGAGACTTCCGCGCGCAGGCAGCAGCTTGGCTGAACCTCGCGCCTGATCATCTCGATTGGCACACCGATCTCGACGCTTATCGTGCCGCCAAGTCACGCATTTGGGCAGTGGCTCGCGATGGCGACGTCGCAGTCGCCCCGGAGAGCGACCAGTCGATAGTGCAGTCGGCACGTCATACGCAGGCGCGCACCGTGACCTTTGGTTTGCAGCGCGGCGACTATCGGGTCGAAGGCGATGCGCTGGTCGGACCGAGCGGTCGCATCGTCGACGTCGGTGCGCTGGCGCGCAGCCTGCCGCACGATTTGACCAATGCGCTTGCCGCCAGCGCGCTCGTATTGGAAACGGGCCTCGGAACCGTCGAGGGCGTTGCTTCGGCGCTCGCGCGGTACCGACATGCCCCACATCGAATTCAACTCGTCGGCGAGATCGACGGCGTGTCGTACTACAACGACAGCAAGGCAACGAGCCCGCATGCGGCACAGGCTGCGCTGACGTCGTTCGATCGAATCGTGTTGATTGCTGGTGGCAAGAACAAGGGGCTCGACTTGTCATCGATGGCAAGCCAGCCGCAACGCATGCGCGGTGTCGTGGCAACCGGCCATTCCGCTGAGCTCATCACTCGCGCATTCGCAGGCGTCTGTCGTGTCTTGCCCGCTGACTCCATGGAAAACGCCGTCGCCGCGGCTCGTCAATTGGCCGAACCCGGTGATGTGGTGCTCTTGTCGCCTGGTTGCACGAGTTACGACTGGTACAGCAATTATGCCGAGCGTGGCGACGACTTCGCCCGTTGCGTTCGCGCGCTAATGAAAGGAAACGAACAATGACCACGATCAATGTCGATGCAACCGGAGACCTTCCGGTTCCGTCTTTGAGTGCGCGACGACGTGCGGCACTGGCTGGTCATCGTGCGCGGGTCGATCGCAACAATGTGGAGAGCGAGCCGACACGGGTGTTCGTGGCAATCTTCCTGGTTGTCGGTGTATTCGTGGCGGTGGGGCTCGTGATGGTGCTCTCGGCATCGTCAATCGTGTCGGTCAACAACGGTGGCTCGGCATTCACGATGTTCTTCAAGCAGTTGATGTGGGCCGCGGTCGGATGCCTCGTTGCTTTCGGCACCTATCGAATGCCGTATCACTCGTGGCGCGCGCTCAACCGACCACTCTTGGTTTTTGCCATCGTGCTCAACCTCTTACCGCAAACTCCGCTGGGCATCACGATCAACGGTGCCAAGGCATGGGTCGAACTCGGTTGGGTGCGCTTCCAACCTTCGGAATTGCTCAAATTCGCGCTCATCATTTATCTCACCAACTTGTTGGGTCGTCGCCAGTCCGAACTCACCATCCCGCGACGCACGCTGAACCCGGCGCTGTTCGCCTGGGGGAGTGCCGTGTTGTTGGCGCTCACGCAACGCGACTTCGGTGCGGCAGTCGTGCTCTCGGCGATTGCGCTCACAGTGTTGTACATGGCCGGTATTCCCGTGCGCTGGATTGCATCAGCGGGTGTTGTCGCAGCCTTCGGCGGGTTCCTCTTTCTTCTTACTTCGGCATCGCGCATGGCGCGTTGGACGGCGTTTCTCGACATTGAAGGAAACCGCGCCCACACCTCGTATCAGGTGTGGCAGTCACTGCTGAGCATCGCCAACGGCGGTCTCGTCGGCGTCGGACCTGGTGCGGGTACGAGCAAATGGGGATACGTACCACTCGCTCATAGCGACTTCATCTTTACGGTTATTGCCGAAGAGTTCGGTCTCTTTGGCTCGATGCTCGTCATCGGCGGCTTTGCCGCGCTCACTGCACTGGGTTTCATCGTCGCGATGCGTGCACCGGATTACTCAGGAGCATTGCTCGCTGCAGGCATCACGATTTGGTTCGCCGTGCAGTCGATCATCAACATTGGTGGTGTGGTCGGCGTCATGCCGGTGACGGGTCTCACGCTGCCGTTGATCTCCTACGGCGGAAGTTCGTTGTTAATCACGCTTGGTGCCGCCGGTCTCTTGCTCAACGTTGCAAGAAAGATCGCATAGGCACGCGACTGCGCTAGCGTGCGGAGCGCTGTTGTGACGACGTCAAGCACGCCTTCGTCGCCGCGGGTCTATGCCGTCATTGCTGGCGGAGGTACCGCCGGACACGTGATTCCAGCGTTGGCATTGGCCGAGCACCTGGTCGACCGTGGTCGCTCAACAAGGTCGATTGCTTTCGTGGCTTCGCGGCGCGCTGTCGACGAGAAACTGCTTGGCGACACTGATCACCCGCGGTTGTTCTTGTCGGTCGATGGTCTGCAGCGCAGCCTCGCCCCGCGCGCCGTATGGCGTTCGCTGCTCGCCCTGCCGCGTTTGGTGATTGCGACGGCGATTGCGACTCGACGCTTTCGACTGTGGCGACCGCGCGTCGTTGTCAGTGTCGGCGGTTTTGCCAGCGAACCAGCCGTTCGTGCCGCACGTGCATTGCGGATTCCTGTCGTGGTGGTGAGTTACGACCAACGACCAGGTTTGGCCACTCGACGCCAAGCCAAGAAAGCAGCCGCGGTAGCAACGGCGTTCGCTGGCTCGAAGCTGCCGGGCGCCAAACACGCCGGTGCGCCGGTTCGCGCATCGATTCGCGCAGTAGCCCGCCACGGTGAACGTGCAGCCAGCGAACGCGCGCAGGTCGCGCAGGCCTTCGGCATCGATCCCACTCGCTGCATCGTGGTGGCGATGGGCGGTTCGCTCGGCTCGCAAACCATCAACCACGCAGTGCAGTCGTTCGTGCAGCAGAACTATCTACGCAGCGACATCGCCGTGCTGCATCTCGCGGGTGAAAGGTTCGTGAACGACGCCATCACCTTGCCCGAGGGTGCAGGCCTGCAGTATGTGCGTCGCGCGAGTCATGCAGAGATGCACGACATTTGGCGTGTCGCCGACGTTGTGGTGTGTCGAGCGGGCGCGAGCACGCTGGCAGAGCTCGTCACCGTCGGTGCTCCAGCGCTCATCGTGCCGTGGAAAGATGCCGCCGACGACCACCAGCGCTTGAACGCCCGCTGGCTCGAGCAGGCCGGCGCCGCTCTCGTCGTCGACGAGACGCAGGTTGGCAACGATTTCGCACCTCAGCTGCTGCGTCTCGTGGATGATGCGGCGCTGCGCGAACGCGTGGCGGCCAAAGCCCATGCACTCGGAGCATTGAATCGCTCGTCTGCACTGGCGTCGATCATCGAGTCGGTGGCTCGCTGAGGTGGCGGCGCACGCAGCGGCGGGTCGTGCCGACATGAAGGCGCTGCTCTCGACCTCGCGACGCGTGCACATCGTGGGTATCGGCGGGCCGGGCACGAGTGCCATTGCCATCGTTCTCTCAGAGATGGGCCACCGCGTTTCGGGCAGTGACATGCGCGAAGGTCCTGCCATCGGGCAGTTGCGCTCACGTGGCATTGCCGTGAATGTGCCGCACCACGTCGACGCCGTTCGTGACTGCGACATCGTCACATCATCGGCGGCAGTGCCCGCCCAAAATATCGAGTTGGCGGCGGCACGAGCAATGGGCACGACCGTGCTATCGCGCGCCGAAATGCTCGGCGCCATTACTCCTCATGCGCGCACGATTGCGGTTGCGGGCACTCACGGCAAGACCACCACCACGAGTTTGCTCACCGTCATGTTGCGTGCCGATGGGCGCGATCCCGGTTATCTCATCGGTGCCGATGTGCCGCAGTTGCCGGCGAGTGCCCACTGGGGAAGCGACATCTTCGTACTTGAAGCCGACGAGAGCGACTCGAGCCACCTCGCAATCGACGCTCATGCGGCGATTCTCACCAATATCGATGCTGACCACCTCGACGAGCATGGCTCGCTCGCCGGAATCATCGAATCTTTCGATGCCTTTCTCGGGGCAACGACCGGACCCCGCGTGGTGTGCGCCGATGACACGGCTGCTGCACGGCTCGGTGCTCGCCACGGTGCAATCACGTATGGTGTCTCGCCAGCTGCCGAAGTTCGGGCATCCGACGTTCGGTTCGTCGGGGGTGGTGCGATCTTTCGCGCGCACTTTGGTGACGCCAACGACGAGA
>CAYFNN010000117.1:0-4270 GCA_964344465.1 uncultured Bifidobacterium sp. | reverse complement strand
GCCGTTTGGCGCAGAGCAACTGCAGGTCGCGCTGAAATTGGTCATCGACTGCAGCGCGTAGCGCAGGGCTCCACTCAACGCCCGAATTGGTTCGTGACAAGAAGGCGTAGTTCGCATATGCCAGGTCGTGCCGCTCGCACGCCACTCGAAAGTTGAATGAACGGCCTTCAGAGCCAATCACTGGGGCCGAGCAGCCGTCGGTTGCGGTAATGAGCCAACGATGTGTTCGCCTCGCACGAGATTTTTCGACACGAAATTGACTGAGGGGGACGTCAAAGACGAGTCGGTTGACGACCTCGACATCGTGAGTTTCGCCGCCAGGCGTTGCACGGCCGCCAGTGGCTTCGGCTGGTGTCGTCGTTGGCGAAAAGAAGGAAAGAGCGACCAGTGCCATGATCGCGATGGTGACACGCGGTGTCGTGCGCATGAGTACCTCGCAGTTGCGGATTGGGTCCGCCACCGGGTGGTGTGCGCAAGGGTGACCGAACGGTCACTGACATCAAGGGTGACTGATGGGTCACTGACTCCAGCGACGCATTGCGGCAATCATGTCGAGGGCGACCTGGGCGGCTTCGTAGCCCTTGTTCGTGTCGTCAGGACGCGACCTCGCCGCGGCTTGCTCAACGTTTTCGACCGTGAGCACGCCGAACCCGATGGGAATCAGCGTCTCAAGTTGCACCTGCATGATGCCTTCGGCACATGGCCCCGCCACATATTCAAAATGTGCAGTCTCGCCACGAATCACCGCGCCGAGTGCGACGAGTGCGTCGTACTTGTTCGATACCGCCATCAAACGCGCCATCAGAGGGATCTCAAACGCACCCGGAACCCAATGCACTTCGACGTTCTTGTCCCGCACTCCGCGTGCCGCGAGCCCGCGCTTGGCGCCATCAAGCAGAGCATTTACGACGAATTCGTTGAATCGTGAGCAGACGATGCCCACGCGCAAGCTGTCGTACTTTGCCTTTTTCATTGTTGGTCTCCAGTCGTTGGTTGTAGAAGATGGCCGAGACGGTCACGTTTGGCCATGAGATAGTCGCGGTTCTCGGGCGTGATGGCAGTGACGATCGGAACTCGTTCGACCACGCTCAACCCGTAGCCGGCAATGCCACCGTATTTCGCGGGATTATTGGTCATGAGCCGCAACTCACGGGCGCCGAGATCGGCCAAAATCTGAGCGCCGATGCCGTATTCACGGTTGTCAATCGGTAAACCCAGTTGAACGTTTGCGTCGACCGTGTCGAGGCCCTCGTCTTGTAGCGAATAGGCGCGAATCTTGTGGCCGATACCGATACCACGGCCCTCATGGCCACGCAGGTACACCAGTGCACCTCGGCCCTCACGCTCAATCATCGCCATCGCGGCTGCCAGCTGGTCACCGCAGTCGCACCGACGACTACCAAAGACATCACCCGTCAGGCACTCACTATGTACACGGGTGAGCAGTGGCGCATCGAGCGATGCATCGCCGCGTACGAACGCCAGATGTTCGATGCCGTCGAGCGTCGATCGATACGCCACGCACTCGAATTCGCCCCACTCGGTTGGCACACGGGCCGAGCCGATGCGCTCGACGAGGCGCTCCTTATGTCGTCGCCAGTCGATCAACTCGGCAATCGACGAGAGCAGCAAGCCATGTTGCTTGCAGAATTCCACCAACTGCGGAAGACGCGCCATCGTGCCGTCGTCATTCTGAATCTCACAGATCACTCCGGCTGGCTCACATCCGGCGAGTCGTGCCAGATCAACAGCGGCCTCGGTGTGGCCAGCACGCTTCAGCACTCCGCCCTCGCGGGCTCGCAGGGGGAACACGTGACCAGGCCGCGCGAATGCTTCGTAGCCCACGTTGCGGTCAGCGAGTGCGGTAATGGTGAGTGCGCGGTCGGCAGCAGAGATGCCCGTCGTCGTGCCAGCCAGTAGGTCGACGGACACGGTGAAAGCCGTGCGATGGCTCTCGGTGTTGTGATCGACCATCATCGGCAGGCGTAACTCGTCGCAACGTTCGCCCGTCAGCGGTGCAACGACCACGCCCGAAGTGTGGCGAATGATGAACGCAAGTTTCTCTGCAGTCACATGCTGTGCGGCCATGATGAGATCGCCTTCGTTCTCGCGATCTTCGTCGTCGACGAGCACCACCATCTCGCCGCGACCGATGGCGGCAATCACATCGTCGATTGGTGCGAAGTTGCTGGCGAGTGAGTCTCGTGTCGTGCTCATGGAATTGCCTCTCGTTGTGGTTCGATACCTCGTCGTGGTTCGATAATTATTTCGACGTCGTCGCCGAGCGCCTGGGTGGAGACGAGTCGTCCCCGCCACACCTCGGCGAGTGTCGCGGCGGTGTCACCTGCAAAAGCCGGCACGGCGTCACCGCCGCCCATCACCGCCGGTGCGATGTGAAAGACATATTGGTCGATGAGACCCGCCGCATGAAAGCTTGCTGCGACGCTGGCCCCGCCCTCGACCATGAGTTGCGTGACACCGTCGCGGCCGAGAGTGTCGAGAAGGTCGGTCAACGAGCCGTTCCACTCCGTGCAGGGGCGCACACGAGCATCGACTGGCGCATGACCCAGCACGATGCGACGTGGCGACGGGCCACCGACAAGGCGCACGGAGAGTTGTGGGTCGTCGGCGCGCACGGTGCCCGCACCCACGACGATGGCGTCGCTCTCGGCACGTAGTTGGTGCACCCGCACTTGTGCCTGCTCACCGGTGATTCGACCGCCCGCACCAGATTTCGCCGCGATATAGCCGTCGATGGTCATCGCAAGCTTCAACATCACAAAGGGCCGCCCGGTGCTGCGCTGGTGCAAATAGGGGGCGAGTTGCGCGCGAACCTCATCTGCGCAGACACCGACGTCTACAACGATGCCGGCCTCACGCAGGCGCCGCACACCGCTGCCGGCTACTCGTGTGTCGGGGTCTTGCACTGCAATGACCACGCGCGATACACCTGCCGCGATGAGTGCCTCGGTGCATGGTGGCGTGCGCCCGAAGTGATTGCACGGCTCGAGCGTGACGTACATCGTGGCATTGCGTGCCGACTCGCCGGCTCGACGAAGCGCCTCTATCTCGGCATGTGCTTGACCGACTGGCTGGGTGAAGCCACTGAAGCGTTGGCCATCGGCGGCAACGAGAATTGCTCCGACCCATGGGTTGGGTCGGCACGTCAGTCGCGCAGAAGCGGCGACACGCACCGCCTCGCGCATCGATTGTTGGTCGATGTCGTTCATCTCTTCCTGCTTCCATCCGGACTCTGACCGTCGGCCTCGGAGTTTCACCGAATCAGTCCCGTGCCGTGAGGCGCGGGAGTCGCGGGCTTTCACCGCCGATAGGGAATTTCACCCAACCCTGCAAGAACACTTCAGTTGTGTGCGGCACCTCCCGGTGTTGCACTGGTGAGGCTACCTGTGTCGCGTCGGGCCTCGCTCAGTGTGAGCACGATCACGGCACCGACGACGAGCACCGCACCGATCACGCTGCGACCAGTGAGTCGCTCATCGAGAAACACGGTGCCCACGAGGATGGTGACGACGGGCTCGAAGGTTGATGCCACCGATGTCGGGCCCGGCCCGACTCGCTTCATCGCCGCAAAGAATGCACCCATTGCCGCGATGGTGCCGAACGTCGAGAGCACGCCGATGTTGATCCAACCAGTGGCAGTGTCGGGAAAGCGAACTTCCATTCCGAATGGTCGCACCAACCACAAGGTCAACCACCCGAACATCGCACCAAACAGAATGATCGTGAGGCCGGTGACACCGTCGTAGCGCGGCATCACTCGAGACGACAAAACCACATAGAAGGTGTACGTGAGTGCGCCGGCCAGCGTGAGTGCGATACCGACCGTCTCACCTTCGGCAACCTCGCCGGCAGTGAGGGCCACACCTGCGACCGTCGCCACGAGACATGCGCCAATCACCTTGCTGGGTCTGTGCTTGAGTAACCACCAAGCAACGAGCACGGCCATGATTGGAAAGCAATAGAAGATCACCGAGACGAGCCCTGAGTCCATTCGCTCAATCGCACCGAAGTAAAAGAACGACTGGAACGTGAAACCCAGGTAGCCGAAGAGGAAGATCTCGACGAGGTCGCGACCACGCGGCCACACGGCCTGACGCACCGTGATGAATCGGTAGGCCAACAGCAGCGGCGCCGCAATGAGAAACCGCGCCACCATCAACCCGCGGCTATTGGCGCCGTCGTCGAAAGCCTGTGTCGAAAACAGGGGGTTGATTCCGTACAGGGTGCACGAGACGATTGCGAGTGCGAT
>CAYFNN010000116.1:2681-4278 GCA_964344465.1 uncultured Bifidobacterium sp. | reverse complement strand
GAAAAAGAAGCCGGCGAGGAAGCCAGCAAAGAAGAAGGCCGCAAAGAAAACAAGCTCGAAGAAGGCGGGCGCACCCGCCAAGAAGCCCGCGCGCGACCTCGGACCCGCGGTAACCGCCCAGCGCATGTTCAACCTGGCGGTGATGTCAGAGACGGTCTCGGGGCCGGGTGTTGCAGCATCACTTCCACAGCACGTGCTGAAGCGAGGCAAGAAAGCGTTTATCGTCACCGACCAGGGCGTGCGTGGTGCAGGAATCGTCGCTCCAATCGTCGACGTGCTGGAGAAGGCGAGCGTGCAAACTCACGTCTTTGATCAAGTGTCCCCAAATCCGACCGATGTGAACGTTGCAGCAGGAGTCGCCGCACTCCATCGTTTCGGCGTCGACGGCACGGTCGTGGTGTTCATCGGTGGTGGCTCAGTGATGGACTGCGGCAAGTACATCGCGCTCGCCGCACCAAACGGTGTCGACAACCTGAACCTCGCATTCGCGCCGAATCTCGATGCCAACGATCGCATCGATTTTGGAACGCTTGCACCCAAAGCACAGGCGTCGCAGCCCGGGTTGCCAACGATCGCCATCCCGACGACATCGGGTACGGCATCAGAGACCAACGGTGGTGGTCTCATCACCGACACGTTGACCAACCCGAAGGTGCATCGCAAGTTGACCTTCAGTAACCCGACGGTTGCACCAACGGTGATCCTGCTCGATCCGACGCTCACCGTCGGCATGCCCGCACGCGGCACCGCTGCCTGCGGCATGGACGTGCTCACCCACGCAATCGAGTGCTACACGTCGGCAAACTCCAACCCATACGCCGATGCTCTTGCGTTGCACGCGATTCGATTGACGGGGCAGTGGCTGCCAAAGGTCGTCGCTGACGGCACCGATCTCGAAGCCCGCGCGCAAATGCAGATCGCATCGCACCTCGCCGGTCGCGCCTTCTCATCGGGCCCGCTGCTTGGTCTCGTTCATGCCACGGGTCACCCGATTTCAGGCCAGCTGCATCAGGCGCACGGCCAGACGCTTGCGACGATGCTGCCGCACGTGATGCGCTTCAACCGCGACGTCGTCGCACGTCGCTATGCAGATATTGGCGAGGCGCTCGGTTCTGAGTTCGACCCAGAGGCGGGCATCGCCGCCGTGGAGAAATTGTCGGCAACGGTCGGCACCAACAAACGACTACGCGAATTGGGTGCAAGCAACGACAACATCAACGACCTCACGCAAGATGCGTTGCGCGACCTCATCATTCTGAACACGCCGAAGTATCCGACGCGGGGCGATATTCACGAACTGTACGCGCGAGCGCTCTAGTCAGGCGCGCCAGGCCGTGAGTTCGCGGCGTACCAGCTCGGCAATCGTCGTCCAGTGCGCGGCGAGCCCCGGGTGCAGGTCGTAGTCGCCCACGTCGGGCAACGCAACCCATTCGAGCTCGCTCGTCTCGTGATTGGCGGCGAAGATGCCGGCGTCGTCTTTCGCGAACGCAATCACGGTGTCGTAGCGCCAGTTTCCGTGGTCATCTGAAAACACTTTGCGCACCTCGACTCGCGAGTGGTCGACCCCGACTTCTTCGGCGGCCTCGCGCAAGGCGGC
>CAYFNN010000116.1:0-2581 GCA_964344465.1 uncultured Bifidobacterium sp. | reverse complement strand
GTGCGCGGGTGTAGTCGCCGTTTGTCCGCGCAGCATCCAGCGATCACTCGCGAGCGTGCGCGCACCACCGATGAGTATCGCCATCATTACTGCAGCAATTACGAACGTGACGGTGCGACCGAGTACCTCATACGACAAACCGGCGAATGAGGCCGAGACTCCACCAGTCAACGTCTGTGCTCCACCGAGCAGTCCCTGAGCGCCAGCTTGTCGCTCGGTTGGCGCAACCATGCCGACCGCGACGCCGGCACCCGTCACCGTCATGCCGTCGTTCAATGTGTGCACGAGGAATACCGCCATCAATAGCCACGGCACCGAGAGAGTGCCGTACAAACCCATGCATGCGGCACCGAACAGCATGCCGAAGCCGCCAGCGCGAAAAGGCCCGACACGCTGCACGAATCTTCCGCCGTATGGCGCCATGAAGACCATCGGCAGAACGAAGAGTGTGACTCCCGTATTCGCCATCCACGTTGGGGCCCCGAGATCGTTCATCATCAGCGCCCACAGCGAGTCAAACGTGCCGATCATGAAAAAGAGCGCGATTCCGATGAGCACACCTGCGGCAACAGCTCGGTCGCGCAGTAGGTCGATGGCGAATCGCTCGGTGGGGTGGTCTTCGGCCGGCACTTCAGGGATCGGCATCGAGAAAATGATGAGAGTCACGAACGTGAGCACTACACCAATGGCAACGAAGGGTGCGGGTATGCCGAATGGTTCAACGAGAAACGTGGAAACGACGGGCCCAGCTGCGAAACCCCCTACCTCGCACGAGAGCACTCGACCCAGGTTGCGACCGAGATGCTCCTTGTCGCTCACAATGATGACGCGGCGCATAGCTGGCAGGGCACATCCCAAGCCCAGACCCGACATGAATCGAGAACCGAGTAACTGCGGCAGTGTGTCGGAAAATGCCATCGCAAAGTTGCCGATGATGGCGAGGGTAAGACCCACGAAAATCAGCTGTCGTGAGCGACCGCGATCAGCAAGTGGCGCGATGGTGAGTTGGGCAAAAAACGAGGTAAAGAACCCAATGGCGATGACCAGGCCGAGTGAGCCCTCACTAATACCAAACTGCTCTCGGTAGTCGTCGAGCATCGTGAACATCACCCCGTAGGCCGATGACTTCACTGCGATGGCAACGAAGAGCACCAACAACAAACGCCTCCGAGCCACGCAGCGAGGCTACTTGTCGTATCTGCGACAATGGACGAGTGCCCACCGTCGACGTCATCAATCCGTTCGATGGTTCGGTGGCGGGTCGCGTGCCACGCGCTGACATCGCCGACTGTCTGACGGCTGTCGATCGCGCCGAAGCAGCGTTTGCATCATGGCGAGCCACTGCGCCACGCGTGCGCGCCGAAGTGTTGCGCAAAGCGTGGGAACTAATGATGGCCGACCACGAGTCGCTGGCCCGCACCATCGTGCAAGAAAACGGCAAAGTGCTCGCAGATGCAAAAGCCGAGGTCACGTACGCGGCGGAATTCTTCCGCTGGTTCAGTGAAGAAGCAGTGCGCATCGACGGCGACTACCGCCGTGCGCCATCTGGTGCCAACTGGTTGCTCGTCTCGCGTCAGCCCGTTGGTGTGTCATTGCTTGCAACACCCTGGAACTTTCCGGCCGCAATGGCCACGCGCAAGATTGGGCCGGCACTGGCCGCTGGTTGCACGGTGGTCTTGAAGCCAGCGAGCAACACGCCGCTCACCGCCATTGCCATCTGTGAAATCTTGCGCCGTGCAGGTGTTCCTGACGGTGTGGTCAATGTGGTTGTACCCGAACCAGCGGGCGCTGCTGTTTCGGCGATGCTCTCGTCGGGCAAGGTGCGCAAGCTGAGTTTTACCGGGTCGACCGCAGTCGGTTCGCTACTGCTCGCCCAGGCAGCCGAACGTGTCATCAATTGTTCGATGGAGCTCGGCGGCAATGCTCCACTCGTGGTGTTCGACGACGCCGACCTCGACGTCGCCGTCGAAGGCTCGATGCTTGCGAAGATGCGTAACGGCGGCGCAGCATGTACCGCAGCCAACCGATTCTTCGTACACGAGAAGATTCACGACAAGTTCGTCGAAGCATTTACCAAGCGCATGTCGGCGCTCGTCTTGGGAGACGGCCTCAGCCCGAACTCTCACGTTGGCCCGCTCGTGTCACGCAAAGAACAAGACCATGTTGCGACCCTCGTTGATGGTGCGGTCGCTGAAGGCGCCACCGTGGCGTGTGGTGCCAAACGGGCTAGCGACAAATCCTTCGGCTACCACCCAACGGTGCTTACCGATGTGAGGTTTGACGCTGCGATCCTGAAAGAAGAAATCTTCGGGCCGGTTGCACCCATCGTGAGGTTCACCGACGCCGACGACATTCTCACTCATTGCAACTCGGTCGAACATGGTCTCGTCTCGTACGTCTTCACACGCGATGTCGGGCGAGGGCTGAAATTTGCCGAAGCACTCGAAACCGGCATGATCGGCTTGAATCGCGGTCTCGTCTCAGACCCCGCTGCGCCGTTCGGCGGCGTCAAGGCATCAGGTCTTGGGCGAGAAGGTGGTCACGACGGCCTGCTCGCGTTTCTCGAAACAAAGTACGTCGC
>CAYFNN010000115.1:0-4308 GCA_964344465.1 uncultured Bifidobacterium sp. | reverse complement strand
ATCAACGACAAGCACCACATGAATATGGACCACTCATCGTGGGAAGGTTTCGAGGTCGACGGCAAAGTCGACACCGTGCTCTCACGTGGCATGGTCGTGGTCGAAAACGACACGTTCAAGGGCCGCAAGGGTCACGGCAAGTACATCAAGCGTGGCCTCAGCCAATATCTGCACTAAGCCATTGAAAAGGAGCATTGCATGAACCGCATCGGTCACTGGATTAACAACAAGATGGTGCACGGCACCTCGGGCCGCTCGGGTGTCGTTTTCAACCCGGCCACAGGTGAACAGCAAGCCACGGTGGATTTTGCAAGCGTCGCCGAGCTCGATGCCGTGGTGGCGCTCGCCAAGGCTGCACTGCCTGCATGGCGTTCGACGTCGCTGTCGCGTCGCGCGGAAATCATGTTCCGCATGCGCGAACTCGTCGATGCCAACCGCAAGGAGATTGCCAACATCATCTCGCTCGAGCATGGCAAGGTGCCGGCTGATGCGATGGGCGAGCTGGCGCGCGGGTTGGAGAACATCGAGTTTGCGTGCGGCATCCCCGCTCTTTTGAAGGGTGGTTATTCAGAGCAGGCGGCCGGCGGAGTCGACGTGTATTCGATTCGCCAGCCGCTTGGCGTAGTTGCGGGCATCACGCCCTTCAACTTTCCGGCGATGGTGCCGATGTGGATGTTCGCCAACGCAATCATGTGCGGCAACACCTTTATCTTGAAGCCGAGCGAGAAGGATCCGTCAGCGTCGATGTTCGTTGCCGATTTGCTTCGTCAGGCAGGTTTGCCCGACGGCGTGTTCAATGTGGTGCACGGCGACAAAGTAGCCGTTGATCGCATTCTTGAACACCCTGACATTGCCGCGGTGTCATTCGTAGGTTCGACGCCGATTGCGAAATATGTTTACGAAACCGGAACCCGAAACGGCAAGCGCGTGCAGGCCCTTGGTGGTGCGAAAAACCACATGTTGGTCTTGCCCGATGCAGATCTCGACATGGCCGCCGACGCCGCGGTGAGTGCGGCGTATGGCTCGTCGGGCGAGCGCTGCATGGCTGTTTCGGTGGTTGTCGCAGTCGACACCATCGCTGATGCACTCGTTGACAAGATCAAAACACGCATTCCGAACATCAAGGTTGGCCCTGGTACTGATCCGTCTGCAGAGATGGGTCCACTCATCACCCGTGAGCATCGAGACAAGGTGTCGGGTTACGTAAAGAATGCATCGAAGGAAGGCGCCAAGGTGGTCGTCGATGGAACCGCAAAGGAAAAGGACCCTGGCTTCTTCTTGAACCCCAGCCTCATTGATGCGGCCAAGCCCGGCATGAAGTGCTACGACGAAGAGATCTTCGGACCAGTGCTCGTCGTTTCACGAGTTGGCACCTATGACGAAGGCATGAAGATGATCAACGACAATCCATTCGGCAACGGCACGGCCATTTTCACCCGCGACGGTGGCGTGGCTCGGCAGTTCCAGTTCGATGTACAAGTCGGCATGGTCGGCGTGAATGTGCCGATTCCTGTGCCCGTGTCGTACTACTCGTTCGGTGGTTGGAAGGCGAGCCTCTTTGGTGACCAGCACATGTATGGACCGGAAGGCATCAACTTCTACACCCGTGGCAAAGTGGTGACTTCGCGGTGGCCCGACCCGCGAACCTCGAGCGTCAACCTCGGCTTTCCACAGAATCGCTGAGCCCCTCGATGGATATCGGCGTCGTACTGCAGACCACCCCGCCCGCATCGCGGGTAATCGACTTGGCGAAAAAAGCCGAGATGTACGGCATGTCGCACGTGTGGACGTTCGACAGCCACATCTTGTGGGAAGAGCCGTACGTCATCTATAGCCAGATTCTCGCCCAGACCAACAACGTGATCGTCGGGCCGATGGTGACGAATCCGGCAACACGTGACTGGACGGTGACCGCCAGCGTGTTCGCAACGCTCAACGAGATGTATGGCAATCGCACGGTAATTGGAATTGGTCGCGGCGACTCAGCGGTGCGAGTCACCAACGGCAAGCCCACGACGCTCGCCACGCTGCGCGACAGCATCCATGTGATTCGCGAGCTCGCCAATGGTCGGGGAGTGGAATACAACGGCTCGAACATCCGCTTTCCGTGGGCCAGCAAGAGTCGTTGTGAAGTGTGGGTGGCGGCATATGGCCCGAAGGCACTGCAGCTGACCGGTGAAGTTGGCGACGGTTTCATTCTGCAGCTCGCCGACTTGTCGATCGCCGAGTGGACCATTGCCGCCGTGCGCAAGGCTGCAAAAGATGCCGGTCGAGACCCCAAGAGTGTGAAGATTTGCGTGGCTGCCCCCGCATACGTCGGCAGCGACATCCAGCACATGCGAGACCAGTGCCGCTGGTTCGGTGGCATGGTCGGCAATCACGTGGCAGACATCGTCGCGCGATACGGCGAAAACTCCGCAGTGCCCAAGGCGTTGACCGACTACATCAAGGGTCGTCAGGGTTATGACTACAACGAGCATGGACGGGCGGGTAATTCGCACACCACGTTCGTGCCCGATGAGATAGTCGACCGATTCTGCATCCTGGGTGGCGTTGATGAACATGTGCGGCGCCTGAAGGAATTGGCGGCACTTGGTGTCGACCAGTTCTCCATCTACCTGCAGCACGACGGCAAAGAGCAGACGCTCGAGGCCTACGGCGAACGTGTGATGCCTGCGATTGCAGAATTGGCTCGCGCCAAACAATGACCTCGGTCGTTTACCGAGCGTTGCGTCGAAGTGCGATGTTCGTGGCGGCACTCGCACTCGTCGTCGTCATCTGGGAGACCTACAAAGTGCTCGGCCCCGAAGACGGTGGGCAGTTGTTGGGTGTGCGCATCTTGCCGCGCACCAGCGAATACGCCATGCCGCACGTGTGGGATATGTTCTCGCGCTTTGGTCGCGCCGAAGTGCGTGGCTCTGATCGCACCGTCTTTGCCGCCGTCCTCGCAGGGGCGTGGTATTCGTTCCGCCTGAGCGTGGCGGGCTTTGTGCTCGGCGGAGTTATCGGTGTCGGGCTTGCAGTGTTGATGGCTCGCTTCAAGTGGGTGCAACGTGGCGTGCTGCCGTATCTCGTGGTGTCACAGACCGTGCCGTTGATCGCACTCGCACCGCTCATCGTGTCGTGGGGCGGCAAGTTGGAAATCGGCGCGTTTGTGTGGCCACGCTGGATGTCGGTTTCCGTACTCGGTGCGTTTCTTGCATTCTTTCCGATTGCTGTCGGAACTCTGCGAGGCCTGGCTGCTGCCTCGGCTTCCTCGGTTGAACTGATGCAGAGTTACGCCGCCTCGTGGACAAAAACGCTTTTCAAACTGAGGTTTCCCACCGCAGTGCCCTACATGGTGCCGGCGTTCAGACTCGGTGCCTCGGCATCGGTAATTGGTGTGGTGGTCGCCGAAATCTCCACTGGCTTGCGTGGCGGCATCGGTCGCCTGATCATCGAATATGCACGCGAAGCCACCGGAGACCCCGCGAAGGTGTACACGGCGATCTTCGGTGCGGCTGCGCTCGGTCTGGTGATGGCCGGTGCAGTCGTTGCAGTCGACGTCATTGTGATGCGTAATCGTCCGAAGGAGGCCACCGTATGACCGCTGTCAGCGTGCGAAACGTGAGCAAAGTGTTCAATCAGGGCAAGTCGAATCAAGTTGATGCACTCACGAACGTGGCACTCGAGGTGAAGCAGGGCGAGTTCGTTTCGCTCATCGGCCCCTCCGGTTGCGGCAAGTCAACCTTGCTGCGGCTCGTTGCGAACTTGCTCGAACCGACGTCGGGCGAGGTCAGCGTCAATGGCAAGTCGGCGGCGCAGGCCCGTCTCGATCAGGACTACGGCATGGCGTTTCAACAAGCTGGTCTCTTTGACTGGCGAACGGTGCGCAAGAACATTGAGTTGCCACTCGAATTGAAGGGCTGGGACAAGAAAGATCGCACCGTGCGTGCCGACGAGATGCTGCAGCTCGTGCAACTGCCCGAGTTCGGCGACCATTATCCGTGGCAACTGTCGGGAGGCATGCAGCAGCGCATCGCAATTGCACGTGCACTCGCCGCGCATCCGCCACTGCTGTTGATGGACGAACCGTTTGGTGCGCTCGACGAAATGACCCGCGAGTACATGCAGGGTGAGTTGTTGCGTATTTGTGCGGCGACTGGCACCACCGTGCTCTTCGTGACGCACTCGATACCCGAAGCGGTGTATCTGTCGAATCGAGTCGTGGTGATGTCGCCACGTCCTGGACGAATCACCAAGGTGGTCGACGTATCACTCGGTGGCGAACGCAACGAAGACACGCGCAACCGTGCGGCGTTCTTCGAG
>CAYFNN010000114.1:0-4322 GCA_964344465.1 uncultured Bifidobacterium sp. | reverse complement strand
CAAGCGACCTGGTACCGGAGTGAGTCCGCTGCATTGGGATGAAGTCATCGGTCGCAGGACATTGCGCGCCCTGGCAACTGATGACGTGCTGCAGTGGTCTGACATCGACCCAGCATGAGTCCAGTTACGGCTGTCATCCAGGCTCGTCTCGGCTCCTCACGTTTTCCAGGCAAGATGCTGGCCACACTTGGCGGGCATACGTTGCTTGAGTGGGTGGTCTCGCGAGTAAGTCATGCCGCGAGCCTGAATCGGGTAGTCGTGGCAACGACTCAGGATTCAGTAGACGATCAACTTGTGACGGCGTGCAACGGCTTGGGTGTTGAAGCGGTTCGTGGTTCGACGAACGATGTTCTGGCCCGATTCGCCGATGCTCTTCGAGGAGACCCCGCACAGGTAGTCGTTCGGATCTGCGCCGATAATCCGTTTGTAGACCCCGAATGTATTGATGTCGTCGTGCGCGAACTTGCTGAATCAGGTTGTGACTACGCATTCAATCACCGGCCACTTGGCGACTGTAATTACCCCGACGGTTTTGGCGCTGAAGCCATGACACGAACGATGTTTGATTCGCTCGCAACGCAGGCACTTTCGGCCCAGCAGCGTGAGCACGTGACCTTGGCGATTGTCGATGGTTCGCTTCCGGCGCGTATGCATGCGTGTAGAGCTGAGGGGCCCTTGAAGCGTCGCGAGTTGCGGTTTGATGTGGATACACCCGATCATCTCGCAACCCTCGAAAACTTCGTAAGAACTAAGAGCCTCGACTTCGACACAACCGCATCGGAAATTATCGAACAGTTCGACCAATTTCAATCGTGATGCGTGACTTCCAGCCGAATGAACTCGCATCAGCAATTGCTGCTTCGCGCGCGGCGCTACCGACGGCGATAGATGCACTCTGCACGACGATCGCCGAAGTTAACGGAGTCGCACCAGAGCGCAACATCGTCGAACACGTTGGAAGATTCTGGCTGTTACACCTTTGTGACCAGTGGTCAAACCTGCAGTCGGACGATACCGCTCTTGCTCACGACGAAACCACTAGGAGTCGCGTTCTGGTGCCTCAGCACACCAGATTGACATTCGATTCGATTGCCAATCGAGCGAAGCTCATGCGACAGCTTTCAGGAGTCGACTCGATGCAACTGCTGAATGTGCTGGAGCACTTTGATGACCGCACGCACGTCACTACGACCAACCGACGCCAGTTGTTCTTATCAAGAATCGGCTCACGAGGTGCCGAGGTGGCAGTCTCGCTGCCATATCTCAAGATTTCATCAGGACGTGAACTTATGGCTGCAATTCGCAGTCGCCGCATGCTTCGTTGGGCTCCGGAAGATTTTCCGCCGCTGCGACAAGTACCTCTTGCTTCAGATCAGCGTGTTTCGGTTGCGAAAGTGTTTCTGCAATCCTCAGATGAATATCGGGAGTTGCGAGCAGTTGTTGCATTGATGGCTCCACGAGATCTCGTGGAGCATCACGCGCCGCTTCAGACGTGGGCAAGAAAACTACGCGAACATGCGCGACTGTTTTACACCGCGAATGCGCAACATGTTTCGACGAGCTTCATGCATCGAACGGCGGCGGCTCGAATGAGCGGGAGCAAACTTTTGGTGCATCAGCATGGAGGCGGGTATGGCGTCGATGAGCGTCACCCAGGTGAGGACCATGATGTTGCGATCAGTGATTACTTCTATACGTTTGGCTGGAGAAGAGAAGATCACCCCGAGACCGTTTTGCCACTTCCTGCCGCCATGCCCGAGAGAAGAAAAGGCAGAACCCGGGGAATACTGCTTATGAGTTTGCCGGTCACGAATGAGCTGTATCGACTTCAATCATTTTGTGTGCCAAGTCACGTACAGCGAGCAGTCAATCTCACGGCCGATTTTGTTGGTGCACTGAGTGATGGCACCACCCTCACAATGCGCCATTCGGGTGCTGACCGGTTTCCGATGAATCAATTGTCAGGAGCAAAGGCAGTGATTACGCAAGACGAAGGGTTTGGTCGTGGCACCATCGCCGCATCGCGTGCCCCGCTCGTTGTGCACAACTATCTCGGGACTTCGTGGCTAGAGACGCTGGCGATGGACGTGCCGACGGTGTGTTTCTACGACCCTGCGTACTATCGCCCGCGAGAGGCTGCGCAGCCATTCCTCGACGCACTAGCGCGAGTCGGCGTGCTCCACTACTCGGGGCTTGAAGCGGCAAAGTTCGTCAACGCCCTGCGCGGTGATCCGACGGCGTGGTGGCGTTCGGCAGAAGTGCAAGAGGCACGCGAGGCATTTGTTGCTCGGTACGCGAATTTCAGCGACAACTGGTTATCGGCATGGACTCAGGAGTTTGAGCGACTGCTCAGTTGATGAGCTACGACATCTGTGGTGCGAGTTGTCCGCGTCGGTAGTGGTATCGACACAGCAGCTCATAGCGAACGACGTCGCCGAAGAGTGGCTCCTTGCGGGTAGTCGCCGTGTCACCTACGACGACAGTCTCACCCTCAAAGACCACCTTCTCGTTCACCAGTCGCGCATTGTTGGTGGCTCGAGCACCGCACCAGCAACGTGCTTCTACCTGCATTTCAACGCGCTGATCGGCGATTTCCAACATGCGTTTGGTGCCTTCGAATAGTAAGCCCTTGAAGTCGGTAATCAGACCGAACGCGTACACATCAATGCCAAGATCGTCGACGATGACTGCGAGTTCGTCACACTGTTCAACGCTGTAAAACTGCACTTCATCACAGACCAAGAAGTCAAGGGGCATGTGTTGACGAGCAAGTGCCACAATGCTCGGCGCACTCGCGATATCGACGGCCGGTGACGAGACTCCCAATCGGCTTGTTACCTGGGCGCCGTCGCGATCGAGCTTGGTGAGCAAGAGGCCGCGCAGAGAGCGAGAGGACAAGTTGTGATGAATCTGCAGAGCGAGAGTGCTCTTACCCGAACCCATCGTGCCGAAACTGAATCGAAGGGTGGCCATTATGACTAGTTCAACCGTGCCTGATCTATCGGTGTTTTTGGAAGAAAACCTCGCAGCGGCAGCGACGGTCGTTGCAGCCAATTGTCCGCCAGATAGTCGGCAGCACCATCGATGGCATGAATCGTGTAGGCATGCCGTGGTTTGTCGCTGTTGTTGGCAGCGGAGAGGTGCGGAATCGCACCGTCGAGCAAGACCAACGTTCCGCGCTTCGCCTCGAGGCACTGCAGGTTGTCGAGCGGATACGGCTCAGGATCGAGCACGTCAGTGACCGTAGCCGTGCGCGCTTCGTTGAGGCGCGAGCGTGACCGAACTGGTAAGCGGTGTCCACCCGGCACCGCCCACATGCAGCCATTCTCGGTGGTTGCGTCGTCGATGGCAAACCAGAAGCCGACGACGCTGCGAGGCTCGGTCCACAAGTAGGTGTGGTCGGTATGGCATGTAACTTCACCACCAATACGTGGTTGTTTGAAGATGTACATCGACTGCAGGAGCAGGGGGTTCAACATGCCAATGTCGTGAGCCACTGCTGCAAGTTGAGGCGTGCGGCTGAAGTCGTCGAATACAGGGTCGAGATCATGCATCGCGTGACCAAGCTTGTTGAGGCACAGATGCGCATCACCGCGAAGCCGGCCTACCGCATCAAATGCATCTTTTTCGAAAAAGCAGCGAATTGCCTCGCCGCTGGACAAAAAATAGTCATCGCCGGCATGCAACGGTTTGCCGTCAGCCGTAAAGATCGTTGCTTGCTCGGGCGACGGGACATGTTGTTCGGCCAACTGCATGGCGCGTTCACGAAGGGCGAGACAGCGATCACTTGATACAAAGTCGGGCACAACGAGGAAGCCGTCCCGACGAAAGCCTTCAATCTGCGTGTCGGTGAGGAATCTTCCCATGATCTGTCAATCAGTCTTTCGGAGTCACGAAGTTGGACGCTTCAGGAAACGCAAAGGGAATTATTTCGCTCATCGGTCGTGGTGTGCCATTGATTTCAATCAACAATTCGGCACCGCCGTGTTCCCACAACAATTGGCGACAACGCCCACAGGGAGTAACCGCCTCACCATTTCCTACCGTGCAGACCGCAACGAGGCGACCGCCACCCGTACGGGCCAGTTCACTGACCATTCCACATTCGGCGCACAAGGTGAGTCCGTATGACGCATTCTCCACGTTGCAGCCCGTCACAATTCGACCGTCGTCGACCAGCGCTGCAGCACCGACCCGGAACTTGGAATACGGTACATAGGCGTATTTGGCGGCCTCGTGCGCTGCAGCCCGCAGTGAGTTCCAGTCGATGTCTGGCATCAGCGCAACGCTAGTCAGCGGTTAGGAGAGTTTCGTAGGGCGCC
>CAYFNN010000113.1:0-4360 GCA_964344465.1 uncultured Bifidobacterium sp. | reverse complement strand
CGAAGGGTGCGGGCCGCTTTCGCGACCCGCACCCTCGTGCGACGTTTGCGGCGACGAGCGCCGCGTCAGTCGATGACTAGTTGCCGCCCTCGTTGAGGGTGACCTCGATCGGAGCGTACGCCGAACCCGTGGTGTCAACGCCGAGACCCGCGAGGATGTCGAGCGCCTTCGTCACGATGTCATTGGTGTACGCAGTTGCATCCGGGGCCTTGGTCAGCACCGTGCCGCCCTCGAGGTTCTTGGTCTCGAGCGACAGCTGTGCGGTGCGATCCCACGCGGCCTGGTCGATGAAGCCGACACCGTTGGTGGCTGGCCAGATCAACTTGTTGACCTCGTTCATCTGCCACAACTGGTGGCTGGCGCCGAGCTTGGAGCCCTTCGACAGCACGATGTCACGGCATGCCTCGACGTTGTCGCGGCAGAATGCCCAGCCCTGGAGCGAGGCAGCGACGAACTTCACCGCGGTGTCCGCGTAAGCGGCATCGCTGGCGAGACGCTCACCCGACGCCCAGATGGCGTCCTGCAACATACCGACACCGGCCTCTTCGTACGAGACGACGTTGAAGTCGTCCGCCGTGTAGAGCGCACCAGTGGCCGGGTTCTTGGCCTCGAGCACCTGTGCGTACTCGTTGTAGGTCATGGCTTCTGCTGCGTCGATGTCACCGGAGAGCAGACCGACCATGTCGAACTGCTGCTGCACGAGCGAGACGTCCTTGGCCGGGTCGAGACCCGCCTTGGTGAGAGCAGCGAAGATCTCGAACTCGTTGCCGTAGCCCCAGTTACCGATCTTCTTGCCCTTGAAGTCCTCGGGCTTGGTGATGTTCTTGTCCTTGAACGACACCTGCAGAGTGCCCGAACGCTGGAACACCTGTGCGATGTTCACGATGTTCGCGCCGGCCTCGCGGCTGGCGAGAGCCTTCGACACCCACGAGATCGCGAAGTCAACGTTGCCGTTGGCCAGCTCGGTCTGCGGAACGATGTCGACACCGCCCTCGACGATGGTGACGTCGAGGCACTGGTCGCTGTAGAAGCCCTGGTCTTGCGCGGCGAAGTAGCCGGCGAACTGGGCCTGGGTGAACCACTGCAGTTGCAGCTTGACCGGGGTCGGCGTGGTGCAGGTTTCTGCGGCCGGAGCCTCGGTGGATTCGGTGGTGTCTTCGGTGACCTCGTCGGCTGCCTCGTCGCTACCGCCACAGGCGGCCACGAACAACGACAGCGCGGCGATGCCGGCGAAGGCAACCCGTACTGAACGCTTCATTCTGTTTCTCCCCCTTCGGGCTTCTGCCCGAATGTTGTTGTTACTGCTTCGCCCCACCCTTGCGGTTGAGACTCTCCATTACTACGGAGACTGTGTAGAAGAGTAGCCCAAGCAGGCAAGCCGCCAACACGTAGGCCCACGCGGCGGCGTTCTTCGAATTGGCGATGTTGCTCGAGATACGGCTACCCAAGCCGTTCTGCGATCCGCCGAAATACTCACTCACGAATGCGGTAATCACGGCTGCAGGTGCCGCAATTTTCAGGGCGGTGAAGAGGAACGGCACGGCGTTCGGAATGCGCACCTTGCGCAGGATTGCCACGTCGCTCGCCGCGTACGAGCGCATGAGCTCGACGTGGGTCGGCGACACCTGGGTGAGTCCTCGCGCAACGTTCACCAACACGATGAAGTACACCACGAGCGTGACCATGATTCGCCGCGGGATCTCGCTCGTAATGGAGTACATGTTGTTCAAGACGGCGACCAACACGAAGATGGGGATGGCATTCAGCGCTATCGCGAGCGGCGTGATGAGTTGGTTGAGAAATCCGAACCGGCTCAGAACGAAACTCATGGCCACTCCGAACACCGTGCCTGCCACCAGACCGACGAGGGCATTCGTGCCCGATACGGTCGCAGCACCACGAATGAGGTCGAAGTTGCCCATGAACTGCTGCCAGATGCTGCTCGGCGCAGTGAGGAAGTACGGCTTCAACTCAAAGAACTTGACGGCCCACTCCCAGAGTCCGAGGAACGCTGCACCGAACGCGATTGCCGGCAGCACCTTGCCGAGCGAGGAGGTGAGTCGATTCGTCATCGGTCGTCGTTGCCGAGCCCCACGTGAGCGGCATGCATTCCGCGCAGACCTTCACGCACTGCGGTGATGGCTTCGAAGAACGTGGTTCGGTTGCGAGTCTCCTCGTTGCGCTCGGCGCCGAGCGAGACGTCGACAAGCTTCGTGATGCGACCGGGTCGCGGCGACATCACGACGACACGGTTCGACAAATACACCGCTTCTGGGATCGAGTGAGTGACGAACACGACGGTGGTGCTGGTCGCCGCGCAGATTCGCAGCAACTCTCCTTGCATGTACTCGCGAGTCATCTCGTCGAGCGCACCGAAGGGCTCGTCCATCAGCAAGAGCGGCGGGTGCGCGGCAAGCGCGCGCGCAATTGCGATGCGCTGCTGCATGCCGCCCGACAACTGCCACGGGTAGTGCTCGCCGAACTCCGGCAGCTGCACGAGGTGCAGCATCTCGTCGGCGCGCGCGCTGCGCTTCGACTTCTCCCAACCTTTCAACTCGAGTGGTAACTCGATGTTCTTGCGAACCGTGCGCCAGTCAAAGAGGCCGGCCTGTTGAAACGCCATGCCGTAGTCCTGGTCGAGCCGCGCCTGCGCAGCCGGCTTGCCGTTCACGACGACTTCGCCCGAAGTTGGTTCGAGCAGGTTGGCGATCAGTCGCAACAGTGTGGACTTTCCGCAACCCGACGGGCCGATGAGCGAGACGAACTCGCCTTGCTTCACCTCGAGCGACACGTTGGTGAGCGCGTCGACCTGGTTCGCTTTGCCCTGGTTGAACACCTTGCTTGCGTTACGAATGCTCACTGCTGTCACGACACGGCCTCCTTGGGTCGGTTTCGCATGACGATGACGTCGACGGCCACCACGGCGCCGGCCATCACCAAGCCGAGAGCTGCAGCACCGAAGATCGCCGTGTACACCTTGGCCGGGTCGCCAGTTGCCTCGCGTGCGTACTCGATGATGAGTCGACCGATGCCACCCTTCAAACCAGTGGAGATCTCGGCGACGACCACGCCGATCACCGAGGCCGACGCGCCAAGCCTGAACGCGGGCACCATGTAGGGAACGGCGGTCGGAAAGCGAAGCTTGAACAAGGTTTTCATCCACGATGCGGCGTAGCTCTGCATGAGTTCCACCGACGCCGCGGGTGCTGCCGCGAGGCCGCGCAAGGTGCCCACCGCAATCGGAAAGAACGCGAGGAATGCACCGAGCACCGATGCCGAGAGCCAACGCGGCCACACGAACGCACCCACTTCAAGCCGACCGCCCCACGACACGACCAGCGGGGCGAGCGCGATGAGCGGCACCGTCTGCGACACCACGAGATACGGCAACACGCCGCGCTGCACCACTTTGAAGCGCGCCATCAGCACTGCGAGACCCACGCCGACGAGAGCCCCGAGCACGAAACCTGCCACGCTCAGGCGGAAGGAGTACCACGCTCCGGCCGTCACTGCCTCGAGCACCGTGCGCTCAGAGCCTCGCACTTCAGGCCGCGAGAAACGCGAGAACATATCCCACACGTGTGGCATGGCGTAGTCACTCGTACGTGGCAACACGCTCACCCCGAGCAACTTGCCGCCCTCTTCCGGGCCGAATGCCTTGTACGTCTCCCACACCGCCGCCACGAGAGCGAGAGCCACTACGAACAACAACGTTCGCTGAGCGGCGCGGCGAACGAGGGAGGTCATTGCTTGGCGCGTGCCAACTCTGCGATTGCCGGCATCACTCGTTCGCCGTAGGCCTCGAGCGTCTGCTCCTTGCCGTCGTGCTGCAAGTAGATGGAGAATTGGTCGACGCCGAGTGCCGCGAGTTCCTTCAACCGGCGCACGTGTTCATCCACACCGCCCAAGATGCAGAAGCGATCGACTATTTCGTCGGGCACGAAAGTGGTGTGCGAATTGCCCGCACGACCATGCTCGTTGTAGTCGTAACCCTGGCGACCTTTGATGTAGTCAGTGAGGGCTTTGGGCACTGACGAGTTGTCGCCGTAGCGAGCGACGATGTCGGCCACGTGGTTGCCGACCATTCCACCGAACCAACGGCACTGGTCGCGCATGTGCTTCATGTCGTTGCCGACGTATGCGGGTGCTGCGACGCAGATCTTCACGCTCTTGGGGTCGCGGCCTGCGTCTTTGGCCGCCTTGCGAACGGCCGCAATCGTCCACTCGGCAATCGACAGGTCGGCCAACTGCAAGATGAAGCCGTCACCCACTTCGCCGGTGAGCTGCAGTGCCTTCGGGCCGTAGGCGGCGACCCACACTTCGCATCGGCTCTTTGCCGCCCACGGGAAGCGGATGTTCG
>CAYFNN010000112.1:0-4409 GCA_964344465.1 uncultured Bifidobacterium sp. | reverse complement strand
GCTGACTGGCGTGTTGCGCGACCTAGTCGATCCGTTGTGGTTGCCACTCGTCGTCTTGGGTGGTGCATGGGTCTACGTTTGGCGGCGTGGTGGTGTTGTGCGCTGGATTCGCATCGTCACCGCCGCCGCCATCGGCTTGCTGTGGTTGGTTGCCACACCGCTGGCAGCCATGCTGCTCGAACGTCCGCTCGTCGTTGAGTCCACACTCGATGCATCATGGCAGCCCGAATACATCTATGTGTTGGCTGGCGGCTTTGACATCGGAGATTCGCCGGAAGAAGACTCCTCGGGTCTTGAAACCGTGCGTCGCGTCAACCGCGCCGTCATGGTTTGGCGCGAGCATCCGACCGCCACGCTCGTCATGGCGGGCAACCAACCCGGGTCAGAGTCACTGCGCGAGCCCGATCAACAAGGTCGGCTCATGCAAGAGCAGGCCGAACGACTTGGAGTACCCAGCGAACGAATCATGATCGACCCGGTGTCGAGCAACACCAACGGACACGCCAAGGTCGCCCGCGACGCCGCATTTCTCACCCCCGACACACCACTGGCCATCGTGACCTCGGATTTTCACCTGCGACGGTCGCGTCGCGAATTCTCTCGATTCTTCAATAATCTCCGCATGATCGGTGCAGACCCTGTCATCACCGATGCATCATTCGGCGACATCTCCTTGCGGTCGTTGTGGCCAACGGTTGATTCACTGCAGGACTCCACCACCTACCTGCGCGAGTACGTCGCCCTCGTCCTGAGTGATATTCGAAACTGATCTCAACGGTCCTGTGCGAGGACCGGTGCCCTGGCCTGCGGGGTGATTGGCAATCTGGCTGGGTAGCGTCGTTGTGTGATACCCGCAAACGACCTCATCTACGCCTACCGCATTACGCGGCTGCCGCTATTGGATGCCGGCGGTGTTGCCATCGGAAAAATCGACGACATCGTTGTCGTACCGGGACGCGGCAACGAGTCTCCGCGTGTGCTGGGTTTCGTGTCGAGCAGTCAGCGACGGCGAATCTTCATCTCCGCAGCTCGCGTCGCTCATGTCGACAATTCAGGTGTGCGTCTGAAGAGTTTCGACATCGATTTGAAGCCGTTTCTTGCCCGCGAAGGTGAGCGACTCATTGCTGGTGATGTGCTCGACAAGAACCTCGGCGATGAAACCGTGGTTGACGTCGCATTACAACACCAAGGTGGTCACAATCCCGTTTGGTGTGTCACCCACGTCCGTCTCGCCAAGCGTGGCCTCCTGCTCGCGCGTCCGACGTTTCGCTTGGTGCCCTGGACGGAATGTGCAACGCTCTTTGCGCCATCGACACCTGTCGCTGCGGAAGCAGCACGTTTGCGTGGCATGCACCCGAGCGACGTCGCAGCGTTGATTGTTGCGCTTCCCATTGAACAGCGCCGCACCATTGCTGCAGCCATGGACGATGAACGTCTCGCTGACGTGCTCGAAGAGTTACCCGAGGACGAACAGCTGCGCCTGATTGAAGGTCTCGACCTCGAGCGACTGAACAACGTCTTTGATGAGATGGAGTTCGATGACCTCGCTGACCTGCTGGGAAAGATGGGCAACGAGCAACGCACCAAGGTTCTCGAGTCGATGGACGAAGACGACGCCGACACGATGCGACAACTCTTGTCATGGCCAGACGGCACAGCCGGCGCACTCATGACCCCGGAAGTGATCGTGTTGTCACCAGAGTCGACGGTGGCCGAAGCGCTCGCCCATGTTCGCGACCCGGAACGGCATCCGTCGGTCGCAGGTCAAGTGTTCGTAACGCACGGCCCGCACGAACCACCCACGGGTGGATACCTCGGCGTGGTGCATTTTCAGCGCCTGTTGCGTGAACCGCCGCAGACGAAGTTGAAGGACTGCGTGCAACACGAGCCGACGATTCCGCCCACGATGCCCGAGCGTGAAGTGATCGTGCGCATCGCGACTTACAACCTCTTGTCGGTAGCCGTGGTGGATGCCGCCAACCATCTGCTCGGTGCAATCACCGTTGACGACGTGCTCGACCGTGCACTGCCCTCTGACTGGCGAACGAAGGCCCACAGCGCGCATAGCAACGACACGACGGCTCGTGAAAGCGGAGTTCGGCCATGAAGCGCCGCGATGACTTGGCGAATCCGCGTTATCGACGAAAGATCAACGTGCCCTACGAGCCGGGCTCGTTTGGTCGTTTCTCTGAAGCCGTTGCCCGCAACCTGGGCACGGCTCGGTTTCTCGTGGTGCAGACCTTCCTCGTGGTGGTCTGGATCACGATCAACGTGGTTTCGGTTGCATTGCGCTGGGACCCGTACCCATTCATCCTTTTGAACCTCATGTTCTCCGTGCAAGCCGCCTATGCGGCGCCACTCATCCTCTTGGCGCAGAACCGCCAAGAAGACCGAGACCGACAGGCGTTGGAAAACGATCGGGCGGTGGCGATTCGCACGCAGGAAAATGCCGAATATTTGGCACGTGAACTCGCGGCCGTACGACTGGCACTCTCCAACACTCTCACGGCAGCCGACTTGCGTGAAGCCGTCGATTCACTCAGTGAGCGGATTGAGCAACTCGTGTCACCGCCAACACCCGACGAACGGCCTCACACGTCGCAGCGCTGAATTCATCGGGACGCAGCACGTTGACGAAGTGATCGCCATCGAGAGCAACCATCTGAGCTGACGCCGCTTCTGCCAGAGCGCGTTGTTTGCGCGGAGGCACGAGCTGATCGCGAGTCGTAAGCACCACTGCGGTGGGCACACCCAGTGTCGCAAGCCATCCGCGAGCATCAAATCGCGAAATTGCTCGCGCAGCCTGCGCCATGTGCCATGGATCGTTTCGTCGCCACTCCGCGAGCATCCACCCGAGAAAGGGTCGCAAGGGGTGCCGGCGCGGAAACCGACGAGAGAAAACGAACCGCACCATGCGCGGCCGTACAAAACGTCGTGTCACCGGCCCGAGTGCGCGCGAAACATGCCAACGAGTACGTTCACGACGCGTCGCTCGCCATTCCATCGCTGTGGCCTGCAAGACGAGACCTGAGACACACTCGGGGTGCCTTCGCGCCAACAACATTGCAATGGGACCACCCATCGAGTATCCGACTGCCACGACAGGCGTGATGCCAAGTTCGCGCACGACTGCCGCGGCGTCATCGGCGCAGTCTTCGAGGGTGAACGGTTCGTCGGGTCGTAGACCGCGACCATGTCCCCGGTGGTCGATGCCGATGACCGAAGCGAACGAGCAAAGTTCTTCGTACGCCGTGAAGAAGTTGAGATCGCTCGAAGCGGTCCAGCCGTGCAACAGCAACACCGTCGGCGCGCCAACACCAGCATGCGGTGCGTATCGAACGAAGAACTCACCACGCCCGGCAACAGTCACGGTGCGTGCGGGTACGAGCGGCGGAACTTCAATGCTCATCGAGCGACGCATCATCGTGGCGTACCGACGAATTCCCGCACCTGCAGACCGGTAGCCAATACTTCGTCGAGCAACACGTCATTCGGAGACTCGGTGTCGCCGAGGGTTCGCACCCCGCTGGCAAAACCTCCTGCCGTCACCAACCGTGCAGCCGCACCTGCCACGACGCCAGCAATTTGGGCGAGGCGTTCTGCCACACCCATCACCTCGACATGTCGCTCACCGCCGCGCCAACCTCGCACCTCCACCCGCAGTGCCCCGATGCCACCTTCGGCATGTGGTGGCGTCAACATCGGAAGACGAGCAGTGAGGCGGTCGCGGCGCGTTGCCGAGACTCGCACGGTCACTCGTTCGAGTTCTCGAATGCCGTGCTGGAGCGCAATTGGATCGGCGAGCTCGGCCCGATAACAGTCACGTGGCCCGACGGGATCGGGAAACCAACACAGTTCGCGGCCGCTACCCGCGGGGCGGCGTAGCCAGTCACCGTCATGCCAGCCAATCGACTGACCAGCCAGCGCGCGGTGATGTTGTTGGGCGCAGGCCGGCCCACCGGTGCCATGCATTGCAATGTGGGCTTCGTCAATGACGTCAAACCGACGGGCTGCGAGATGCACGAGTAATCCCGACAGTCCCGGTGACGCGGTCGCCCCAACGACCAGGGTCTGGCGGCTCTGTCGAGCCACGGCATCAAGATCGAGCAGCGCGAGCACATCATCAACATCGTCGCTGCACGACACCACACTCACACCACCTTCGAGCAACTTTCGTGCGGCCTTGGCATGTGGACCTGGGCAGGCCAATACCACCACATTGGCGCCGAACATCCCCGATTGGTCAACTACGGAAATCTTTGCTGACTGCCGTGCCATGACGCTGGCCAGTTTGGTGGCGGCCGATGGATTGGTGTCGTTCAACAACAACTGCACCTGGCCTTGGGTGAGCACATGTTCAGCCGTACGAGCGCCAACAAGGCCGGCACCAATGATGCCGATCATCGCTG
>CAYFNN010000111.1:0-4428 GCA_964344465.1 uncultured Bifidobacterium sp. | reverse complement strand
CTTACTGACTACATCAAGGGTCGAGAGGGCTACGACTACAACGAGCATGGTCGTGCGGGCAACTCACACACCACCTTCGTGCCGGACGAGATCGTCGATCGTTTCTGCATCCTGGGCGGTGTGGATGAACATGTTCGCCGGCTGAAGGAACTTGCGGCACTCGGCGTTGACCAATTCTCCATCTACTTGCAGCACGACGGCAAAGAGCAGACGCTCGAAGCGTACGGCGAGCGAATCATGCCGGCTATTGCAGAGTTGGCGCGCGCCAAGCAATGACATCTATCGCCCGCCGCGCCGCGAAGCGAACGGGCATGTTCGTGGCGGCTCTGGTGCTCGTAGCGGTTTTCTGGGAGGTATACAAGGCAGTCGGACCCGAGGATGGTGGACAGCTCCTCGGGGTTCGAATACTTCCGCGCACGAGCGAATATGCGATGCCCCACGTGTGGGAAATGTTCTCGCGATTCGGTCGTCCCGAGGTTCGTGGATCCGATCGAACGGTGTTTGCAGCCGTGCTCTCGGGAGCATGGTATTCCTTTCGTCTCAGTGCAGCCGGATTCGTGATGGGTGGTGCCTTCGGCGTCGGACTCGCAGTATTGATGTCAAGATTCCGTATTGTGCAACGCGGCGTCCTGCCGTACCTCGTGGTGTCTCAGACCGTGCCGCTGATCGCGCTCGCCCCGCTCGTAGTCAGCTGGGGAGGCAAGTTGGAAGTCGGCCCGTTCGTCTGGCCGCGCTGGCTATCGGCATCCGTGCTCGGAGCGTTTCTCGCGTTCTTCCCAGTCGCAGTAGGCACTTTGCGCGGACTAGCTGCGGCATCGGCCGCATCAGTCGAGCTCATGCAAAGTTATGCAGCATCGTGGACCAGGACCTTGTTCAAGCTCAGGTTTCCGACTGCCGTTCCCTATATGGTTCCCGCGTTCCGGCTCGGTGCATCTGCGTCGGTGATCGGCGTGGTGGTCGCCGAGATCTCCACCGGACTGAAAGGCGGAATTGGCCGCCTCATCATCGAATACGCGCGCGAGGCCACAGGAGACCCAGCCAAGGTGTACACGGCCATCTTTGGCGCGGCGGCACTCGGGCTCACGATGGCCGGTGTGGTCATCGCCGTCGACGTGTTTGTCATGCGTAACCGACCGAAAGAGAGCGTCTCATGACCGCCGTCAGCATTCGCAATGTGAGCAAAGTGTTCAACCAAGGTAAGTCGAATCAAGTCGACGCCCTTCGTGACGTGAGCCTGGATGTACGAAAGGGTGAGTTCGTCTCGTTGATCGGCCCATCAGGTTGCGGAAAGTCGACGCTGCTTCGACTCATCGCCAATCTTCTCGAACCCACTTCCGGGGATGTCGTCGTCAATGGCAAGCCTGCAGCGCAGGCACGACTCGACCAGGACTACGGAATGGCGTTTCAGCAAGCTGGTCTCTTCGAGTGGCGTACCGTGCGCAAGAACATCGAATTGCCGCTCGAACTGAAAGGCTGGGACAAAGCCGATCGTCGAAGTCGAGCCGAAGAGATGCTCGCGTTGGTGCAGCTTCCTGAATTTGGCGACCACTACCCGTGGCAGTTGTCCGGTGGCATGCAGCAACGCATTGCCATTGCGCGAGCATTGGCCGCACACCCGCCGCTCTTGCTGATGGACGAGCCCTTCGGCGCGCTAGACGAGATGACCCGCGAATATATGCAGGGAGAATTGCTGCGAATTTGTGGAGCGACCGGCACAACGGTCGTGTTCGTCACCCATTCCATCCCCGAGGCGGTGTACCTCTCCAATCGAGTTGTCGTGATGTCTCCGCGGCCCGGTCGTATCACGAAGACCGTGGACGTCTCGCTGGGTGACTCGCGGACGGAAGACACACGGAATCGCAGCGCGTTCTTCGACGCAATCACCGCGGTTCGTGAGGGACTGCGCGGAATGCATGCGGCCCACGTCGGTTTGGGGAACGACGACCGATGAGCAAGACGCTCGGCTGGCTCGTGCGCGGACTACCAGCGGTGGCCTTCGGCGTCGCATTTCTCAGTGTGTGGGAGTGGGCAGTCAGATTCTTCGATTTGAAACCGTACTTCCTTACCGCACCGAGCAGTATCTGGGGGCAGTTCGTCACGAATTTCTCGCTCATTCGCGGAGCCGCGACGGTCTCTGGAACGAATGCCATCGTCGGGCTTCTGGCCGGAACGTTCTTCGGCGTAGCGATGAGTTTCGTTCTGAGTCGATTCCGGTTTCTCAATCAGTTGATCACTCCGCTCGCGGTCGCACTCAACGCGGTCCCGATCTTCGTTCTAGTCGCTGTCCTCAACAACATGTACTCGATCACGAGTGAGATACCACGGCGAATCATGGTCGCGCTCGTCGTGTATTTCATCGTGCTGGTCAATGTCGCCCGCGGCCTTACGCAAGTGTCAGCGACACACGTCGAGTTGATGCGCTCCTACGCCGCGAGCGAAGTGGCCATCCTCCGCAAAGTGCGCATCCCGAATGCCGTGCCATTCTTGTTCGTCGCACTCAAAATTTCAGCCCCGGCCGCAGTCATCACCGCCTTCGTAAGTGAGTATTTCGGGGGATCCCAGAACGGACTGGGTAGCCGAATCTCCAGCAATATCGCGAACTCCAAGAATGCCGCCGCATGGGCTTACGTGCTGGCTGCTTGCTTGCTTGGACTACTGTTTTATTTATTCTCCGTAGTAATGGAGAGCCTCAACCGCAAGGACGGGGCAAAGTAATACACCACAAACAAACGTCCGGGTGGCGACATCCGGAAAGGGGAGAAACAGAATGAAGCGTTCACTACGCGTTGCCTTCGCCGGCATCGCCGCGCTCTCTTTGTTCGTTGCCGCATGTGGCGGTAGCGACGAGGCAGCCGACGAGGTCACCGAAGACACCACCGAGTCGACCGAGGCTCCTGCTGCAGAAACCTGCACCACGCCGACCCCGGTCAAGCTGCAATTGCAGTGGTTCATCCAGGCCCAGTTCGCCGGCTACTTCGCCGCGCAAGACCAGGGCTTCTACGCCGACCAGTGTCTCGACGTCACCATCGTCGAGGGCGGTGTCGACATCGTCCCGCAGACTGAGCTTGCCAACGGCAACGTTGACTTCGCTGTGTCGTGGGTGTCGAAGGCACTCGCCAGCCGCGAGGCCGGCGCGAACATCGTGAACATCGCACAGGTGTTCCAGCGTTCGGGCACTCTGCAGGTGTCGTTCAAAGACAAGAACATCACCAAGCCCGAGGACTTCAAGGGCAAGAAGATCGGCAACTGGGGCTACGGCAACGAGTTCGAGATCTTCGCTGCTCTTACCAAGGCGGGTCTCGACCCTGCAAAGGACGTCTCGCTCGTGCAGCAGCAGTTCGACATGGTCGGTCTGCTCTCCGGTGACATCGACGCAGCAGAAGCCATGACCTACAACGAGTACGCACAGGTGCTCGAGGCCAAGAACCCGGCCACTGGTGCGCTCTACACGGCGGATGACTTCAACGTCGTCTCGTACGAAGAGGCTGGTGTCGGTATGTTGCAGGACGCCATCTGGGCGTCGGGCGAGCGTCTTGCCAGCGATGCCGCGTACGCGGACACCGCAGTGAAGTTCGTTGCCGCCTCGCTCCAGGGCTGGGCATACTGCCGCGACAACGTCGAGGCATGCCGTGACATCGTCGTGGCGAAGGGCTCCAAGCTCGGCGCCAGCCACCAGCTGTGGCAGATGAACGAGGTCAACAAGTTGATCTGGCCAGCGACCAACGGCGTCGGCTTCATCGACCAGGCCGCGTGGGATCGCACCGCACAGCTGTCGCTCGAGACCAAGAACCTCGAGGGCGGCACGGTGCTGACCAAGGCCCCGGATGCAACTGCGTACACCAATGACATCGTGACGAAGGCGCTCGACATCCTCGCGGGTCTCGGCGTTGACACCACGGGTTCGGCGTACGCTCCAGTTGATGTCACCCTCGCTGAGGGCGGCAACTAGTCATCGACTGACGCGGCGCTCGTCGCCGCACAAGTCGCACGAGGGTGCGGGTCGCGAAAGCGGCCCGCACCCTTCGCTTTTGGGACGTAATTTGGCTCGGCGCGCGGAGTGCGCCGTAGTGGTTTAGCCGACGTAGTGCTTGTCGGCGATGTTCAACGCTTCATCCAAGATGGCGATACCGGCGCGCAGGTCGGCTTCGCTCGTCGTGCACGGCGGCACCACGTGGATGCGGTTGAAGTGCGTGAACGGCCACAAACCCTGCTGCTTGCAGAAGGCGACGATCTCTGCCATCGGTTTGGCATCGGCACCAGCGGCGTTGAACGGCACGTAGGGCTGGCGCGTCTCGCGGTTGCGAACGAGCTCGATCGCCCAGAACATGCCGATGCCTCGCACGTCTCCGACTGAAGGGTGTTTGTCCTTCAGTCGGTCGAGTTCGGGGGCGACCACGTTCTCTGCCATCTTGCGCACGTGCTCGAGGA
>CAYFNN010000110.1:0-4453 GCA_964344465.1 uncultured Bifidobacterium sp. | reverse complement strand
GCTCGACGGCGCCAGGCTCAGCCAGCGAGTGATGGAAGTGGTGCTCTGCACAGACTCCCCAGAAATTTCACAAGTTGCATGTGACTGGGGGTATCGCGTCATCATGACGTCGCCTGAGTGTTCGTCAGGTTCGGAGCGAATCGCTTCGGTGGTTGATCAATTCGATGCCGACGTCATCATCAATGTTCAGGGTGATCAGCCGTTCGTAGATGCGAACATCCTTGATTCGATGTGTGAAGTGTTCGATGAGAAGGGAACACACATCGATGTAGTCACCCCGATCTATCCAATGCCGGTTGAGAAACTTGCGTCACCTGATGCGGTGAAGGTAGTAGTGGCAGGCGACGGTCGAGCCCTATATTTCTCGCGATCGGTCGTGCCGCACGTGCGTGGTCAGCAACCCGAACATGCGACGCCGCGAGGTGCGCATTGGGGTCACGTTGGAATGTATGGATATCGCCGCGAGGTATTGCGACGCTGGCACGAACTACGGCCGTCAAGGCTTGAGGAGCTGGAGAAACTTGAACAACTTCGTCTGCTCGATAATGGAATTAGCATCATGACGTACGAAATCGTGGCGAATTCCCGCAACACGCTGTCGGTCGACAGCCCTGCCGACCTTGAGTTGGCGCGTCAGTTGGTGAATCAATGACCGCTCAATTACCCCCAGCCACCTTGGCCGCAGTCATGCGCGCCGAGGCAACCGCCATTGGCCATGCTGCGGCACGAATGGACTCTGCACCTGCACGAGCCGCGGTGGGTGTTCTCACCGAGTGCGCGGGCAAGGTGATTGTGAGTGGCGTCGGAAAGTCGGGCCTCGTCGCCCAGAAGTTTGCCGCAAGCTTGACCTCTGTTGGGCAGATGGCGGTCTACCTGAATCCACTCGATGCATTGCACGGAGACATCGGCATCGTGCAAGCCGGTGACGTAGTCGTTCTGGTGAGCAACAGCGGTGAGACAAGCGAATTGATTGCGCTCTTGCCGTTCCTCCAAAAGCGAGGTGTTCATACCATCGGCATTCTGGGGCGTGTCACTTCGACACTTGGTCGTCAGTGCACAGCTGTGCTCGATGCCTCGGTCGCTCACGAAGCAGCGCCAATCGAACAAGTACCGACTTCGAGCACCGCAGTGGCGATGGCCGTTGGTGACGGCTTGCTCGTTGAGTGGATGACTGCCCGAGGTGTGTCAGTTGACGATTTCGCCGTGAATCATCCTGCAGGTGCCATCGGACGGAGGCTCACATTGACGGTTGCCGATGTGATGATTCCACTTGGCAGATTGCAATTCGTCACACGCGAAGCACCTCTACCCGAAGTAATTGAGGCTCTTACCGCGCAGGGTATTGGAGCAGTCATGGTGACACACCAGTCGAATAATGCTCGTCTCGGTGGCATCATCACTGACGGCGATCTCCGCCGAGGGTTGCGCCGAACAGCTGGTGAACACTGGCCGACACTCACGGCCGACGACCTTATGACGTCATCACCTGTTACTACATCATCTTCGGCGCTTGCGGCTGAAGCGCTGGCACTCATGGAGCGGAACTCCAAGAAAGCTGTCACCGTTCTTCCAGTTGTGGATAACGAACACGTCGTGGGCATGTTGAGAATGCACGACCTCGTGCAGGCAGGTCTCGCATGACCGTAATTCAGGCGCGGCTCGGACGTGGCGTGATATGCGGCGACGGTGCTCCATTAACCGTGATTGCCGGCCCCTGCGTTGCAGAGAGTCGAGAGCTTGCGTTTGAAGTTGCAGGAAGGATGACCGAGATTGCCCAACGACTGGGTTTCTCGTACGTGTTCAAGGCGAGTTTTGATAAAGCCAACCGCACGTCCGGTGGCGCGTATCGCGGACCTGGTCGAGAAGAGGGCCTCAACATCCTGCATGAGGTCGGAACAACCTTCAAAGTGCCCGTGCTCACCGATATTCATGAGACCACCGATGCCGCAGTTGCCGCATCCGTAGCTGATGTGTTGCAGATTCCTGCGTTCCTCTGTCGCCAGACGGATCTGTTGAGTGCGGCTGCTGTAGCCGGAAAAGCAATCAACGTGAAGAAGGGGCAGTTTCTTGCGCCATGGGATATGAAGAATGTGGTGGACAAGCTTCGTTTAAGCGGCGCCACAGACGTGTTGGTAACGGAACGAGGATCATCGTTCGGATACAACACCCTTGTTGTCGATTTTCGAGCACTTCCTCAGCTACGAAGTGCGGGTGCACCCGTGATTTTCGACGTCACCCATTCTGTGCAACAACCGGGCGGCCAGGGCACATCATCGGGTGGTCAGCGTGAGTTCGCGGGAGCTCTGGCTCGGGCTGCTGCTGCAGTCGGAGTTGATGGATTGTTCATGGAAGTTCACCCTGACCCTGACAAGGGCTTGAGTGACGGCCCGAACATGATTCCCATCCACCGAGTTGAGGCGCTGCTCGAGCAGTTGCTTGCAATTCGCGCGATCGTCGCGCAGCGTGGCCCCCAGCCAACGACGTACTAGGCAGAGATCAAGATGATTCGTGTTTTTATCGGATACGACGACAATGAAACCGTCGCATACCACGTGCTTGCCCACTCGATCCTGCGGCATGCCTCACAGCCGGTGAGCATCACACCAATAGTCAAACGCCATATGCAGGGCTTCTATGACCGAGACCGATCCGAGTTGGAGTCGACAGATTTCTCCTTCACCAGGTTTTTGGTCCCGTATTTGAGCGATTATCAGGGCTGGTCAATCTTTATGGATTGCGACATGTTGATGACTGCCGATATCACCGACATGTGGTCGTTACGCGATGATCGATTTTCCGTAATGTGTGTGAAGCACGACTATCAAGCTCGGGATGAAGTGAAATTCCTTGGTGCAGTACAGACCAGATACGAAAAAAAGAATTGGTCAAGTGTGATGATGTTCAATAACGAACGCTGTCACGAACTCACGCCGCGCGTCGTGGCCGAACAGTCGGGGCTTTTTCTGCACCAGTTCAAGTGGCTGGCGGACGAAGGCTTGATTGGGGATCTGCCCACCACTTGGAACTATCTCGTCGGTGAGATGACCATGCCAGGGATTCCGAATCTGATTCACTACACGTTGGGTGGGCCGTACTTTGAGGGTTATCGGCAGTGTGAGCATGCCGAACTGTGGAGAGCAGAGCGTGAATTGATGTTGCATGCCGCCAAGGAGTAGCGCACTGCAGAACAATCCTGGGAAATATCTCTTCATCCTTCGAGGAGCGGCTGATATTGACAATCTCGCCCCAGTCATCTGGGCCTGCGGTCGCGCCAGCCAGCCGATGTTGTTGCTGACATCGAGTTCGCAAGCCGACCAACTTGTTCGTTCGGCGTGGTGGTGGGTCGACTTGACACACGCCACGGTCGTGGCTTTCACTGCCGACGACAGTCGGCATACGATCACTCGGCGGCTGCGACGCATTCGTCATCATCGCGCAGCGATGCGACGCTTCTTGCGCCACAACTCCGTGCGGTTGGTTGCGGTCGAATGGGGAGAACTACCACAACGCAGAGGAACATCATTGCTGCGCAGGGTGTGGCGGTGGTGTTCAAACGACGTAGTTTCACAAGTGAAGCACGCAGCACAAGATTTGGGTATACCAATTGTTGCCCTACCACATGGTCACTCCACAAAGACTGTGGTCATTCGAAGTCGGCATGTGGAGGAAGTCATGGCCAAGCATGGTGGCCGTTTGCCGTTCGCTGACCGCGACGGGTTTGCGGCCTATGTATTTGCTTCGAGGTATCACCGTGATGCAATTCTCGCGAGTTCAACGATGTCGGGACGCAATATTGAGGTGTGGGGAAGCCCTCGTTTCAACGACGTATGGGTTCCACGTTTGTATGCGCAGGCGCCGCTGTGGTCACTGCCGCAGACGGGAGTAGGTCGTCGTGTCGTGCTCTTCTTCGTCCCCAAGTGGAACAATCTCATTGACCGCGTTGAGACATTGCGACTCATGATTGCAATCGCTGAGCAGCCAGGCCTTCATCTCGTTGTACGCGGTCACATTCGATCAGCCGATTCCGGGGTCTCTGCCTCCGAACTCGTCGCATTGCAGTCCACGAAAAATGTGACCGTGGTCGCCGAGGGAACTTCTTCAGCCAGTTTGATAAATGCATGCGACGTGCTCGTGGACGTCGACTCAAGCATCGCCTTTGATGCGGTCATCCTTGATAAACCGTATGTTCGACCGAAATACCTGCAAGATGAATCTGTTAGTACGATTTGGGACGAACTCGGCGGTGCGCATCAGACACTGACGCGGGAAGAGACGATGTCATTACTTGTTGCACCAATGTTGTCAACAGCATCCCGTAATGCGGATTTTGATGAGGTGGTCTTTGGCGGCCAGGGAAACGATGTGCTTAGTAGATACCGAGATGGTTTAGCTGCAATTTACAAACGGGTCTGAATCACTCGACCGCACGCAGCGTCGCGCGGCAATTCGCGCA
>CAYFNN010000109.1:1011-4479 GCA_964344465.1 uncultured Bifidobacterium sp. | reverse complement strand
TCTAGATACCTCCCCCGAGGAGAAGCGCCTCGGGGTTTGATATTGGAGTGACATCACAGGGTCAAGAGTATCTGGTGCAGTCAAGGTACGCCTAGATGTGCGTCAAATCGCGAGCAAGGACTAGCTGCCGCGCTCCTCTACTGCGTGCATCACGTTCCACACTTCGCTGAGCGCTGAGTAGAACTCCTCGCCGCGGGTGTCGTGGATGCGGTTCTTGAAGTTGGTGTACGTCATGTCTTCGGCAGACGCTGACAGCCACTCCTGGAACGTCTCTCTCGGCACGTGCACGCGCCACGGGTAGTCGTTCTTGGGGGTCGAGACGATCTCGACGTCGGCCAGTGCGGCAATGCCGTCGAGCGACTCGCGCTCACGCGAGCGCACGACGATGACGTTCTTGTCCTTGAAGTGCACGATTGCGCTGACGAATCCGGTTTCGGTGAATACCCACATGTTTCAATTCTCCTCGTTGTTGTCAAGCCCGAGGTACGTCGGGCACGTTTCTCATTCGTAATCGATGCGTCGACACCGCACAATTCCGCGGTGCACAGCCGTTGCGAAGTGACTATGCAGCCTTTGGAAGGTGCGGGACCGGCTGCCCGTTGGCCTTGCGCATCGCGACCTCGCAGAGCTCACCGAAGACACCACTCTGGATCCAGGGACCCAGAAAGTTCTCGAAGAATCGCTCACCGCGCACGTGGCGGGTGATATAGCGAATGCAGTCGAAGATGTCGAGCTGATCGATGTCGACATCAATGAGATTGGGGGCACTCCAGTGCATCCAGTCGAATGGCTGCACGAGCCCGAGTCGGCCGAGGTACTTCTTCATCAACACGTAGTCGTGTTCGGTGAGGTGCGACAGCCTTTCAAGTCGGCGCACCTCCCCGATGAGCAGTAACCAGTTCAGGCCGATGTCGTTCAATCTCTTCTCCTTTGTCTTGGGACGCAAAAGAATACTCAGGGGGTGTTACACGGTTATCCGGCACACCACAGCACACTTGGCACGCACCGTGCGTAGTTGTTGCCAAGGATGGCAAACAACATGAACGACAGCACAACTGAAATAGCACAATGCAACATACGAGACCACTATCTCCTGGTTCTCCGCGTCAACGAACTTCTTGCACACTCAGACCCCATTGGAATCGTGCGGGGATTCGTCGACATGAACGAGTACGCACCAGAGGTACCCGACTTCGTTGACCTCATCATCAACGACAACATCTCCATCGAGCGAGTCGAAGGAATCTTCAAGAAATGGTTCTGCAGTTGTCTCCCCTGTGATGACTGCATCATGGACCTCAAGATCAATCTCAGTCTGATACGGAAGCATTGGTTGGAATCGATTGCACGTCGCACAGAGAAATCTTGACATTTATGAGACACGCAGTCGCTGATGCGAAGTACATTAGACAGGAGATCCGATGAATTACACCGAGCTCAGACGACAATTCACCGACGAGTGGATCAAGGTTGGCGATTGCCCGGTTCGGTATTGCACTCAGGATTGCTGCATCGGACTCGAAAACCTGCTTGACCGTTTTGGCCTTCGACAGGATCACCCGGAGGAGATTTCTCACTCTTCCCACAAGAGGTATCACCTGACCGAACGACTGCTCGCATGTTTGCCTGAGTCGAAAGTTTTCGACTGGAAAATCACCTTCGAGATTTTCAACCATCTGCGACATCGCAAAGCATGGGAGCGCGATGAGCCCTTCGAGGGCTACATGGAGATTCCCGAGTTGATGGCTGAAATACTCAAGCAACTCGATTGGCCAGAGGGATTTCGGCGCATGGCCGAACAGTTGCCATCCACGAATCGCACGCGTCTCTATCAATGGTTCGTACAGGCTTTTGTCGACGAACTCTTTCCCGATTCGCTGTTGCACCAACTCAACGCGAGTCGGGAGCCTGTTCACTCAGCCAATGACGGCGAGGTAGCGGTCACTCAAGGCTGGCGAAATGCAAGCCCTGATGCAGCGAGCAACATGCTGGAGACTCTCAATTCTGAAGGAATTGACTTACCGAACGTTCCGCGCTGGCTCGCCCATCAACTTCGTGAACACGGCGACGGTTGGGCCTGGGGTACCGAGCCCGCACTCGATCCTTGGGCGGTGTACTCGTTGTTCGATGAGGTTGCACTTTTAGAGAAAGATGCACCACGGCCAATTGAGCAGATGTTGAGCTCCACACAACCGGACTTCTGGCTCGCTGGACAACGGGGACATGGCGTCAATAGTTATGGATTTGGCATCGTGTCGCGTATTGGCCCACTCTTTATCGCACACCAGCACTTGTGGGGTGGCGTCTACATGGACGCCGAGCAGGCAACCGCGATGGTGAACAGCGGAGTTGATGCGTGGAACTCCACGCTCGATGCCGTTGTTGGGTCGATCAACGAGTCACTCAGGGTTGCAGTCGTTTATTCCGACTATCGCAACTACGCGGAGATTTGGATTCGTGGCCACGCCCCTGTTCCCGATTCGAGCGAGCCCCGGGTGTTGACACCATCTGGCTGGACAGCATTGTGGAAGGCCACTGGCGAGAACGACATCGCAGAGCTGATGGAGCTACACGAGCACGAAGACATCGTGATTGCAATCGCTGCAGGTCATCTCACCTCGCTGCTCGCAGATCGAGAGCTTCAGGGCCGCGCTGGCGAATAGCGCTGCGGAATCCACATCAACACGTTGCCGGTGTTGACGCACACATAGGGAACTCCCCTGATTGTCGTTCGCGACGTAGGTGTCTTGCAGAGCAACGAAGCCGGCACTGCTGTCGTGGGGCTCACCACAACAGTCGTGGTCGGCGCAACCGTGGTGGTCGGTGACACGGTCGTGGTTGGCGCCACTGAAGTCGTCGTCGCTGGAACCGTCGTGGTCACCGGCAGATCTGGCGGCACGACGAAGCCCGAGAACGCGAGCAGGTTCGGACTGCTGGCGCCGATGTTGAACAGTGCACCGCTGGTGGCGTTCGCAACCAGCGCCTGCTCGACCTGTTGTTGAGTGAGCGTCGGGTCGCGCTGCAACATGGTGGCCACGATGCCCGAAACGATGGGGGCTGCGTTCGAAGTGCCGCTGCTCGAGCGATACGTGTTCTTCTGCCCCACCCAGGCACCGACGAGATCAGAACCTGGCGCGAAGAGATCGACACACGAGCCGAAGTTTGAGTACGACGCTCGCAGCTCGCTGCGGTCGCTCGCACCCACCGAGATGATCGAGGGCTCCGATGCAGGCGAATACAGACAAGCGTCACGATTTTGATTACCCGCCGCACCAACGACGATGATGCCGTCGGCGATGAGACGTCGAACCGCCTCGTTGAACGCCAGCGACTTCGGCATGCCGACGCTGAGGTTGGCGACGGCAGGTACACCCGCCTGATGGTGTTCGATCATCCAATCAATTGCCGGATACAGGGTGGCACTCGACGAATTGCCGTTGTTGCAGTTCAACACTCGCACTGGCACGA
>CAYFNN010000109.1:790-1001 GCA_964344465.1 uncultured Bifidobacterium sp. | reverse complement strand
GAGCCGTGACCCGCACAGTCATCGGTGCCGAGACCATCGTTGATCGCGGTGTAGCCAACGGTGACTCTTCCACCGAAGTCTTCGTGTGCGGAAGTGATGCCTGAGTCAAAGACATATACATCGACACCAGTTCCGTCATTCGCGTACGTGTAGCGGTCGTCGAGCACCGACCCGCGCTGGTCGATGCGATCAAGACCCCACGCGGGTCGCC
>CAYFNN010000109.1:0-780 GCA_964344465.1 uncultured Bifidobacterium sp. | reverse complement strand
TTGGCGACGGCTGGTACACCCACCTGGTGGTGTTCGATCATCCAATCAATTGCCGGATACAAGGTGGCACTCGACGAATTGCCGTTGTTGCAGTTCAACACTCGCACTGGCACGAGACGTACCTTCTTCGCGACGCCGTAGGTGGCCCCGCCGATCAAGCTGGCGGTGTGCGAGCCGTGACCCGCACAGTCTTCGGTGCCGAGACCATCGTTGATCGCGGTGTACCCAACGGTGACTCTTCCACCGAACTCGTCGTGACCGGAGTTGATACCCGAATCAAAGACGTAGACGTCGACACCAGAACCGTCGTTGGTGTAGGTGAAACGATCGTTGAGCACTGCCTCGCGCTGGTCGATGCGGTCCAAACCCCATGCGGGGCGCCAACCGTTGTCGTTCTGCAACGGCTGAGTGTTAGTCGCGGCACCGGCTGCTATCGGAATCCCGATAATCAAAAACCCCAGCAGAACCGAAGCTATTCTCCGGATGCGGTGCCTTATTCGGGCGAGTGTTGACAACGTTGCGGTGGTGGGATAACCGATACTTGAGCTGTGCACGGTTCAATTGTGACTACCGGGTGCAACAAAGTGCTCGCCAACGAAGGCCCATGGCGAACGCAAGGGGCGTTGCTAGCTGTTGTCAACGATGTCGTGTTGCTGCCCATTGGGTCTACTTTCCGCAATGAATTCGAGAACATTTGCGCATATTCGGCACTGTCATGGACGGTTAGCAGAGGCAAGAAAGGGCTCGTACGTCTGAAGACTTTGCCGTCAGAGTCCACTG
>CAYFNN010000108.1:0-4484 GCA_964344465.1 uncultured Bifidobacterium sp. | reverse complement strand
CCGCCCGCAGAGACCGTCAGCCGCGCGTGACAGAGTAGGTGTCGTGACGCAGCCGACACCACCGATCGACTTCGGTGCTGGCCCACTCAACGCTCGTTGGTCGACATCGTCGTCGAGCGACACCTCTGCACTCGTTGGCGAATTGCGTGCCATCTGCCCCATCAGCACCGCCACTGCCGAACTCGCCGAGCATGCCCGCGACTGGTGGCCACTCGCCATGCGCTGGGCGTTGCAGGCGCAAGTGCCACAGCTGCCAGTTGTCGTCGCAACACCGACGAATACCGACGAGGTACGGCGCATCGTGCTCGCCTGTGCGCGACACGACACACCCCTCACGGTCACCGCAGGTCGCAGCGGCGTGAGTGGTTCCTCGATACCGATATTCGGCGGTGTCGTGCTCGACACCACGCACCTGCAGGGTGTGGTGTCGGTCGATCACACGTCTGGCGTCGTCGAAGTACTGCCCGGCACCTTCGGCCCCGATCTCGAGCGTGCGGTCAACGAGCACGGCCTCACGGTGGGGCACTTCCCGCAATCGTTTGACATCTCGACGGTGGGCGGCTGGGTGGCCTGCCATGGGGCTGGTCAGTTCTCCACGCGCTACGGAAAAATCCACGAGATGGTGGTTGGTCTTGAAGTGGTGCTCGCCGATGGCAGCGTGATTCGCACCGGTGGTGCGCCTGCCGCCGCGCACGGTCCCGACGTGTCGGCGATGTTCGTTGGCAGCGAGGGAACTCTTGGTGTCGTCACCCGAGTGTGGTTGCGCGCCCACGACGTGGCGCCAACGCGACGCAAGGCGGCATATTTCTTTGCTTCGTTTGCCGATGGCATCTCGGCGATGCGTGAGGCCATTCGCGCGCATGCAACCCCGGCCGTCCTGCGGCTTTATGACGCAGTCGAGGCACAACGCAGCCACGGCGGTGATGGCAGCAACAGCACGCTCATCGTGCTCGATGATGGCGAGCCCGAGATCGTTGCAGCAACACTCGCGGTGGTCGACCGGTGTGCTCTCGCGCATGGCGCAGCACGTGCACCCGACGAGCGTGTCGACCACTGGCTCGCCCATCGCAACGACACCAGTGGTCTGCAAGCGCTCACCAAGAAGGGTTTCGTTATCGACACGATGGAAGTCGCGGCACCGTGGTCGAAACTCACCGAGGTGTACGCCGGCGTTGTCGCCGCAACTTCATCGGTCAGCGGTGCACGCAGCGTGAGCGCGCACGTATCACACAGCTACCTCGATGGCGCCTGTATCTACTTCACCTTCGTCGGGCAGTTGTCGTCGCGCGACATCAACGATGCAACGACGGCAGAACACGAGCAGCTCTATCTCGCGATGTGGAACGCCGCGCAACGCGCTGCACTCTCTGCCGGCGCAAACCTCGCCCACCACCATGGTGTGGGTCTCAATCGTGGGCGATTCATGCGCGAGGCGATGGGCGATGCCTTCAATGCGCTCACGGCGTTGAAGCAGGCACTCGACCCGCACGACCTCTTCAACCCCGGCAAGCTGGGTCTGCCGACACGTCGCGGCGTCATGCCCTGGAGCATCGGTACCACCACCAGCGAGCACGACAACAAGAACGGTGGCACCACATGAGCGTGCTCGTCGTCGACGTTGGCACCACGGGGCTACGCGCTGCAGTGGTGCGCCCCGACGCCAGCATCGTCGGCTTCACCTACGAGCCGCTAGCGCCATCGAGTCCGTTCGCTGGTCTTGTCGAGTTTGACGGTGTGGCGATGCGCGATGCGGTGTTGCGTGTGGCCCATGCGGCGCTCGCCGTGGGTGGGCCGGTGCGCGCCGTCGGCATCACCGCGCAACGTGCTTCAACCATCGTGTGGGATTCTCGTGATGGCACACCCGTTGCACCCGGTCTCGGCTGGCAAGACCTGCGCACGGTCGGGGAATGCATTCGTTGGAAGAACGAGCGCAACCTCGTCTTCGCGCCGAATCAGACCGCCACCAAGCTCGAATGGCTACGCAAGAACGTCGAAGCTGCCCGATCACCACATGCCCGTGCCGGCACCGTCGATACGTGGGTGGCCGCCGTGCTCAGCAATTTCAGCGTGCATGCGACTGATTCTTCGAATGCCGCGGTTACCGGGCTGGCCGACCACGCCGCGCTCGCCCGCCACGAATGGTCAACGGAGATTCTTCAGGCCCTCGACATCGACCCCGCCACCCTGCCGCGCATCGCGCCGACCATCGGAATCGTTGGCGAAGCGAGTGCGTTGCCCGGTGCGCCACCAATCGCCGCACTTGTGGGCGATCAGCAGTCGTCGCTGGTTGGTCAGGGTGGCATCGTCGCCGGTGCAGCGAAAGCCACCTTCGGCACGGGCGGCATGCTCGATGTTTATGCCGGCACCACGACGCCACAGCATCTCGCACGCACGACCAATGGCACGTTTCCCATCGTGGTCTTCTCGCAGGGCAACACACTGCACTGGGGTTCTGAAGCAATCATGCTCACCGCCGGCTCAAATGTCGAGTGGTTGGTGAACGATCTCGGCATTTTGGATGATGCTGCATCGAGCGATGAGGTTGCAGCATCCGTCGAGACGAGTGACGGTGTGATGTATGTTCCCGCTCTCATCGGTATGGCGACGCCCCATTGGGATTACGGCGCGCGCGGCACCTTGCTCGGTCTCACGCGTGGCACGACTCGCGCGCATGTGGTGCGCGCAGTACTTGAGGGCATTGCACACCGCGGTGCCGACCTGCTCGACGCAACTGAGCGCGACACGGGCCTGCACGTCGAACGGCTGAGAGTCGACGGCGGCATGAGTCGCAACCGTGTATTCACCCAAGCGCTCGCCGACGTGACTGGTCGGCCAATCGACATCTGTCGCGACACCGAAGCCACCACGCTCGGTGCTGGCTTCTTGGCCGGTGTCGCGACCGGCGTGTGGAGCAGTCTCGCCGAAACGGCCACCCTCACAACTCCGTTGCGGGTGGTCGAACCGCGCACGCCTGCCGTGTCGCAGGGTGACACCGGCGCAGCGCATTCTTCGGCATCACGAGCACAATGGCACGAAGCGGTGCGGCGTGCCCGCGGGTGGATTCCCGAACTCTCCGCGCTCAACTTCTAGGCGTCGGCCCATACCTCGTGCCGACTAATCTGAGCGGGGCGCTCGCGCCACTGTTCTGATGAAGACTCCCGCCGCCACCACCCCGCCGAGTTCGGCCGATGTCCCCTTGCTCGCATTTGGCAACGCCGCCGAACTTGCCGCCCGCGACCTCTACGCCGTAGCCGCGGGTCTCGCGGCCTTTAGCGACGAAGAAAAGGCGGTGCTCGTCGGCTTCCACGACCATCACCGTGCGGCCGCACAGGCTCTGGCCGGCATCGTCGGTTCTGATGCTCCGAACGTGCGCGAAGATGCGGTCTACAACGCGTTTCGTTCGCGGCTCGATGGCAGTGACAAAGGGGCGATCTTCGACGCACTGCGCGAACTCGAAAACACGCTGGTTGCCACACACACGTCGGTAGTTGGTGCTCTCGATGCAATCGGCGCGGCTGCGCTCGTGGCATCGATCATCACCACGCAAGCCCGTCACGCAGCAGTCCTCGCGTTGGTCGCCGACCGCGCGCTGAATGATGCTCTCGTCAACTCGGCCACTGCCCTCACCCCAGGCGCCAACTGATGAACCGTTACTCGCGCCGTCAGGTCTTGCGTTTTGGCGGGGTCGGAGTCGCCGGTGTAGTACTCGCCGCTTGTGGCAAGCAGGCGAATGTGCCCGCGAGTGAAAACATTGTCTCTGTTGGCGTCACGCCATCCAAGGTGACTCTTCCCACCGTCGAAGTCGACGACATCGTGCTGCTGCGAACCGCTGCGTCGCTCGAATACAACGCCATCGACACCTACGACGCCGCAATCGGCCTCGGCGTGTTCAACGGTGCCTTCATGCCGGCAGGAGCGATTGCCAAGCGCCTGCGCGACGACCACCAAGGCCACGCGGACGCCATCAATGGTCTCATCACCAAGCTCGGTGGCGAACCGTTCACCTGTGGCAACCCGCGCATCAACGAGGTGTACATTTCGCCGGCTCTCGCGCTCATCACCGACGAAGCCAACGAGAATCCGCCGCTCGACGTGGTGGTGCTTGCGCACGCGTTGGAAAACCTCGCCGCACAGACCTACCAGGGCGTGGTCACGATGCTCTCCGACAAGTCTCTGCGCCAAGCGGCCATCTCGATCGGCCAAGATGAAGCCCGACACGCTGCCGTGCTCGCACAGGCGCTCAACCCGGGTCTTGGTGGAATCCTGCCGAGCGTCAACCCCGATACCGGCAAGCCGAACGTTGCAGCAGTGCCCGGCGCATTCGGGCCGCTCACGCCAATCAACGTGACAGTCGGACCAGTGCAAGCTGACGGGTCTCGTGTGTCGCTCAACCTCGAGACGCCGAGCCTCAATTCACTGATCTACGCCGGCGTCGCCTGCAGCTGACCGCGCTGCTCGCGCGAATAACTTCTCCTGCCGCTGAC
>CAYFNN010000107.1:0-4528 GCA_964344465.1 uncultured Bifidobacterium sp. | reverse complement strand
TCACCTGCTCGATGAGATCAGGTCGAATGACCGTGTCTCTGTTGATGCCGTCGGCGTGTTGCGTGCTGATCAGCACGGTGCGCAGTCGCACGGGCACGCCATCTTCATAGTCGAAGGTCACCTGCGTCTTGCCGTCTGGCCGCAGATACGGAATCGCGCCCGACTTGCGTACTTCGGTGAGTTGCTCGGCAAGACGATGTGCGAGCCAAATCGGCAGCGGCATGAGTTCGGGCGTTTCATCGCATGCGTAGCCGAACATCATTCCTTGGTCGCCCGCGCCTTGCGCATTGAGCTTGTCTTCGCCGCTCTTGCCGCCGCGCAGCTCTTCGCTCTTGTTGACGCCCATTGCGATGTCGCTTGATTGCTCATCGATGCTGATAATCACGCCACAAGTGTTTCCGTCGAATCCGTAGGCCGCATTGTCGTAGCCGATGCTCTTGATGGTCTCTCGCGCCAACTTTGGAATATCGACGTATGCCGAAGTCGTGATTTCGCCGGCGACGACGCAGAGACCGGTGGTGAGCAGGGTTTCGCAAGCCACACGACCGTGTGGGTCTTCGGCAAGAATTGCGTCGAGCACCGAGTCGCTGATCTGGTCGGCCATCTTGTCGGGATGCCCCTCGGTGACACTCTCCGAGGTGAAGGTGTAGTTGCGCGTCATCGCTGAACCGAAATCCGATTACTCGGTTGGCTGTTCTTGCGCCGCCGCTTCAGCGTTGGCCTCATCTTCAAGACGTTGCTGTTCGGCGATTTCGGCGCGAATTTCTTCGACCGTCTTTGGCACGTGACGCACCTTGTCTTCGTTGATTTCCTCGAATGCCACCGAAAGATTCTTCGTGCTGACCGACTCGACTCGGCGACTCACGTAGCTACCGATCTGCATGTTGTCGTCTTGCTGGGTGATCTCGCGGGCACGGCGGGCAGCCAGGGTGACGAGCAAGAACTTGGACTTCGTGCGGGTCATCAACTTTTCGATTGCGGGGGTCATCATCGAAGATTCGGGGGCGTTCGTCACGGGACTCCTTAGTTGTCTGGCACGGTGGCTGTCTAGCGCCGTTGGGGTGGGCTACCTCCCACTGCGCAAGCGGTGAAAAGGCTCTTAGATGTTAGCGGCGCGACGGGCGTCGCGCACGATTTCAAGCATGTCGGCAATCGTCTGGTCGAGGTCGGTATTGATGAGTACGTGGTCGGCGAGTGCAACGCCTACAGGCTCTTCTTCCTCGGCTTTTCGCAGTCGTTGGTCGACTTTTCGCTCGTCATCGCCCCGCGAGGTCAGTCTGGCGCGCTGCTCTTCGCGCGACGGCGGCAATACGAAGATGAGCACTGCGTCGGGGTTCTGCTGTTTCACCTGACTGGCTCCGTCTACTTCAATCTCCAACACCACGTCTTTGTCGGCCGGCGGCTGCGGCATTGGCGTGCCGTAGTAGTTGCCGAGGAAATTCGTCCACTCGAGAAAACCGCCCGAGTCAATATGCCGTTCGAATTCTGCCCGACTGACGAAAAAATATGCATCGGAAGATTCGCCCGGGCGTCGCTCGCGCGTGGTCCATGAACGGCTCAACCACAATTGCGAATCCCGTTGTATGAGCTGTGACACGACGGTGCTCTTACCCACACCACCAGGGCCGGAGACCACGAAGATGAGACCGCTCACGCCAGCGCCTCGCACAGTGCGGCCTGTACTTCTTGTGGCACCTCGTACACACGCGTGCGTTCGCCAAGGCCGAATTCGGCGAGCACACGCCGAGCACGAACCTTACCGACCTGCGGCAATGCTTCGGCGAGCTTCACGACATAGACATCGCGAACAGCGTTGCCAATATCGGCCGATCTGGCGCGAGAAAAAATCTCCGCCAAGCCGACTTCGGCGTTTGCAACCGTGCGGATGACCTCGTGCAGCGCCGCGCGGTGGGCCGCAAGCTGCGCGAGCGCGTCAGCGCGACTCACAGAGACTGTTGGCGACACTGCCATGACACGACGCTAGTGCGCTGCCCCGACGACCTCTTTCCAATCGTGCACGCCGTGATGTCGTGCCCAGCGGTGCAACCCGCGAATGATGTTGGTCACAGCACGAGGGTTTGCGAACGTGGCAGTGCCCACCTGTACAGCACTAGCCCCCGCCATCATCAGCTCGACGGCGTGGTCGGCATGCGAGATTCCCCCGACACCAACGATGGGCACGGCCGGAAGTGCCGCATGTACATCGAACACACTCCGTACTGCGACCGCATGAATGGCGCTGCCGCTGACCCCGCCACCGCCGTTACCCAAGACGGGGCGTCGCGTCGACGTATCGATTGCCATGCCGAGCACCGTGTTGACCAAGACGAGCGCTTCAGCACCGGCCTGCGCCACTGCGTCGGCCACCGACACCAGACGATCGGTGTTGGGGCTCATCTTCGCCCAGACGGGCAATGTCGGCGGCAACGCCGAACGCACTGCGGCGACTACATCGCTGGCAAGCGCTGCGTCATGGGCGATCATCGTGCGTGCATGATCAAGATTCGGACACGAGAGATTCACTTCGACGGCCGCAAGTTGTGGTGCCACTGTTGCGAGCGCTGCCGCTGCCTGGGCGAATTCTGCGGATCGAAAACCCCAGATGCTCGCCACAATTGTCGCGCGGCGTGCAGTGAGCCGAGGCAGCGAGTGGCGAATCCACGCGTCGACACCTTCGCCTTGTAGCCCGACGGCGTTGATCATTCCCGCATCAATTGCGTGCACGCGCGGCGGCGGGTTGCCTTGCCAGGCGAATGGAGCCAGAGACTTCACGACCACCGCGCCGAGCGACGACAAGTCGACATAGGCAGACAGTTCGTCGGAATATCCGGCGGTGCCCGCTGCCGTCATCACCGGGTTGCGCAGTTGCACCGACCCGACGCGTACGGCGGGCAACATTACGCGGTTGTCCCGTGGTATTCCTGCAACGATCGAATGCCCAGTGGCTCTGCGGCGCGTTCACGCATGCCCTGCACGGCCGCCCGCGCCGCACGTACGGTCGTGACTAACGCGACACCGTTGACGTTGGCGGCCTTGCGAATGGCCTCGCCGTCACGATGCGTACCGCTGTCTTGCGGCGTGTTGATGACGAACACGATTTCTCGACGCTCGATTAATTCCACAGCGTCGCCCGTCACATCGCGCGACCCGCGTTGCGAAACCTTGCCAACCTCGCGTTCTACTTCGATTCCGGCACCGCGCAACACTTCAGCAGTGCCTCGTGTCGCCACGATGCGACACCCGCTCTCAAGGAGCGCTTTGCCCAACTCGGCTGCGGCGGTCTTGTCGCGATCATTGAGCGACAAAAACACGAGCCCTGAGCTCGGCAACTCGGTGCCCGCAGCCGACTGAGCCTTCACGAAGGCTCGACCGAACGTGGTGTCGATGCCCATTACCTCGCCCGTTGAACGCATTTCTGGGCCGAGGGTTGTGTCAACCTCGGGGAATCGCGAGAACGGCAGCACCGCTTCTTTGACGCTGACATGCCCCGACACTGGCTCACGCAGGAGGCCTTCGTCGCGCAGTTGGGCGAGACTGGCACCGAGCATCACGCGACTTGCCACCATCGCCAGGGGCACGCCAGTGGCTTTTGCGACGAACGGCACGGTGCGACTTGCCCGCGGGTTTGCCTCGATTACGTACACCGTGTCGGTGGCAACGGCGAATTGCACGTTGATGAGTCCGCGAACATCGAGTGCCTCCGCGATCTTTCGCACGTATTGCTCGATGGTCGCAATGGCGGACGGCGAGAGATTTTGTGGTGGAAGTGCGCATGCCGAGTCACCTGAATGAATACCGGCCTCCTCGACGTGCTCCATGACGCCCCCGATCAACACCTCGCCCGACGCATCACGCACGGCATCGACATCGACTTCGGTGGCGTCTTGCAAGAAGCGGTCAATGAGCACTGGGCGTGACGCCGACAGCCCGCCTTCGCGCCCCAGCGAACCGAATCGCTCCATTTCCGCCATGGCTTCAGTGAGTTGGGCGTCGTCATGCACGATGCGCATCGCTCGCCCACCGAGCACGTAGCTCGGTCGCACCAACACCGGGTAGCCAACGCGCGCAGTCACCGATAGCGCAGTTGCAAGGTCGGTGGCCGTTGCGCCGGGAGGTTGTGCGATGCCGAGTCGATGACACAGCTCATTCCAACGCTCGCGATCCTCTGCGATATCGATGGAGGTCGACGAGGTGCCAGCAATCAACTCACTCGGCAGACTGCCTGCCAGTTTGAGTGGAGTCTGCCCACCGAGTGACACGATCACTTTCGGGGCTCGACCCGCCGCTTTGGTTTCGGCTGCAATCACATTGAGTACGTCTTCGGTGGTGAGCGGCTCGAAATACAAACGGTCAGACGTGTCGTAGTCGGTTGACACCGTTTCGGGATTGCAGTTCAGCATCACGGTCTCAAAGCCGGCGGCCCGTAGGGCAAAACTCGCGTGCACGCAGCAGTAGTCGAACTCGATGCCTTGTCCGATGCGATTTGGCCCGCTGCCGAGAATGATCACTCGCTCTTTAGTCGAAGGCC
>CAYFNN010000106.1:0-4544 GCA_964344465.1 uncultured Bifidobacterium sp. | reverse complement strand
GGGTCAACTTTGCCGCCAATCTCAGTGGGGTCCTTTTGAAATCACTGCGCTATGCGCGACCCTCAGTTGGCCGAGACGACACCGTCGTTCCATACGTATACCTTCTTGGATCCTTGCTCGGAGTAGTCGTACTCGTACTGAGCGCTTCGGGGACACTCCCCGTTGAGTATTCCGTCGGTGCCGTCATCACGTACCTGTTCGGGCGAACAATCATTGCGTCGCGCAAGAGCGCGAACTTGTCTTTTTTCCTCAAGTCGCCTGTGCGAGTCATCTGCCTCATGCTCACCGGGATAACCATGGACTTGGGCAAGGCCGCAGGTTTCACATCGGGAATCGTCCTCCGGCATGTAATGCGCCGACGTATCGTGAGGTGAACGATCATGCTGATGCGCAACACTCACTACATCAACCTCGTCCGGACGTGAGGTCAAAATGCCAACTTGGTTGTTTGTAATCCAGGCACTCTTGATCGGGGCGACCCTCTTTACCGTCGTGCCTCATCACGTTCTCCTGCGACTGCAAGTAGTGGTCTGGACAATCGGAGTCGTTGCCATCGCAGTAATTGTCGGCGTCGACGCCCAAGACCGCTTTTATTCAAACGACCAGGTCTTGCACACCACCATTGTTCGAACTCTTCTCAACTGGTCATGGCTCGATGACTATCCTCCGACCAATGCTCGACTTCCGTACATTCTCCCGGCCGTGGTAATTGCTACTCTTGGTATCAGCGAGATTCTTGCGCTAAAAATTGTTTCACTTATTTGCTTGTTGGTGCTAACTAACCAGCTCCTGTTGCACTATCACGGCATTCGTCCAGCCGATCAGTTGAAAATTCTGTATCTAACGGGGTGCGGTCTCATCGGAGCCTTCTTCTCTTTGCTTGCGCTCCGCGAAACAATGATGATGCTCTTGGCTTACTTGTTCTATGCGGAAAAATCGCCCGCTGTGCGGGCTTCTTCGCTTACGATGCTGATGCTATTGCGGCCGCACCTTGCAATAGCTCTACTGATTGGAGAGCTAATTGGTATGACGATTTCATGGATCAATATGCGTCATCGCCTCGGTATTATCTTTGCCCCAATGTCAATAATCCTAAGTGCGATTCTTGGAAGAACGCTCTTCTACTTCCGCACTGACGGACTATTCGGACGCCAGAGCCCATTTATGCAGAGCTTCCGACTTCAAGAATTGCGTCAGGTTGCGTCCAACTTTGTCGGACTCCAATTCTTGACGACAGGTGCTCAGAACATCAATTTCTCACTCGTGGATTTGGTGATTTTGCGGTTCATTTTGAGTGAGACTGTTGTGATACCTACTCTCTTTTCGGTAGTAGTTCTTCTATCTGGCCCCCGCATTTCAAGGAAGCACTTGTCGGTTATTGTCGCCTTTACCATATATGTCAGTATCGCAACCAGTACCGACTTCAATTCATTCCGACAGAATTTACCGTTTATGCCACTATTGGGCACCGTCGTCTTAGACGTACTTCTCCGACGACGACAACCAAAATCACCAGAGCCATCTCCGCGGTTCGGTCGAGCAGAAACCATCATCTCGCTGCGCGAAACGTGAGGTTGTAGCGCATCGCATCGGTCAACGGGTGCTTGCCCTTGCGTAGGGTGCCGACGCCGTGAAAAGCGAGCCGAGCTGGACCACCGAAGACCACCACGTCGCCGTGCACGAGTTGCACCTTGACCGCCTCTCCCGCGCGAGACAAGCCTCCGAACTTGAAGTTGATCGGCAGGCCGAGCGACACCGAGACAATTGGTCTTGAAAAATCTTGCTCGTCTCGATCTTGGTGCATGCCCATCTTGCTTCCGACTGAGTACCTGTTGATGAGGCATGTGTCTGGCATGTACATCTCGTAGCCCGCCATTGCAGCCGCTCGTGACGCAAACTCTTGGAACACGTCCGGCATCCGTGGCCACGGGTTGCCAGTAGCGGGGTCGATCGCCTCGTACCTATAACCACGACGGTCCGACACCCATCCCACCGCGCCGCAACTAGTGATCTCGACCGACATCGGTTTACCACTCGGTGTAACGACCCTGCGGAACGGCGAGATCGCGGCGAGTCGATTAATCTCAGCAAGAAGTCGCTCGTCGTCAGCACCGACTGCCCCTCGCAACAGCACCGCACCCGGAGCAAGCTCCGTCACCTCGCTGTTAGCGAACAGCATCACTGGAGAACGCTCGGTGGTAGTCAACCTCAGCGCTGTACACGCTGTACTCGGAGTACAACTCCGATTTACCGATTGCTTGTGCTTGTCGATGACGCTCGTGGTCGCGCCATGCCTCGTGTGACGTGCGATCGGCGAACAGCACGATGGTCACTCGTTCACCGTCGTCGGCAGTAAACGTCTTTTCTTCGATGAACCCCGGCATCGCGCGGGCCAGGGCCGACATTTCTTCGGCCAGCGACTCGTAGTGAGCCTGTACACCAGGCCTCAGCCTGCTGCGAAACACGGTGATTATCGGCATGTCATGCCAGTGCGGCTAGAGCTCGTAGCGATACACGTTGGTCTCGCGGGCGACGAAACCGATGCGTTGGTACAAGCGGTTGGCGGCCGCGCGCGAAGGTCGCGAGGTCAAGTCGACGGTCTTTGCGCCCCTGCGGCGAGCCTCGTCGAGTGCTGCTCGATTCAGCGCTTCGCCGACACCTTTGCCCCGAGCAGACTCGTCGACGACGACGTCTTCAATCCACGCACGCACGGCGGTGGGAATACGGAACACCACGAGAGTCAACAGCCCGACAATGTTGCCGTCGACTCGCGCAGCAAACAGCACAGACGTGTCACTCGAGACGATTTCTCGAAGTTCGTCCAGCGCGATCGGCGCGCTCGACGAAGAAAGTTGCGGTATCAACCGGTGACATGCAACAAGCACTTCGTTGTCTGCGGACGCGACACGCGCGACTGAAACCTGCGACATCGCAGACTTACTGTACCCCTTTGAAACTGCCGCACGTTGACCGTCACTACTTGACGCGCGCAAAGCACACGAGACGCGAGTTTCGGTGTGTATTGCGCGGCACTGCTCGGATAGGGTTCAGGTCGTAATGGCAACACCGGCTTCAGTGAACTGGTTGTCGAAGCCGTCCCTGCGAAACCCCACCTTCGTCAGTGCATTCACCGGTTGGAACGACGCCGCCGACGCTGCCTCCAGCGCGGTTCGCCACCTCATCGAGGGCTGGTCGGCGACACCGCTCGCAGAAATCAACCCCGAGCCGTACACCGACTTTGCAACTATTCGCCCGCAGGTCAGGCTGGGTGACAGCGGCGAGCGAAAGATCGTCTGGCCCACCGTCACCCTGTGGTACGTGAGCGGAGCAGGTGGCGACGTCATTCTCTCGCTCGGCCCGGAGCCAAGTTTGCAGTGGAAACGCTTCTCCCGCGACCTGCTCGCCGTCGCCGAACACTTCGAGTCCAAGATGTACCTCACGCTCGGGGCGCTGCTTGCCGACGTGGCCCACCGACGGCCAGTGCAACTCATCGGCACCGCCACCGACTCCGACTTGATCGAGCGATACAACCTCCGCCGCTCCCGCTACGAAGGCCCGACCGGCATCATCGGCGTGCTGCACGACGAGTTTTCTCGGGCCGCACTCCCTTCAGCCTCCCTGTGGGCGGCGGTCCCCGCCTATGCATCCCAAGTGCCGTCGCCAAAGGCCTCGCTCGCGCTCATGCGTCGCGCTTGCGAGATGATCGGCACGCCCGCACCAGTCGGCGCCGTCATGCACCTCATCGAGCGATACGAAGAACAGGTCAACTCGTTGGTCAACGAAGATGAAGACCTCGTCGAGTACGTCGAACGCCTAGAGAACGCCACCGACTCCGGCATGTTGCTCAGCGACGAGGTGAATGACGATCAGCTGCAGATCGACTTCGGCGATGACACATCCGACAAGGATGCAGCAGAACTAGTCGACGAAGTCGAACGTTTCTTGCGCGAACAAAACTCCGAGTAACTACACCTCGGCGTCGCCGCGCCACACAGGTGAACGCGGCACATCGAACGAGGCGGTGAACGACTTGCCATCGATCGCCGCAAAGGCACGCTCGCCCCACCACTCCGCACCGACGGTGGGCGTCGGCAGTTTGTCTCGCGCAAACCACCCGCACCCGTCGGTCTCCAGCGGATGCGGTATGAGTTCACCGCCTGTAGCTCGGCAATGGAAAAGCAGCATGTACATGCCGAACTTGGTGAAGCCCATCCGCATGCCGTCGACGACACCGAGCAGCTGCACCGGCTCGGCATCAATGCCGGTCTCCTCGCGCACTTCTTTGATGACGACTTCCGCGGCCGAGTACCCCACGTCGGCCCACCCGGAAGGAAACAACCACACACCGCTCGGTGCACGCTTCACCAGCAAGATCTCACCGTCGTCGTTGCCGACGATTGCGCCGATTGCCACCTTGGGCGTGACGTATCCGGGAATCCCCTCGCCGACGTTGTCCATCCACTCCTGCACGTAGTGGTCGCGTTCTCGGCGCAACTCGGTTGCTTCTTCGAGCACCGACTTGATGTCGGCGGCGACGTGCAGAA
>CAYFNN010000105.1:0-4609 GCA_964344465.1 uncultured Bifidobacterium sp. | reverse complement strand
GGCAGGCCCACGAGGCATTCGTAGTCGGCGACCTCGTTGTAGAGAAATGCCGACAAGCGCACGCCCGTAACGCCGCCTGGGCTCGTGACGGCAATCTCGGCGTGCAGTTGTTCGCGAGCCGCGACAATCAACGAGTCCTCCGCCTTCGTGTCGAGCCGTTGTGCACCTGGCAGTGGCACGATGCGCATGTACGGCGCCCGCACGTCGCGGTGCGTAGGCAGTTCAACGCCCCATGCACTAGCCAGCATCTCGGCAGCCGATCCGACGACATGGCGGCAGTGGGCGTCACGTTCGGCCCACGTCCATCGCGAGAGAAATTCGATCGCCGACGGTGTCGCGAGATATGCCGATAAATCTGCGGTGCCTTGTGTGTCGAACGAAAGCGGAAATCCGCGCTCGGCGTTCCAGCTTCCGGCGAGGGGTTCGAGCGCTCTGCGTGCGCGAGGCGAGCAGGCAACCAGCGCGGCCGACGGTCGCGGTGCGGCGACCCACTTGTGAAAATTGCTGACCCACGCATCTATGCCAGGCGGAATCGCCGGCACGAGTTGCCCTGCGACATGTGCTGCATCGACCACGATGAAACATTCGGGCCGCACCACGCGCACAGCAGCTGCGATCTCCGCGACGGGGTTCAACTGCGCGCTCGTCGCCACGATGTGGTCAATGACGAGCACGTCAGCGTCGCCGAGTTGGTCGACCACCTCCGCGACGCACGTTGTTGGTGTCGCCTGCGACGGTGGCAACGCCGGCAATTCGCGCAGCCTGGCATCGGCGCGACGGGCAAGCGACCGCAAGCCGAGCACGACTCCGCCGTAGTTCGATGACATGGTTGCAATCGACGTGCCGCGTCGCACCACCGATGCGGCGGCCGTGATCACGCCTTGCGAGGCGTTGGGCACGAACGCGAGTTCTGAGGCGGTTACACCGAGCGACGCCGCACATTTTGCGCGAGCATCGGCGAGCAGCGCAGGCAGACGAGAACGAAAGAACTGGTTCGGGTTGTGCTCCATCTCGCTGCGAATCGCGTCTTGCACGCGGGCGACTTCGCGGGGGACAGCACCGAACGAGCCGTGATTGAGATAGCGAACCGAGGAGTCAAGACTCCACTCGGAGCGAGACGCGAGGGTCATAGAGAACCCTCGCGCCGGCGGGGCAGCGCGACTACTCGCACGTGCCGCCGCCGGCGACGAAGAAAGAGCGGGTTAGCGCTTCTTTTTAGCGGGCTTCTTCGCGGCAGCCGCGGGCTTGTGCGTGGTGTTCAACTTCGGTGCAGCGACGGCGCCGAGTGCAACATCCTTGAAGCCCTTGAGTGCGGTGATCTTGGCGACGGTCTTCGCCTTGATCTGGATCTGCTCGCCAGTGGCCGGGTTACGACCAATGCGTGCCGGGCGCTTCTTCTTGAAGAACTTGGCGAAGCCCGAGATGTTGACGATCTCACCCTTGGCCACGTTGGCCAGGATGACATCGACGGTTCCCTCGATGACGGCTTTCGCCACTTTCCTCTCGACACCCGAGTGGATTGCTACTGCGTTGATGAGTTCATTTTTCTTCATAGGTGACCCACCCTATTACACGGGTGGTGGATTACTGGGTGATGCTCTGGCTGGCTCGGATGGTCTCTTGAGGGGTGCGACGGGTATCTTGATGGCATGCGCGACTACACCGTCGGCGGGCCAAGCGCCGCAACTGCCGCCTCCCAAGGCCTCGTGGAAGCCGATTGGTTCAAGCCCCGAGTGGACCGCGAGGCGATGCGAGCCATGATGCAGCGCAACGACCTGTGGGCGGGCCTGCACGTCGCCAGCTGGTTTGCCGCCTTGGGCATCACGGGCTGGCTGGGGCACCTCGCATGGGGTTCCTGGTGGGCGGTTCCGGCCTTCGCCGCCTATGGGTTGCTCTACGGCTCGATGAGTGACTCACGCTGGCACGAGTGCGGCCACCGCACGGCATTTCGCACCAAATGGATGAACGACGTGGTCTATTTCATTGCTTCGTTCATGGTGTTTCGTGAGCCCGAGTCGTGGCGTTGGAGCCATGCCCGGCACCACAGCGACACCATCATCGTGGGTCGCGACAACGAAATCTCCTTCAAGCGTGAGATTCCGGTCTTTCGATATGTCTTGGAAATGGTCGGCATCACGGGTGTCTTCGTGGAACTCAAGAAGTTGCTGCGCAATGCGGTCGGAATCTTCCCGGCAGATCAACGCGACTACCAACCCGAAGACACGTTGAAAATCTCTACGTGGTCGTCACGGGTATATCTGCTCGTAATAGTTGCAGTGTTCGGGTTGGCAATTGCACTTCGTTCGTTCGAGCCCCTGATGTATGCGGTACTGCCGAGCCTCTACGGCCGCTATTACATGCTGATTCTCGGGGTGACACAACATGCCGGCCTCGCCGAGGATGTCACCGATCACCGTCTCAACACCCGCACCATCTACATGGGCCCGATCAACCGTTGGATCTATTGGAACATGAATTACCACATCGAGCACCACCTGTATCCGTCGGTGCCGTTTCACCAACTCAAGCGACTGCACGACACCGTGAAAGCGGAACTTCCTGCGCCGTACCCGAGCTTGTGGTCTGCATTACGAGAAGCAGTTTCGGCGCTCCGCAAGCAGGCGCGAGATGAATCCTTCTTCATCCGCCGCGAGCTGCCCGTGGCGAACCCGGCTCAATGACCGAGCGCTGGATTTCCGCCGGCTCGGCGAACGACATAGCTGTCAACGACGTTCGACGCTTCGACTGCGATGGCAATACTTATGCGGTGGTGAAATCTGGCGACGGTAAATGCCACGTCATCGACGGTCTATGCACCCACGGCAAGGCACATCTCGCAGACGGATTCGTCGACGGAAACATCATCGAGTGCCCGAAGCACAATGGACGATTCGACGTCGTCTCTGGCGCTGCTGTAGCGACTCCGGCGCGCGTTGCGATTCGTGTGTATGAAACTGTTGAACGCGACGGCCAGGTGGAGTTTCGCGTTTAGAACCGCACGCGGCACACACGCGGGCCATGCACTTGCCCGCCTGCCCAGGTGACCGCCGCAGGGTCAATCAGCGAAAACTCGGGGATTCGCTCGAGCCACACCTGAAGGGCGACTCGCAGCTCAAGCCGGGCGAGATTCGACCCAGCACAACGATGGATACCCGAGCCAAAGGCCACATGGCGGTTGCGCTGGCGGTCGAGAATCACTTCGTCAGGGTTCTCAAACTGACGTGGGTCGCGGTTGGCGGCAGGAAACGCCATCAAGATGCGGTCACCGGCCTTCATTGGGCAGCCTTGAAACTCGGTATCGCGATCCACGATGCGCGCCATCGTGACGGGTGAGTAGGCGCGCAGAAGTTCCTCGATTGCGGTCGGCCATACTTCGGGATTTTCGCGCAACTGTCGGCGGTGCTCAGGGTGCTGCGCCAGATGCCAAAGCGACGAACCGATGGCGCTCCACGTGGTGTCGATTCCTGCGACCAGCATCAGGTTGCACACGCCGAGCACGTACTGATCGGTGACGGGATACTTGTCGCCCGAATTCAGCAGGTCGGTGATGAGGTCGTCTTGTCGCGGGTTCTTTTTTCGGTCTTCGAGTTCTTCGCGGAAGAAGTTGATGATCTTGCGTCGGTTCTCGAGCCGCACCACCGGATCGGTGAGACCCACCTCGAGAACCCCGCGCACCCAACTGACGAACTCATCTGCCATGTCGTCGCGCACGCCGAGCATCGCCGAGATCACTCGCACGGGGATTTGCTGGGCGTAGTCGGTGCCCGCGTCGGCTTCGCCGTTGTTGATGAACCCGTCAATCAGTCGGTTGCACAAGTCGCGGGTTCCCTGTTCGTACTTCGCCACCGATTGTGGTGCGAAGACCGGCAAGATCAGTCGGCGATGCCAGTGATGGTCGGGTGGGTCGCTGGTAATCGGTGGCGCAGCGATGCCTGCATAGGGGCCCTCGGCTTGGGCGAGTGGGCTCGCCGTAACGGTGATGCTGCGTGACGTGAAAATCTCATGTTCCTGGGCAATGGCGACGACATCTTCGTAACGCGTCGGAAACCACGATCCACCCCAGCGGTTGGTGTGGGCAATCGGACACTTCGACTCGCGGATTTCGCTCATCGTCGGGTACGGGTCGCGAACGAACTGCTCGTCGAAGATGTTGTAGTCGGTGGTCGGATCGTTGACTGGCCCCGAATTCTCTTCGACCGTTGTCATGGTTAGTCCTCGATGATGATGGCGTCTTCGGGGCAGTTGGCCTGTGCGCGCCGCACCTTGGCGTGCAGCGCCTCGGGAATTTCTCCGGCAATCAACACCACGGCATGACCGAGTTCGTCACTACCGAAGACGTCTGGCGCGGCGATCGAACACATCTGTTGACCCTGGCACGAGGCTTCGTCGACGCGTACACGCATGACGTGAGATTACCGCCCTTGCCTCAGTCGAGTGCAGTCGGCGTAAAACCCTTCCACGGCGCGGCTGCCTCGAGTTGCGACGCCACCCGAATCAAGAGGTCTTCACGGCCGTATGCCGCGACGAGCTGCACACCAATTGGCAGACCGCTTGCGGTGCGGCCCAACGGGAGGCTGATTGCCGGTTGGCCGGTCATATTGAACTGCGC
>CAYFNN010000104.1:0-4655 GCA_964344465.1 uncultured Bifidobacterium sp. | reverse complement strand
GGATATGGCGGCGATGGAGAAGTCTCTGCGTGCGGAGATTGCTGCGTTGGGTGAGTCGTTGCGCGCGGAGATGAAGGAGATGGATCGTTCGTTGCGGGCGGACATGGCTTCGATGGAGAAGTCTCTGCGTGCGGATATGGCGGCGATGGAGAAGTCTCTGCGTGCGGAGATTGCTGCGTTGGGTGAGTCGTTGCGCGCGGAGATCGCACAGAACACGCGAATGCTGCTCACGGCCATTATCTCGTTGCATGGCATTTCTCTCGCGGCGACCGCCGCGATGATTAGGTTCTTGTAACGCGGAGCACTCGATAGCCCTGTTTGCTGGAAACCCGCACGACCGCAAAACTCTGCGATACCAGCCACTGCGCCAGTGAATCGGAGCCCAAATTCTTGTGGACCACGAGATCGGCAGAACCGCCATCCGCAAGCCGGTTCAGCCAGTGGCCAAGCAATTCGTGTAGCGCATCTTTGCCGATGCGAATCGGCGGATTCGACCAGATGCCATCAAATCGAAGGTCAGCCGGCACATCGTGAGCGAGTGCAACCTTCACATTCGTGAGTGCGTTGAGTTCAACGGTTCGGCGAGTCACCGCGATGGCGCGCTCGTTGACATCAACAGCCCACACCTCTGCATCTGGACGAAGTTTGGCAAGCGCTACCGCGATGGCACCGCTTCCGCACCCGAGATCGAGCAGAACGCCGCCACTCGGCACCGCGGCGTTCTCGATGAGCACACGCGTGCCCCAATCGAGTTCCCCTTTGTTGAAAACGCCACGATCACCGGCCAGCAGCATCTCCAATTTGCGCACGATGATTCGATGTGTCGTCTCGTCGTGCTCAGACGTCGGTTGTGAGCTGAAGTAGTGGTCAGACGTCGACATTGCCATCGGTAGCCTTACACAGCGTGACATATGAAATTCGCACCTTCGGCGACCCCGTGCTGAAGGCGGTGGCCGAGCCCGTGGCCAATATCGACGAAAAGCTCGTGCGACTGACCGACGAGATGTTCACAGTGATGTACGACGCTCCGGGCATCGGGCTCGCGGCTCCGCAGATTGGTGTGCAGCGACAGGTATTCGTCTATGACATCGACGAAGAGCGAAAGGTCATCCTCAACCCGCAGATCGTGGAGTCAAGCGGTGAGTGGGTGTACGACGAAGGGTGTCTCTCAATCCCTGGTTTGTATGTGGAGATGCTGCGCCCCAAGAAGGTGCTCGTGCGCGGCATCAACCTCGACGGTAATCAGGTGGAAATTGAAGCCGATGAGTTGCTGGCGCGATTGTTCCAGCACGAAATCGATCACCTCAATGGCGTATTGATGTTCGATCGCATGACTGCAGATCAGCGCAAAGAGGCAGTCCGCTTGTATCGCGCACGGGAAAATGCACCGAGAGATGCCGAGCCAGCACATCTGAAGTTGGTGTGACACAAACTCGCCCGTGACTCAACTCGCCAAGTTGCCAGTAGGGGCAGCACGTCGTGTCGTCTTTCTCGGCACTCCCGAGGTTGCGGTGGCCCCGCTGCGAGCGCTGCATGCAGCAGGTGTTGAGATTCCACTAGTTGTGACCGCTGCTGACAAGCGGCGTGGTCGGGGCTCGGCACTATCGGCGAGTCCGGTCAAATTGGCGGCACAGGAACTCGGGCTCGCGGTAACCGACGAACTCGGCGAATCGATACTGCATGGCGCCGACCTTGGGGTGGTCGTGGCGTACGGGCACATTCTTCCGGTCGGATTGTTGAAAATCATTCCGATGATCAACGTGCATTTCTCGCTGTTGCCGCGGTGGCGTGGTGCGGCTCCGGTTGAACGTGCATTACTCGCGGGCGATTCGGAGACAGGTATCTGCATCATGCGCGTTGAGGAGGGTCTCGATACCGGCGAAGTGTTCGATCGTGTAGTCGTGCCGATTCGGCCAGACCATACCCTTTCGTCACTGCGCAGCGAACTAGTCGAGGCCTCGTTGGGTCCGCTGGTGCGCGCGGTCACACAAGGCTGTGGGCAGGGTCAGCCACAGACGGGTGAAGCAACACGTGCCGCGAAAATCAAACCAAGCGAACTCCAGATTCAGTTCACCATGACGGCGAAACAGATCGTCGCTCTCACCCGACTTGAGACGGCGTGGTTTTCGTATCGTTCTGCCGACGGCGAAGAGACTCGCGTTCGGTTATTGGCGGCCAGTGCTGAGGCAACATCTGGTCTACCCGGCTCGGTGCTGACGCGCGACCGCGAGGGAGTCGTCGTGGCGTGCGGCGACGTTGCCGTGCGCTTCATCACCGTGCAACCAGCGGGCAAGTCGCCGATGTCGGCGAGCGCGTGGGCGAACGGTGCGCGGTTGCCGTCGTCGTTAGCCTGAAACGACCATGTTGCGCCTGGTGCTTCCCAAAGGTTCGCTCGAATCAGCAACGTTTGAGCTGTTTGATGCCGCCGACCTGACAGTGAAGCGTTCGTCGCAGGTCGATTATCGCGCCAGCATCGCCGACCCGCGCGTGAGTGAAGTGCGAATTCTCCGACCGCAGGAGATTGCCAGCTATGTCGCAGAAGGACTCTTCGACATCGGCATCACTGGTCGTGACTGGATTGAAGAAACCGGCGCCGAGGTGCAGTCGCTTGGTTTGCTGAACTACTCCAAAGCCACCAACGACCCGGTGCGCATCGTCGTTGCCGTCGCAAACGATTCGCCGTTTCAGTCAGTCACCGACTTGCCGCAGGGCGTTCGGGTAACCACCGAATATCCGCGCCTTACGGCCAAATTCTTCGCCGATCGCGGCATCAAAGCCGATGTTCGACTCTCGTACGGGGCGAGCGAAGCCAAGATTCCAGACATCGCCGATTGTGTTGTTGACCTCACTGAAACCGGTCGGGCGCTGCGCGCAGCAGGTCTGCGAATCATCGACACCATCTTGGTGAGCCATACCGAGTTCATCGCCAACCCGGCGTCTGCAGCCGATCCTGCAAAGCGCCATGCCATGACGCAGTTACTCACCTTGCTTGAGGGCTCGCTCGAAGCGCGTGGCAAGGTGCTGGTAAAGCTGAATGTAAGCGATGCGAGCTACGCCAACGTGTTGAAAGTTCTGCCTGCAGCAAAGTCGCCGACAGTGTCAAAACTCGCGTCAGGCGACTGGGCGGTCGAGTCAGTAGTCGAGAAGCGCCATGTCAACACGGTGATTCCGGCCCTCAAAGACGCTGGCGCAACCGACATTCTCGAGTTGCCGATTTCCAAGATCATCCATTAACGACCCAGCCGTTCGGCGATGTGCATCAGCCGTTCGGCGATGCACGTCAGCCACTTGGCGGAGCAACTCGTACCTCGATGACGATGCCCGGAAACTGCAGCGTCACCTCACCAAACAGCAACTCGTTGTCGTTGATGACCGGCGACTTTGACGCCACCACGGTGAGGGCGGCCGTCTCGTGGGTTACATCGGGGCTCATGCGTCGCTGCGTTCGAATTCGATAAACGTGACGATCGACTTCTTCGACGTCAACCCAGTCGGTGTCGCCGCGTGCACGCAGGGCGAGGAAACCATCGACTGAGTAGTAGGTAAACGGAGCATATTGATCGAGGGCGAATCGCTGCCGGCGACCAGTTTCCCACCCGATGGCAGCGTTCGGCTCAAGGAGTGAAATCGAGTGCACTTCACCACATCGATGTTCGTAGCGACGTGCCTGATCCACCGAAGCGGGAGCAAGCATCGAGCGAAGTCCGCCACACACGCGACGAAAGACTGGCCAGAAATAGAGGTCATGAACATGCGTCGTGTTCTCATCGAGCCGACCTGGCCCTGCCGCCGGCACGTCGAGTGCGCCCATCAGTACCGACATCAAACAGATGTACTTTCTTGGGTCGGCACCGTAGGCGCGCGAATAGGGTCCGGCTTGCAGCCCGAATCGCGGGTGCCAGATCTGCGAGATTCGTTGAGTGACGCACGTTGTCACGGTGCCTCCCAAACGACGTGCGTCGTCTGTACGCGAATAGTCGACGAGTAAGCAGGCGGCGAGCAGGGAGACAGCGTCGTAGGTTGGCGAGTTGTATTCCGCGATGTCACGGTCGACGGCGACCTGACCAGCCACGCCCTGCAGCCATGGGTTTGCATTGTCGGTGGTGATGTCGCAGAGCCAGGCCTGCAGCAAAGCGATGTTCGAATAGGTCGGCGACACTCGGTCGACCGGCTCGCTGCGCACTGCGAGCTGCACGGCGGCCCGCAGCGAGGCGACGAGCGACTCGCTCAGCACATGGCCGTACAAGCGAGTGATGATCTCGAGAATCATCGCCATGAACTGTCGCCAATTCGGGTCGTAGTCGCGCCACTCTCGATCACGAGGTTTGTTGTCGAGATCGAGAGTGCCAGCGTCTGGCTGGGCCGCATGAGTCTTGAAAGTTCCGGCCCAGCGGGGGTCGCTATCAACTGCGTACTGATGCTTCAGCACTTCACGTAGCGCTCGTTGCGCTCGTTCAACATTGCCGTTTTCCAGATCAAGAAACGCGCCGAGTGCAGTTTCGCGGACCAGAAATAATCCGTAGAGACGCACCATCGAACGATCGTCATCCCACAGGTGTTCGTGCATTTCATGCAAGGCGCGCTCGAGTGGTTGCGTCACTCAGACAACCTACGGCGAGATACGCTCGTTGCCATGCGGGGTTTTCGCTCTCGCG
>CAYFNN010000103.1:0-4702 GCA_964344465.1 uncultured Bifidobacterium sp. | reverse complement strand
AGTGGCGACCACGCGCTCGGCGTGCATCGCAGCGGCCGAGAAACTCGGCTGCACCCTGCGCGGCTGACCCTCGGGCTTCTCCCTCCTGGTAGCAGCGTGGTTGAATAGGTCAAGCGACGCCAGAACCACTGGGGTCTTACAAGAAGGGGAACACCATGGCGACTCAAGCGCCCGTACGCCTCCACCACACGGCGTATTTGTCCAAAGATCTCGAGGCCACCCGCAAGTTCTACGAGGACATCGTCGGGCTTCCGCTGGTTGCCACATGGTCTGAAGCCGATGAACTGTTCGGTGCGGTGCGCGTGTACTGCCACTGCTTCTTCGGTATGCCTGACGGCAGCGCTCTTGCGTTCTTCCAGTTCGCAGAGAAGAAGGACCAGGACGAATTCGATCCACCGCTGACTCCATCGCCTTTCCGCCACATCGCACTCAACGTGAGCAAGGATGCACAGGAGTCGATTCACAAGCGTCTGCAAGATGCCAAGTGGAAGCCAGAAGGCACGTACGTGCTTGAGCACGGCTACTGCCGTTCGCTCTACACCGAAGACCCCAATGGCATGTTGCTCGAGTTCACCTGCGACGCACCCGGCGCGGAGAAAATCAACGCCGACCGCCGCAAAGATGCGCACGCGACGTTGAAGCGCTGGCTCGCAGGCGATCACACCAGCAACAACAACTACCGCTGAGCACCGGGCAGCACCGGTTGGTCGCGTGAGCGCCGCACGACGCCCGCTTGAGGGGCTGCTCGTCGCCGACTACTCGCGCGTTCTCGCCGGACCGTATTGCTCGATGCTGCTTGCCGACATGGGTGCCACCGTCATCAAGGTGGAAGGCCCGGCTGGCGACGACACTCGCACTTGGGTGCCGCCGACCAAGGATGGCGTCGCCACCTATTACATGTCGATTAACCGCAACAAGAAATCGATCGTGCTCGATTACTCGAAAGCCGAAGATCGCGAACTTGCTGTGGAGTTAGCGCGTCGTGCCGACATTGCGCTGGAAAATATGAAGCCAGGCGGCATGGCGAAATTCGGACTCGATTATGAGTCTCTCGCGAAAGTGAACCCGCGGCTCATCTATCTATCAATCAGCGGTTTTGGTACGGCCGAAGGTGCATGGCTGCCGGGTTACGACCTCATCGTGCAGGCAGTGTCGGGGTTGATGAGTCTCACCGGCGAGCCAGATGGTCCACCATTCCGCGCAGGTATCTCGGTGTTCGACGTGATGACCGGCTTACACGGCACCATTGGTGTGCTCGCCGCGCTGAACCAGCGCCAGGCAACGGGGAAGGGTCAACACATCGAAGTGAACCTGCTGTCCTCGGCTATGTCGGGGCTTGTGAATCAAACGGGTGCATATGCCGCAGCCGGCGTGGTGCCGTTTCGCATGGGCAACGCGCATCCGTCGCTCTTTCCGTATGAAGCCATGCCAACCAAAGACCGTGACCTCATCATCGCTGCAGGTAACGACAAGCAGTTCCGCTCGTTGTGTGAGGTGCTCGGTATCGCACATCTTGCCGATGACCCACGTTTTCGCATCAACGCCGATCGCACGAAAAATCGAGAAGAGTTGCGACCATTCCTCCTAGAAAAGCTCGCACAGTGGCCAGCAGACGACCTCTTCATCGCCCTGAATAAGGTCGGCGTGCCGTGCGGGCCAATTAACTCAATTGGAGACGGTGTCGAACTCGCGGAGCGACTTGGGCTTGAGCCGCGTGTGACCGTAGGCGAGGGCGAACGAGAAGTCACGCTCATTCGCAATCCAATCGACTTCAGCGACGCGGAGTTGCGGTACGAGCTGCCGCCGCCTCTTTTGGGTGAACACACCGATGAAATTCGCCGCTGGCTCTCTAAGCCCGCGTAACACCACGCAGGAGGAATCACCACGATGACCAAAGACACCTATCGCACGGGGCTCGGCACCTCGAACGCCGACACCATCACGTTGCTCGGCCACGACCTTGCCAGCGAACTTCTCGGCAAGACATCATTCGGCGAGCTGGCGTTCTGGCTCATCACCAAGCGCCGTCCATCGAAGTCTGAACTCGTCATGTTCGAAGCGGTGTTGACCGCGCTTGCCGATCATGGTTTCACCCCGACGGCAATTGCTGCGCGTCTCACCTACACAAGCGCCCCTGATTCGTTGCAAGGCGCGCTTGCTGCTGGGTTGCTCGGTGGTGGCTCACGCTTTCTCGGTGTCACCGAGGACTGCGCAAACTTCCTGGCCGAACAACTGGCTGGCGTCACGACGATGCCCACGAGCGAGGCACAGTGGGACGAGCTCGCGACCCGAGTCATGACCGCGCGCAAGGCGGCCGGCAAATTTGTGCCGGGGCTCGGTCACCCGGTGCACAAGGTGCAAGACCCGCGCACGCCCGTGCTGTTTGCCCTCGCCAAGCAACACGGCACCTATGGACCGCATCTTGAATTGTTCGCTGCACTCGGAAGAGTGGCGCCCGCGGTGCTCGGCAAAACGCTGCCGCTGAACGGGGCAGGGGTATGTGGTGCGGTGCTTGCTGATCTCAAGTTGCCGATGGGGGTGCTGCGAGGGGTCGCGCTGCTTGCACGCTGCGCGGGGTTGCTCGGGCACCTCGTCGAAGAGCAGACGGATCCGATTGGCATCGACGTGTACATGAACGTCGACCGCAATATCGACTATCAGCCACCTGCGCGCTGACCTACACCTCGGGCTATTTCGAGTGGCGCTTCGCCGCTGCGAGTCGCAAAGTGGCGTGGTTGCGCGGTTTGATGCCGATCGCAGTGCATTGTTGCAATCCCGTGACAACGACCCCGCTTCACCCCCGTACTTCGTACTGTCGTGAAAGGAGCTGGTATCCGCCAGCACCACTCACATATGGGGGTAATTCGAAATGGCATCACTTGCGCCTCGCGCCTCACAGCGCTGGCATAACTGGGTTGCAGCCCACCCTGTCGGCGGTCTCGCCGTCATCGGTGTGATTGCAACGCAACTAGGCACGTACTTCGGGTACGTCTTCCCGGCAGTGGGTCTTCCGACCCTCCCGTGGCCGATGTACAACGGTGCGCTCGCCTTGGGAATCAACGGCCCAAGCTGGGGCAGCTACTTCAACCCGGACTTCACCATTGCTGGTACTAACGCCGGCTGGTTGTTCTTCTCGGGTCAGGCGCTGCACTTCGTGAACGGCATCGTCTTTGCAATGCTCTTTGGCATCTTCGCCCACCAGGCGATTCCGCTGAAGGGTCACGTAGCAAAGGGCCTCGCATACGGCGTGGTCATGACGATCATCAGCGCCGGCGTGCTGGTGCCATACGCCTACGTGGCGGAGCAGGGCTACGGCCTGTTCCTCTTCGACGGCCCTGATGGCTGGAAGCTCCCCGCGGGCATCCTCATCTGGCACCTCATCTACGGATGGTTCATCGGCATGCTCTACCAGCCGAAGGACAACGCCTAACAAGCTCGTTCGGGTCGAACGACCCGAAGATTGCAGCACGAGCCTCGGTTCGTGCAGGGGAGACCCCGGTTCCACTTCGGTGGGCCGGGGTCTTTCCTTTCGTGACAAAGCGCCGCGCGGTCGGGTGCGAAGCGCGACGACGTGGCGTTACTTGAACAGCCGTTTGCCTGCGATCTCGCAACCCTTGGCGAGGGAGGCGAGTTTTGCAAACACCACGTCGGGGTCGATGTTCTTGATGCCGACGTGCACGGAGAAGCCGCAGTCGACGCCGGCCATGAGACGTTCTGGGTCGACAACTTCAGCCCACTGCTCGAGTCGTTGGGCGATGAGGTCGGGGTGTTCGATGTAGTTCGACTGCGGCTCGATGACGCCCGGGCAAATCGTCTTGTGTGACGGCACCCCAGACTCTTTCAGCGCCGACCACTCGTGCGCGTGGCGAGGATTGGCACCCTCGAACAACACCGTCGGTGGTTTGGCCTTCCACACGATGTCGATGATGTCGTTGATCGGCACGTCGTGGTTGTGCGGCCCGGGGTAGTTGCCCCAGCACAGGTGCATACGCAGCTGCTGCTCGGGGATGTTGCGAACCGCGTGATTCAGCGCCTCGATGTTGAGCGCAATGGTTTTGCGGAACTCAGCGAGTGAGAGCGACGCATAGGCCGAGTGACGACCCATCGCGAGATCGGGGCAGTCGAGCTGCACGACGGCGCCAGCATTGGCGATTGCCTCATACTCGTGTCGCATCGCTTCGGCGATTGCGAACACGTACTCTTCCTGCGTCTTGTAGTACTGGTTGGCAAAAAAGATGGAGATCACGCCGGGCGAAGCAGCGCTCGTAAAAATGCGCTCGTGCCCGTGCTTCTTGGCGGCGGCCGACAGCCACTCCATGTCACGGACTGCCGACCGACGGTCAACGACCTCGATTGGCCCGGTGCATGCGGGGGCATTGCGCTTCTGGCGGCCCGGGTTTTCGTTCACGGCCTCCGCGCTGCGCGGGTAGTCGACCAAGTCCTGGAAGTGGTAGTTGCGGATGCTCTCGCCGTTGAACCCGGAGAGGCGATCTTTTACGTAGGTGGCGTACGAGGGCTTGGTCATCTCGCCGTCGTTGATGACGGTGACACCCGCGGCTACCTGCTTGCGGACGATCTCATCGATTGCCGAGTGGAACCGCGTTTCAAGTGCAGTCGGGTCGACGGGAACGCCGTCGCCGAGGGCCCACATCGTCTTGATGAGGTCGTCAGGGCGGGGGAGGCTCCCCGTGTGGGTGCTGGC
>CAYFNN010000102.1:0-4723 GCA_964344465.1 uncultured Bifidobacterium sp. | reverse complement strand
CGCGGGTCGCACGCGCACTCCGCGTGCCGCCATCGCCGCCTTGGCCTGCGCGATGGTGAATTCGCCGAAGTGAAAAATCGACGCAGCGAGCACGGCATCGGCACCACCGATGAGCACACCGTCAGCCAAGTGATCGAGCGCCCCAACCCCACCGCTGGCAATCACCGGAACATCGACGGCGTCTGCCACGGCGCGTGTCAGCTCAAGATCAAAGCCCGCACGTGTGCCGTCGCGATCCATCGACGTGAGAAGAATCTCTCCGGCGCCAAGTGCCACGGCACGACTCGCCCACTCGATGGCATCGATGCCCGTTGCGGTTCGCCCGCCGTGCAAATAGACCTCGTAGTTGCTTGTCGCGCGGTCATCATCGCCAACGCGACGGCCTGCACCCGAGTCGACTCGACGCTTGGCATCGATTGCACACACCACGCACTGATTGCCGAAATCGAGTGCAATGTCGGAGATCAATTCGGGTCGTTGTACCGCAGCAGTGTTGACACTCACCTTGTCTGCCCCGGCACGCAACAGGCGGCGAGCGGCATCGGCGTCGCGAACACCACCACCCACGGTGAGCGGGATGAACAACTGCTCTGCAGCGCGCGCGACGATGTCGACCATGATGTCGCGACGTTCATTCGAGGCAGTGATGTCGAGAAAGATCACTTCGTCTGCACCCTCGGTGTCGTACCGCGTTGCGAGTTCGACCGGGTCACCGGCATCGCGCAGGCCAACGAAGTTGATGCCTTTCACCACGCGCCCGTCGGTGACATCGAGACAGGGAATCACTCGCGCAAACATTGATGCCGCCGCAGAGTTGCTGCTCGCTTCCACGTCGCCTCGCGTCATGCGCGCAACGCTCGCAGGGCCTCGCGCACGCCGAAGCGACCTTCATAGATCGCCTTGCCAACGATTACTCCCGCTAAGCCGCGTACGGCGTCGCCAACATTTACCCGAACATCGCGCAACTCGCGCAGGTCGCCGAGATCAGCAACACCACCACTCGCGATTATCGGTGTGGTCGTCAACGTCAACAGCTCACGAAGGCCGTCGAGGTCGGGGCCAGCGAGCATGCCATCGCGCGAGATATCGGTCACGATAAATGCGGATGCTCGCGGATACTGCGTGACTGCCGCGGTCAGGGTGAGGGTCGAACCACTCAGCCATCCGTCGGTCGCGACTTCTCCGTTGCGGTGGTCGAGCCCCACCGCTACATCCATCACCTTGGCAACGACGTCGACAAGCTTGGGGTCGCGAACGGCAGCCGAACCCATCACCACACGCGCGACGCCAGCATCAGCCAACCGCTGTGCATCGTCGACACTGCGCACACCACCACCGGTTTGCACCTGCACCCCACTGCGGCTGGCGATTTGTTCGACAACCGCACGATTGTTGCCCTTGCCGGCGGCCGCATCGAGGTCGACGACGTGAATCCATTCGGCACCGGCGTCGGCAAACGACTGCGCAACTGACATCGGGTCGTCGCCGTAGCCAGTCTCACGCGCGAAGTCGCCCTGCTCGAGGCGCACCACCTTGCCACCGCGTATGTCAATGGCGGGAAACAGCAGCACGGCTATGCGGTGACGAGGCGCGCCGCGTCGACAAAATTACCCAGCATCGCCAGACCATCGGCGGCAGATTTCTCGGGGTGAAACTGCACGGCGAATACGTTGTCTTTGCGCACGGCCGCGGTGACTTCGCATCCGTAGTTGGCGGTGGCGACAATCGACGAGTCGTCGAGTGGCACCGGGTGCAATGAGTGCACGAAATACATCCAAGGTTCGGCGGGCAAACCGGCAAACATCGGGTCGGCAACTTTCACATGCACGTGATTCCACTGCATCTGCGGACGTTTCACGGTGTCGGGCAGATAGCGCACGGTGCCACCGATCACCCCGAGGCCACGCGCGCCCGGGTTCTCTTCGCTGTCGTCAAACAGCATCTGCATGCCGACGCAAATTCCCATGAACGGTTTACCGCCGGCGATGCGCTCATGAACGAGGGGCTCGAGGCCCGACTCGCGTAGTGCGGTCATGCATGCGCCGAAAGCCCCAACGCCCGGCAAGACCACGGCATGGGCGTCGCGAACCAGTGCAGCATCGCTGGTGAGTCGGGCATCTGCGCCAACTTTTTGCAGCGCCTTCTGTGCCGAGCGCAGGTTTCCGATGCCGTAGTCGAGCACCGCGATAAGCGGCGCCGTCACAAGATTCCTTTGGTCGAAGGCACGCCTGTCGACTCGACTCGCACCGCGTCGCGCAGGCATCGAGCGAGGCCTTTGAAGGTTGCCTCAACGATGTGATGGGCATTGGTGCCGGCGCGTTTGTTGACGTGCAGCGTTAGTGCCGCTGCAGTGGCAAACGACGACACGGCGTGTTCAGCAAGCTGCGGATCGAATGGTGGATTCCCGAGCGGCAACACCTCGGGGATGTCGACGTTCCACGCCACGAAGGGGCGACCACTGAGGTCGAGTGCTATCTCGACGAGAGCCTCATCGAGAGGAAACGCCCCGCTCGCGAAACGCCGAATGCCTGCTTTGTCACCGAGCGCTTCGCGAAATGCCTCGCCGAGCGCAATTGAGACGTCTTCGATGGTGTGGTGCGTGTCGATGTGCAGATCACCTTTGGCGTGCACCTTCAGGCCAAAACCGCCGTGCTTGGCCAGCTGATCAAGCATGTGATCAAAAAACGGTATGCCCGTTGCAATATCACTGTGCGATGGCCCGTCGAGGTTGATGGCGACATCGACCGATGTCTCTTTGGTGGCACGTGAGCGACGACCCAGGCGAGACATGGCGTTTAGTCTCGCGCCGCAAGTGACGACTGCAACGCCTCGCGCAATGCCGTAAGGAATGCGTCGTTTTCGCTGGGTGTGCCTACCGTGACGCGGAGACAATCTTCAAGCCCCTGCCACGACGAGCAGTCGCGCACGAGCACGCCGCGCTCAAGCATCGCCTGCCACACGGCCCGACCTGCACCCGTCGCCTTGCCTGAGCCGCCTCCCGCAGCAACCGGGCGGAACAAGATGAAATTCGACTGACTCGGCCAGACCGTCACGGGCATCTGAGCCAGCGCCAAGACCAATCGCTCACGTTCTGCGACGATGCCGCGAACAGCCTGCTCCATCTGTGAGACGTATTTCAGCGCAGCGCGGCCCGCCGCCTGCGTGAGTGCATCGAGTCGGTACGGCAGCGCTACAACCTCGAGATCGTCAACCATCCATGTGGGTGCGATGAGGTAACCGATTCGTGCCGCCGCCATCGCCCACGTCTTGGAATAGGTACGACTCACCGCAACACGAGCATCTTCACGCACGAAGTCGAGCGCAGTGAGCGGCGAAAACTGCGCATACGCCTCGTCGACCAACACGATGCCCGGTGTGCTCTCGATGGCCGCCTGCAACACCTCGTGCGAGTCGGCGAGTCCGGTCGGATTGTTGGGCGAGCACAAGAACGTGACACTCGGCGAGTGTTGCGCGCACACACGACGAACTTCTTGCGGGTCGAGCGTGAAGTCGTCGTTTCGTCTGCCACTCACGACGGTTGCACCTGCGATGCGGGCGATGTGCGAGTGCAGTTGGTAAGTGGGTTCGAACGTTGCAACAGTGCGACCCGTGCCGGAGTACGCCAGCAACAGCGACTGCAGCACCTCATTGCTGCCGTTGGCTACGAACACATTCTCGGCTGAGACTCCATGCAGATGGGCAATGTCTTTTCGAAGTTCGAGTGCGGTGCGATCGGGATATCGATTCCACTTCACTTCGCGCACCGCTGCCGCCACGGCGTCGATAAATTCTCGCGGCGGTTCGACAGGCGACTCGTTGGTGTTGAGACGTACCTTCACCTCGACTTGCGGCGAGTGATACCCCGTCAGCGCACGAAGATCGTCGCGTTTCGGGTAGCGATCCACACGTCAAGGCTAAGAGGGCACCGTGTGCACGACTGCGGTATTGGTGTGCAACGTGCAGGGGTCATCTGGCGCTGCGCACCGCGCGCTGCAAGAGCCGAATCGCTGTCGAGAGCCCGCGTTCGGCCTCGTAGAGCGATACGAGCAACGAATCGGCGTCATCGCCTTCTCCCCGAAGTGCCGCATTACGCCGTTCGGCGAGCGCAGAGAGTCGCGCCCGACACGCCTCGACTGCATCGACGAGGGCTGCGAGCTCGGCGGCGGCGCTGGCGTTATCGCTCGGTGTCGGCACTATTGCCTCGAGGGGCAGATCTCGGCGAGTCGGCACTCGCCGCACTTGGGTTTTCTTGCGTCGCACACGCGTCGGCCGTGCAAGATGAGTCGCAGGCTGAATTCGCCCCACTCAACAGGCGGCAACAGTGCGTTGAGGGCATATTCGACTTTCACGGGGTCGTCTTCACGCGTGAGACCAAGCCGCTTCGACAGTCGCAACACGTGGGTGTCAACTGGTAATCCCGGCAGGTTGAACACCACGCTGCGCACCACGTTTGCGGTTTTGCGGCCAACACCCGGCAGCGTGACGAGATCTTCGATGGCGGTCGGCACCTGACCACCGAATCGAGTCATCACGGCATTGGCCATGCCGATGAGATTCTTCGCCTTTGACGCATAGAAGCCAGTGGACTTCACGAGTTGTTCGACATGCGAAATATCGGCGACTGCCATCGTCTCTGCGGTGGGATACGCGGCAAACAACGCAGGGGTGGTCATGTTGACGCGAGCGTCGGTGCACTGGGCCGACAAGATCGTGGCGGCCAACA
>CAYFNN010000101.1:0-4736 GCA_964344465.1 uncultured Bifidobacterium sp. | reverse complement strand
CAGTCTCCGTAGCGAACCCGCACTTCGTGGCGATACATGCGAGCGATGCTAGGGAGTCGGGGCCTCTCGCAGCGCATTTCGCACGGCGAACTCCAGCTTGGGCACGTTCATTGCGGCGAACACGAACATGAGGGCCGGATCGAGAGTCTCGAATCTGTGGGCGATGACATGCCTTAGCGATCGCAGTGCTTGCCAGCGCTCTCCCGGCACACGACTCTTGTCTAGGTCGCTCAAGCGCAAGCTCCACTCGGCGATTCGGTAGATGCGAGAATCCACGACCGCACGTTCGTAGAGGCTCGCGGTGAAGGAGTCGACCCCCTCACTAATGGCCTTGTCGAGAAGCGGCATCGCCTCGACGATTTCGGCATGAAACTGCGACAGCTGTTTCGTCATAGTGGTTTGGAATCCTCTCGTGCGGTTCGGTTCATCTGGCAATCGACAAAGAGCTCGTAGAGATGCACTCTGACGCCAATCAACGTTTCGAGTTCGTGCTCCAACCTTCCGAGTCCGTCGTAGCCGAAATGGCGAGGGAGTTCGGCCACAAATTCGACATCAAACAAATCAAAGCGTCGAAGTTCTGACGACGCGTCAAGCAGCCGTATCTCAGAGACGTCATATCGGGCGAAGAGTGCGAGGATTTGTTCGCGGTGCTGCACAAGGAGCGCTGCGTGGGGGTGGTCGAGTGCCGTGGTCATGCGCGGCAAGGTAGCCCTTGGGTGGAGTTTGTCAAGTAACGCCCAATTGGTCGGGTGTTGTCAGACGGGCAACGGGGACGAGCCCCGAGACGGCCCAATTGCGGGCGCGCGAATTGCCTAACTGCGGGCGCGTTGCACCATTCGCGCCACCGTCATCACGGCCTGCGCGTGCACCATTGCCTGCTGGGCCGTGAGGGTCGGGCCCAATTCGACGACGAATGCCATCGAGTCATCCCCCACGTTGCGCTGCCACGTGGCAGCAACACCGGTGTATGTGCCACCGGTGATGCGAACAAGCGGCAAGCCAGTGAGAGCTCCGTATCGCGCACGAACACGACCCTCGAAACCCGAACCAGGCGAGATCATGTTCAGGTCTTGGTGGTACCAGATGCCGAGCGTCGGGCGAATCTCGCGCACGAGCTTGACCATCGCCTGCGTCTCGGTCTCCGACGCCCGCGATGGCCCGGCGTATTGCCAGTACCCCGGCTCGCCCATCTTCGCCCACCCGAGCGGAAAGTTGCGATTGAGATCGACCTTGTTGGCATTCCCCCGTTGTTGCAATGCCGTGCCATCTGGATTCATCGAGGGAACAATCCACAAGTCGACACCGGTTGGCGGGCGCAGCGTGCGGAGCGCATCGACGATAAGCAGACCCGCGTCTTCATCGCCGTGGATGACCCCAACAACCATGACCACCACTCCGCCAGGCGTGCCGTAGCGATAGGCGACGAGCGGTCGGCCCTGCACTGAGGTGCCGAAGGTGCGTTCTTCGCGAAGCTCAGGTTCGTCGACGGCTAGAGACGGCTGTGAGTCGAGGCCGACGAAGCCGAAAGTCAGTGCAATCGCAACCAGCGCGCCAGTGCGGCGACGCAAACCCCGTCGCATCACGCGAGGCGAGTTTGTAGCGACGCAATCGTGCGCCGGAGTTCGTCGCGTTGTGCCCCTGCGGCCTGCGGGCCGGCTGCACCGTGACTGCTGCGACGCTTCACGGCCACGCCGGGGGCGAACAATGCTGCGGCATCGGGCCCGAGGTCAGCGTCGGCACGAACCAGTTCGACGAGCGGTGTTCCGCTCGCGAGTGAACGCGACACCAACTCGCCCACTTTGGCATGCGCCTGCCTGAACGGCATGCCGCGAGCCACCAGCCACTCGGCGACATCCGTCGCAACTGCGGCCGGCGCGTCGGCGGCGGCGCGCATCTTCTCGGTATTAAACGTGGCGGCAGCAATCATCTCCGCGATGGCATCGAGGCCTCGATTCACCTGGTCGAGTGAGTCAAAGAAGGGCTCTTTGTCTTCTTGCAGATCGCGGTTGTACGCGAGCGGCAGACCTTTCATCGTTGCAAGCAAGCCGGTGAGATTGCCGATGAGGCGCCCCGCTTTGCCACGTGCCAGTTCGGCGATGTCGGCGTTCTTTTTCTGCGGGAGCATGGATGAACCCGTGGCGTGACGGTCGCTCAAGGTGGCGAAGCCGAATTCTTCGCTTGTCCAGAGCACCCACTCTTCGCCCATGCGTGAGAGATGCACACCGATGAGCGACAGTGCAAACAGACCCTCTGCCACAAAGTCGCGATCACTGACTGCATCGAGCGAGTTCGCAAACACGCGCGAGAAACCGAGGCGCTTCTGCGTGTCAACGGGGTCAATCGGCAGCGAGGTGCCAGCAAGTGCTCCCGCGCCGAGCGGCGAAACATCGAGGCGGCTCACGGCGTCGAGCAGGCGCTCTACGTCTCGGGCGATTGACCAGGCGTGGGCGCGCAGGTGATGCGACAACAACACGGGCTGTGCCCGCTGGAGATGGGTGTAACCGGGCAAATACGCCTCGCCTGCATCGTCGGCTCGACGGTCGAGCACGTCGATGAGTGCGAGCGCTCGTCGAGCAGTAAGCGTCAATTCGCGTTTAGCGAAAAGGCGCAATGCCGTAGCGACTTGGTCGTTGCGGCTGCGGGCAGTGTGCAGCTTCGCGCCGGCCGGCCCCGCAATCTCGGTGACTCTCCGCTCAATGGCGGTGTGGATGTCTTCGTCGCTTTGAGCAAAGACGAACGTGCCACCCGCGAACTCCGACTCCACCTTGCGCAACGCGGCAACGATGGCCTCCACGTCGGCCACCGGCAATACGCCAGAGGCACCGAGCATCTCGGCATGAGCGATTGAACCCGCAACGTCGTCGCGCCACAGGCGAACATCGAAGCCGATGCTCGCGGTGAATGCCATGAGTGAGTCGGCTGGGGCCTCGCTGAAGCGACCGTGCCAAAGGTGCTTCGAGGCGTCGTGGGTGCCCCCCGGTGCGTTCGTCGACATCGTGCTATTTACCCAGTCCGGCGAGTGAGCGGAGGTCGTTTGCAAGACGCTTGGCGCCGTACGACGACTCGGCGATGCAAAACATCGTGTCATCACCGGCCACGGTGCCAAGCAAACCCTTCAAGCGAGAACGATCGAGTGCCGAAGCCACCACGTGCGCGCAGCCGGGCGGCGTACGAACCACCACCATCGGGTCGCTGTACTCGACTTCGGCGACCCATTCCGACATCACGCGACGTAATTGTTCGCGCGGGGCGATGCGATCAGGCTCGAAATCGGGGATGGCATAGGCGCTCTTGCCCTTGCCAACACGCACGCGAACGGCGCCCAGGTCTTCGAGGTCGCGCGACACCGTTGCTTGCGTGGCGTCGATGCCCTCTTTCTTGAGCAGTTTCGTGAGTGCTGCCTGGCTCGTTACTTCGCGTTGCGAGATGAGGCGCACGATCACCTGCTGGCGCTCAACTTTGCTGGTCATTTTGCTCCCTTCCCTTTCACTTCTCGCCGCTCTTGGTGATGTCGTTCACTTCACACATGAACGCCAGCAGGCCGCGCGCGGCATGCATGCGATTGTGCGCCTGGCGAACCACCCGACTCGCCGGGCCGTCGATCACGTCGGCCGCAACTTCTACACCGCGATGTGCGGGCAAGCAGTGCATGAAGATTGCACGAGCATCTGCCGCAGCCATAATCGACGAATCAACCTGGAAGCCGGCGAAGTCGCGCATGCGTCGCTCGGTCTCGCTCTCTTGGCCCATACTGACGAATACGTCCGTGTGCACTGCGTGGGCACCCTTCGCAGCGTCGCGAGGCGAGGTTGACTGCTCCACCGAGGCGGCACCGAGCGAGCGAATGCGGGCAATCTCATCATCGGATGCGCCGTAGCCCTTCGGGCAACCCAGGCGCACGTTGGCGCCTTCGAGTGCGCAAGCTTCGGCGAGCGACCGAGCGACGTTGTTGTAGTCACCAATCCATGCAACGGTGCGATCACGAAGCGAGCCGAACTCTTCGCGCATGGTGAGCACGTCGGCGAGGCTCTGCAGCGGGTGTGAGTAATCGCTCAGCATGTTCACGACGGGAACAGTTTCGGTTGCTGCCATGCGCTCGAGCACAGCATGGTTAAGCACTCGTGCCGCCAAGATTGCGTGGTAGCCGGCGAGAATTCGCGTGATGTCTTCCACCGACTCGCGCACGTCGAAACCGACCTCCTCGCCTCGCGTGAAGACCGGGTGCCCACCGAGCTGCACGACGGCCATCTCCATTGACTGGCGCGTGCGGTTGGACGGCTTCTCAAAGATCATCGCGACGCCATAGTCGGCCAGCGGCCAGCCGAGCGCCTCGGGTCGCTGCTTTGCGAGCTTCAATACTGAATCAAGTTCGCTGCGGCTCAGGTCGCTCGTGTTGAGCAGATGTCTCACGCCAGGACTCCTTTCATGATGCCGAGTGCCTCGTTCATCTCGTCGGTCGTGACGGTGATCGGTGGGGCGAGTCGCAACGCTGTGGCGGTTACCGCGTTGGTGACGAGCCCTTTTGACAAGAGTTCCGCCTGCACGACCTTGGCATCGGCGTTGGTGCCGAGTTCTACGCCGAGCAGTAGCCCGCGGCCACGAACGTCGACTACCTTGCCAAACGTTCGTAATTGCGTGGTGAGGTACTCACCTTTCTCTCGAGCAAGGCGCGGTGCGTCGATGCGCTGCATGAGTTCGATCACGGCGATAACCGCGGCAGTCGCAAGTGCAGTGCC
>CAYFNN010000100.1:0-4878 GCA_964344465.1 uncultured Bifidobacterium sp. | reverse complement strand
ATGAGCACGAAGTCGACGTCGTCGCGGGCGCCGAGTGCGGCCGTGCGCTCTGCCCACAAGTCGATGAGCGATGCCAATTGTGCGGCCGGCAGGTTGCTCAGTCGTGCGTCATGGTCGCTCGTGTAGAGCACCACTTCGCAGCGTGCATCCGGCATCGGAGGCCAGCGATTCGGTATCGATTTCACCGTGTACGGCTCGGGTGCTTCGAGACCACCGACGCAGAACGGGCATCCAGTCGACGGGAGATTCGGTCGGTTCTGACGCGACGCGACGACGTGCACCATCGTGCCGAGCCACGGGTCGACTCGCACGTCGGACACGGCGCTCGTTCCTACGCCGAGACGCGAAGGCCGGACTGCGCGTCGAACACGTGCAGCGCGCCTGGCCGCGCACGCAGCGAAACGCGCGACTGAGCCGACAGTTTCGACAACCCCGGAGCTCTTGCGACGACGCGGTCTTTGTTCGGTGTATCCAGCGTGCAATGCAAATACGAATCGCTGCCGAGTTCTTCGACGAACTCAATGACCGCCGCGGCGCCGTCAGAGCCGCCCAGTTCAATGCCTTCGGGCCGCACGCCGACCACGACCGACGATGATGCGCCGTTCACGGGCACGCTCGCGCCGGCGAACGCGACGGAGCCATTTGCGACGTGCGCTGGAATCAGATTCATTGCTGGCGACCCGATGAAACCCGCGACGAAGAGATTTGCGGGACGGGAGAACAACTCTTGTGGCGCAGCAACCTGCTGCAGCACTCCGTCTTTCAGCACCGCGATGCGGTGGCCCATCGTCATCGCTTCGACTTGGTCGTGGGTTACGTAGATCGTCGTGACACCGAGGTTGCGCTGCAGTTCTGCAATCTGCGTGCGCGTCTGCACACGCAACTTTGCGTCGAGGTTGGAGAGCGGCTCGTCCATCAAGAACACTTCAGGCTTACGCACGATTGCGCGACCCATCGCGACGCGCTGGCGCTGACCGCCGGAGAGTTTTGCCGGCTTGCGCTCGAGCAAGTCAGAGAGGTCGAGCATGCGCGCCGTCTCTTCGACTCGTCGCGTGATTTCTTCTTTGTCGACGTTGTTGATCTTCAGGTTGAAGCCGATGTTCTCTGCCACCGTCATATGCGGGTACAACGCGTAACTCTGAAAGACCATCGCGATGTTGCGATCTTTGGGTGCAAGATCGGTGACCTCTCGCTCGCCGATGCTGATGGTGCCGGAGTCGACGGTCTCGAGACCGGCCACCATGCGTAAGAGCGTCGACTTGCCGCAGCCAGACGGCCCGACCAGCACCAAGAACTCCCCGTCGCCAACAGAGATGTCGACTGCATCGACGGCCGGATGGCTCATGCCGACGAATTGGCGGCTGACCTTATTAATACGTACGCCTGACATGTGCCCCCTTCCCGCAGGCCAGACAGCCTGCCGATCCGCCGGCCCTGCGGCCTGCCGACACCGCCCACGGTAGGCGAGTGGGGGCGGCTCCCGAAACCCTGACGCAGCGGCTCAGACTCTTCCAAAATGTCTACCCCGCAAGGGTGAAGTGTCTTGACGGGCGGGTGTGCAACGGGGCAGACTCACCCCATCACTTCAACCCGTCGTGCAGATGCGCGGCGGCCCAAGGGGGCAACGCAATGACCACAGAACAAAACAAGACCCGCGGGTCGGACCTGGGCTTCCAGCTCAGCCGCCGCGAGCTGCTCGTCGGAGCAGCGGGTGTCGCAGGTGCGGGCGCATTGCTCGCAGCATGCGGCGGCGACAAAGCGGTCGGACCGCTTTCGTTCGGAGCCCGCACCGTCGACGAGTCGCCGACCAAGCAACTGAAGGCGCTCGTCGCCGCGTACGAGGCAAAGACCGGCAACACGGTCACCTACAACGCGACCGAGTCGAACGCATTCCAGAACAACCTGTCGCAGTACCTGCAGGGAACCCCGGACGACGCCTTCCAGTGGATGGCCGGCTACCGCATGCAGTTCTTCGCAGAACAGGGACTGCTCGTCGATCTCTCCGACGTGTGGGACAAGATCGGCGACCAGTACGCAGAGTCGTACAAGATTGCATCGACCGGTCTCGACGGCAAGCAATACTTCATCCCGCAGTCGTGGTACCCGTGGGGCTTGCACTTCCGCAAGTCGATGCTCGCTGAACTCGGCATCGATGTCGACGGCGTGTACAACTGGGACGACTTCTTGAAGATGCTCGACGGCATGAAGTCCAAGGGCCTCGTTGGTTTCGCAGCTGCAGACAAGGGCGGCTGGGAAGCAATGGGCACCTTCGACATCATCAACGCGCGCGTGAACGGTTACCAGTACCACGTCGACCTCATGGCCGGCCGTGAAAAGTGGACCGACCCGCGCACGGCGAAAGTGTTCGAGTACTGGGAACAGTTGGTCCCGTACATGAACGACAACGTGCTCGACCTCGAGTGGGACGGCGCGATGCAGTTGCTGCTGCAGCGCAAAGCTGGCGCCATGCTGATGGGTTCGTGGTTCGGCGGCAACTTCAAAGAGCAGTCAGACGCCGACTACGAAGACCTCTGGATCATCCCGTTCCCGGAGATCAACCCCGAGCACAAGCGCGACACCATTGACGCGCCGATTGACGGCTTCTGCGCCGCCAAGAACGGCACGAACAATGATGGCGGCAAAGACTTCCTCGCCTTCGCGGGCGACATGGAAGGCGTGCAGGCCATGCTCGACACGGGCGTGCCGATGACGTCAGCGAACAAGGGTCAGGACACGTCGACGTACGACGCGTTCCAGAAGCAGCAGTTGGCTGTCATGGGCGAGGCGAAGTACATCACGCAATTCCTCGACCGCGACACCCGTCCGGACTTCGCCGGACCAGTGGTGGGCCCCGCCCTCCAGAGCTGGTTCAAGAACCCGAAGGACGTCAACAAGATCCTCGAGAGCCTGCAGTCGCAGTGGGACGCCTTGCCGCCGCTCTGAGCGACGCAAGGTTGACTTCCGCCGCCAACGGCAATCGCCTCGGTGGCTGAGTCAGAAGGAATCATGAATACGACGGCGGCGAGACCACAACGGTCTCGCCGCCGTCGCGCTTTTTCTAGGGGAGATCGCCTCACGCTCGGCCTCTTCGTAGGTCTCCCTACGGCGATCCACCTGCTCTTGGTGTGGATTCCTGCAATCCTCACCATCTACTTGTCGTTCACCTACTGGACGGGAATCCAGTATTCAGACATCAAATGGGCTGGGTTAGCCAACTACGACAACATTTTCACCAAGACACCGGCGTTCTACGACGCGGTGCGCAACAACGTGATCTGGTTGGTGTGGTTCGCTGTGATTTCCACACCGGCAGGCGTGCTGCTCGCGTACCAAATTGACCGGCAGATTCGCGGCCATCGCTTCTATCAGTCGGCGTACTACTTCCCGGTCGTTTTGTCGCTCGCGGTCACCGGAATCATCTGGAACTTCATGCTTCGATCCGATGGTTTCGTCAACGGTCTTCTCGGTCGCGACATCGACAACGCAGTTTCGTTCTTCGGCAACTACGACATCAACATCTACGTGATCATGGTGATCGCCTCGTGGCGCCACATCGGCTACATCATGCTCTTGTATCTGGCGGGTCTGAAAGCGATTGATCCGACGTTGCGCGAGGCGGCTGCCATCGACGGTGCAACCGAGTGGGAGACGTTCCGCAAGGTGATTTTGCCCGCAATGCGGCCGGTCAACATCATCATCGTGGTCATCACCATCATCGAGTCGTTGCGTGCGTTCGACATCATCTACGTGATCTACGGGACAAGCGCCGGCCTGCCAATTCTCGGTGTGCTCGTCTTCCAGAACATCGCCGGTGAAGGTGCATCAATGAAGGGTGCCGCGTACGCGGTGATTCTCTTCGTGCTCTCAATCGGGCCGATCATTGCGTATCTTCGCCAGCAGTTCCGCGAGGACGTGTCGTGAGGCGCTCATGCGAAGCCGGAGTCGAGTCATGAGTGTCAGCCCGCGCGGCCGCAGCCAGGTTGTGAAGGACCGTGTCATCACGACGTTCATCGGGTTGTTCGCGATCATCTGGCTCTTCCCGATCGCGTGGACGCTCTGGTCGTCGTTCAGGCCTTATGCGGAGATCCGCGCACGAGGCACGTTCTCTCTGCCTGAACGATTCGGGCTCTTCAACTACACCGAAGCAATCGACCGAATGGAGTTGCCGACCTACCTGTGGAACTCGTTCATCATCACGGTGCCTGCGGTCGGCCTCACGTTGCTCTTCGGCAGCCTCATTGCGTTCGTCGTGTCGAGGTACTCATTCAAGTTCAACGTCGGCATGCTGCTGCTCTTCACCGCGGGCAACCTGCTGCCGGCACAGCTCGTGTTCATCCCCGTCTTCCGTATGTACCTGAGTGTCGGTGACTTGGTTGGTGACCGTCGCTTCCTCTTCGACTCGCCGTGGGGCGTGGTGCTCATCCACGTGGCGTTCCAAATGGGGTTCGCCACGTTCGTGCTCTCCAGCTACATGAAGACGATCCCCAAGGAAATCTCCGAGTCGGCACTCGTCGATGGCGCATCGGTCTTCCGCCACTACTGGAACGTGATGCTGCCGTTGCTGCGACCGCCGCTCGCATCGCTAGCAGTGCTGATGACGACCTGGATTTACAACGACTTCTTCTGGGCGCTCGTGCTCATGTCCACCGATCGAAAGCGCCCGATTACATCGGCGCTCGGGCGATTGACTGGAGAGTACGTGACCGACTACAACCTGCTTGCTGCGGGCGCAATGATCGCGGCCCTGCCGACGCTCATCGTGTTCTTTGTGCTGCGCCGCCAGTTCGTCTCAGGGTTGACGCTCGGCTCCACGAAAGGGTGAGTCAGATGGTGCACTTGGTGCACGACCACGTCTCCGTCGTCATCGACGTGTCCGGT
>CAYFNN010000099.1:0-4896 GCA_964344465.1 uncultured Bifidobacterium sp. | reverse complement strand
TCGGTCGCGACCGCAATCTCGGTTCGGCCGTCATCGTTGGCGCGGTGCTCGCGGTGCTCTTCATCGGCACCTCGCGCCTGAGCCCTGCTGCCGTCATGGCTTTGGTCGTGGTGGTGCTCGGTGTTGCTGGCCTGGAATTTTTCGTGCAGGCGACGAGCCGGGGCATCAATGCTCCGATGATCATCGGTGTCACTGCCTGTGTCGCGTCGCCTTTGGGCACGTATTACATCGGGCATATGGCGATGTCGATGGTGGTGGCATTCGCCTTCATCGCAGGTGGCATTGCAGTGATCGGCTCGGGCGAAAACGAGCACTCTGGGGCACTGGTAGGGCTTGGCGGTTTGATGTTCGGTGTTGTGTACGTGGGTCTACTCGGTTCGTACGCCGCAATGGTGTTGCGTCTGTCGACACTCGAGCCGGCGTTGCCCAACATCGGTACCGACACGTTGTTTCTCGCGGTGCTCGGCATCGCCGCCAACGACATCGGCGCCTATTTCGTGGGCTCGGCAATCGGGCGCACACCGTTGCGTCCGTCGATTAGCCCGAACAAAACCTTTGAGGGCCTGATCGGTGGCACCATCGCAACGTTTGCCGTGGTCGTGATCATCGGCATGCAGAGCGAAACGTGGAACACGCTCATCGAGTGGTTGCTGCTCGCGGCAGTGATCTCGGTGTTCGCCCCGATCGGCGATCTGCTCGAGTCGGTGGTGAAGCGTGCGCTTGGCATCAAAGATTTCGGTACGGTGCTGAAGGGGCACGGCGGTGTGCTCGACCGATTTGACGGCGTGCTCGTTTCGCTGCCCGCCATCTATTTTCTCGCGGTAACGCTCGCCCCCTGGTCGAGCTGAACCGCACGGCGTGACCCGCACCGTTGCCCTCGCGGGCAGCACCGGCTCGATCGGTACTCAGACCCTTGAGGTCATCGCAGCGTCGCGCGAACGCTTTGCCGTGGTGGCACTCGCCGCTGGTTCCAACCAGGCAGTGCTGCGCGAGCAGATTCGTGCGCACCACCCACGCCTCGTTGCCGTCGTAGATGACAACGCTCGTGCCGCACTCGCCGCTGAATTTCCACAGGTGCGATTCGTGCGCGATGTGGCAGAAGTTGCGGTCGCAGCAGACATCGTGGTGAACGCTGTCGTCGGCTTTGCTGGCCTTCCAGTCACGATTGCCGCATTGAAGGCGGGGAAGCGCCTGGCGTTAGCGAACAAAGAGAGCCTCATCGCAGCCGGCCCGGTGGTGCAGCCACTGCGTTCGGTGCCGGGCGCAGAAATTGTGCCCGTCGACAGCGAGCATTGCGCGTTGCATCAGTGTCTGCGCGCGGGCAGCGCTGGGCGAGAGGTGGCGCGATTGCAGCTGACCGCGAGTGGTGGACCATTTCGTGGCAAGTCGTCGGCCGAGCTGGCAACGGTCGACGTGGCCGCGGCACTGCGGCATCCCACATGGTCGATGGGCCCGAAGATCACCGTCGACTCTTCGACACTCATGAACAAAGGCCTCGAAGTCATCGAGGCTCACGAGCTGTTCGGCATCGACTACGACCGCATCGATGTGGTGGTGCATCCACAGTCGATCGTGCACTCGATGGTGACGTTCGGTGACGGTGCCACCATCGCACAGCTGTCGCTGCCCGACATGCGACTGCCAATCGCGTATGCCATGTCGTGGCCCGAGCGATTCGATGTGCCGTTCGGTGTGGTCGACTGGGCGACACTGAAGCGTCTCGACTTCGAAGCCCCCGATCGCGCCACGTTTCGTTGCCTCGATCTCGCCTATGCCGCCGGCCGCACGGGTGGCTCGGCGCCCGCGTGGTTGAGTGCTGCCAATGAAGTCGCTGTCGAGGCGTTTCTCGCTGGCCGCATCGGCTGGCAGCGAATCGCCGAAGTGAACGATGCCACGCTTCAGCATCACGATGGTGTAGTTCTGCGCAGTGTTGACGATGTTCTTGCCGCCGACGCAGCGGCGCGACGCATTGCACGCGACATCGTCCAAAACTTGCCACCACCCGCGGGTACCGTGGGCGCGTGATTTCCGAGCACACCCCACTCACCGACGATCGCGTAAAACTGCCGGTCTCCATCGCGGCAATTGCCGTGTTGGTCGGCTTGCTCGGCTGGCTGGCTTCGAACAACGTGTGGACCTTCGTCTTCGTCATCGGTCTCATCGTCTCGGTGTTCTTGCACGAGGTCGGCCATTTCGTCACTGCGCGTGCCACGGGCATGCAGGTGACGCAGTTCTTCATGGGCTTTGGTCCGCGGCTCTTTGCGTGGCGCCGCGGCGAGGTGGAATACGGCTGGCGGGCATTCCCCATTGGTGCATTCGTCCGCATCGTCGGCATGAACAACGTCGACGACGCCGAGGTCGCCGACGAGCAGCGCACGTATCGCTCGAAGTCGTTTCCACGTCGGTTGCTCGTCATCTCTGCCGGCTCGTTGATGCACATGGTGATTGCCCTCGTGTTGTTCGTCGGGGTCTTCGTCACTGCCGGTCGATGGGGAGAAACCGGCCGTGTCGTGGTGCTCGAAGATCCGTATCCAGCCAGTGCCGCCGAGGCCGTAGGGGTGCGGGGTGACGATGAGATCGTGTCGTTCGGCGGCACGACCATCGCTTCGACTCGCGACTTCGTCGATGCAGTGCGTTCGCGTCAACCCGGCGACCAGGTGCGGGTTGTCGTCCGTCGTGGCGACACCGAGTTATCGCTCGACGCCACGTTGACGGCGTTCCCCGGTGGTGAACCGGTCGACAACGCGCCGGCATTCTTCGGGGTCGCAACTTCATCGCGCGACTATGTGCGTCTCGGCTTCGGGTCGGCGATCGTGCAAGCCGTAAAAGACATCGGTACGACCGCCGTCGACTCGGTGCGTGGTGTCTTCACCGTGCTCAACCCGGTGAATGTGGCGAGCAACTTGACGAGCGAACAGGCCGACCCGCTCACACGGCCAAGCACCGTGGTGGGCGCCAGTCAGATTGGTGGCGAAATCGGTCGTGAAGAAGGGTGGAAGGGTGTGCTCGTATTACTGGCGGCGGTGAACGTCTTCGTCGGCGTGTTCAACATGTTCCCGCTCATGCCGCTCGATGGTGGTCATGCATCGGTGGCCATCTACGAGCGACTGCGCTCAACCCGCACGCGTCGCTACCACGCCGATGTGCGCAAGCTCGCGCCACTCGCCAACGCCGTCGTGGTGTTGTTGGTGATGTTGCTCGTGGCAGGCTTGTATCTCGACATCACGCAACCGCTTGGCTGAACCCACTTCTACACCCATGACCGCACCCGTCGCCTTTCCTCGCAAGACCACCCGACAGATTCACGTCGGCAAGGTGGCAGTCGGCGGCGGTGCGCCAATCAGCGTTCAGTCGATGACCATCACCAAGACGGCCGACGTCGAGGGCACGTTGCAGCAGATCTATGCTCTCGCCGCCGCGGGCTGCGACATCGTGCGTTGCACATGCAATGAGATTGAAGCCGCCGAGGGATTGGCGCAAATCGTGCCACGCTCGCCCGTGCCGATCATCGCCGACATTCATCACCAATACAAAATGGCGCTGGCCGCTCTCGAAGCAGGCGTGCAGGGTTTGCGGCTGAATCCGGGCAACATTCGCAAGCCCGAACACATCAAGCTGGTCGCCAGCGAGGCGCGCGACCGCAAGGTGCCGATTCGCATCGGTGTAAACGGTGGTTCGCTCGACCCGTCGCTCTACGAGAAACACGGTGGTCTCACTGCAGACGCAATGGTCGAGTCGGCCCAAATGGAGATGCGGTATTTCGACGAGGTCGGTTTCGATTTGATCAAGATTTCAGTGAAGGCCTCGAATGTGCCGCTCATGGTCGAGGCGTACCGCAAGCTGAGTGCAGTCACCGACCACCCTCTGCACCTCGGAGTAACTGAAGCGGGTCCGTTGCCTGGTGGGTTGGTGAAAGCCACTGCCGGCATCGCCGCGTTGTTGCTCGAAGGCATCGGCGACACCATTCGCTACAGCCTCACTGCCGACCCCGTCGAAGAAGCGCGCGCAGGCCGCCAGTTGCTCGAGTCGTTGGGTTTGCGTGAACGCAAGAACGTTGATCTCATCGCGTGCCCGAGCTGTGGTCGCGCCGAAATCGACGTCATTGACGTCGCGAAACGTGCTCAAGATGCATTTGCCGACAAGCAGTTGCCGTTGCAGGTGGCGGTGATGGGCTGTGTAGTCAATGGGCCGGGGGAGGCGCGCGAGGCCGACATTGGTATTGCTGCCGGCAACAAGCGAGGCCACTTGTTCGTCAAGGGCCGCAACGTGGCGGTGGTGCCCGAGTCAGAGATGGTCGAAGCGCTCGTTGATTGGGCGACGTTCATTCACGAACACGGCGTCGAAGCCGCGCTTGCTCGTGTCGACACCACCATCGCCGAACGCGAAGCCGCCCGCGACCGCTCGGCACTGCTCGACGAACAGGGTGCTGACGCCAACCACTCCTCAGAAAAAATCGTCGAAATCCGCCGGACAGTTGATGGGTGAGGCCGCAGGCCGAACCCAGCAACCGCCAGCGCGTATGGGTGAGGCCGCAGGCCGAACCCAGCAACCGCCAGCGCGTAGGTAACTTCTACGGCGCGACGGTGGTGCTCAGCGGGAGTGTTGTCGGCGGCAGTGTTGTTGGCGGCACCGTTGTCGGTGGCACGGTAGTTGTCGTTGTGCTCGTCGTCGTGCTGGTCATATCGCTCGCTCGTTGCGCCAACTCAGTTGCCACCGCGAGATACGCCCGCGTCCGCGCTTCGTACCCATTCGGCTGCAAATGAATCTTGTCGAAGGCCATCAGCGCCGGATTCTGGGTCACTGTCGCCACCCAGTCGTACACACTGGCCAATGGATATTCCGCCAGCACCCGCGTCAGCGTGGTGTTGAACACGCGTGATCGCGCGGCAGTAGTGG
>CAYFNN010000098.1:666-4897 GCA_964344465.1 uncultured Bifidobacterium sp. | reverse complement strand
TCTGTTGACCTGGGGCGAGCGTGACGATGGCCCGCTTGGAACCATCACGCACACCAATACGGTTCGTGCCGCGCGTGATGCGGCGCTTGCCGGGGCGGTTGAGGGTGTTGACCTTCACCACCTGCACGTTGAAAATGCGCTGCACGGCATCGCGAATCTCGGGCTTGCTCGCCGAGGGATGCACTTCAAAGGTGTAGACGCCAGCGCTCGAGCCGGCGTAGCTCTTTTCAGACACCACAGGGCGGATGATGACGTCGCGTGGATCTTTCACTTCGCACCTCCGGTGGTCGTGGGCAGGCTGTCTTGTGAGAACACGATCCAGTCGTTGCACAACACGTCGTAGGCGTTCAATTCGCTGGTCAAAACCACCTGCACATCTGCCAGATTGCGCAGGCTCTTTGCGATATCGCTCGTCGATTGCTTGACGACGACCATCACTTTGCCGCTCGTGCCGAGCGCAGCCAACGCGGCAACGCCTGCCTTGGCGCTGGGCTTGTCAAACGACCATGCATCAACGACGATGACCTTGCCGTCTTTGGCGCGATCGGAAAGTGCCGAACGCAACGCCAGTTGCACCATCTTCTTCGGGGTGCGCTGACCATATTTGCGAGGCGTTGGACCCAACGTGACGGCACCGCCAACGAATTGCGGCGCGCGAATCGAACCTTGACGGGCATTACCCGTGCCCTTTTGGCTGAATGGCTTCTTGCCACCACCACTCACCTCGGCGCGGCCCTTGGTGCTCTGCGTTCCGGCGCGTCGGTGCGCGAGCTGCGCAACAACCACTTGGTGCATCACCGCAACGTTCGGCACGATGCCGAAGAAGTCATCCGACAATTCGACGCTGGCGCCGTTCTTGCCGGCGGGGTTCTTCATCGTAAGTTTCGCCATGATTACTTGCCGCCCTTCACTGCATTGCGCACGATGACCACGCCACCATTGGGGCCGGGCACTGCGCCCTTCACGAGCAACAAGTTGCGCTCGGCATCGGACTGCACGATTTCGAGATTCATGATGGTGACCTGCTGATGGCCGAGGTGGCCGGCCATGCGCATGCCGCGGAAGACGCGACCTGGGAACGAACGCTGACCAATCGAACCAGGAGCGCGGTGGTGCTTGTGGTTACCGTGCGCAGCACCCTGACCTTGGAAGTTGTGGCGCTTCATGCCACCGGCGAAACCCTTGCCGCGACTTACTGCGGTGACGTCGACAATCTCGCCTGCAGCCAATTTGTCGACACCGATTTCTTGTCCGACTTCGAAGCCCTCTACCGAGTCGAGACGCAGCTCGACGAGACGGCGACCCGGCGCCACGTTGTGTTTGGCGAAGTGTCCGGCTGCTGCCTTGGTGAGTTTCTTTTCGTCCTTGTGCCCGAAGGTGACCTGCAAGGCGTTGTAGCCGTCGGTCTCATTCGTCTTCACCTGCACGATGCGGGCCGGTTCGACGCGCAGCACGGTGACCGGCACGACGCGGCGGTCTTGCGTCCAGACCTGCGTCATGCCGACTTTTTCGCCGACGATCGCTTTCTGAGCCATGGTGAACCTTTTCTGTTGCGGAATTGACGTGCTATGTCTCTCGGTTCGTTCTCACGAAAAAGCCCCGCACGGCACAGCCGGCGGAGCCCGAGATCGTTTTCGCTGTGAGGTACCTGACGAGTCAGGCGCACACAGACATCAATTGGGTGCGAAGCAAGCCTCGCGATTTCAACTGACGGTTGCGTTCAGAACGGAGTCACCCCTTCCAAGCGCGGCTTGTCACGCTATCGGGGCTTCATGGCTACCCCACCGGGTAACGTCCGGCTCGCTTACCGGGCACCTGCCGGTTGGTCCATCAAGCACCGCTCGGCTGGCCCGAACACCTGCTCGCCCTCGCGCGCTAGTTCTGAGGGCGGGCCACCAGTGTGGCCGACACCGTCAGACGCTCGCCGCCCCGGACGAGCTCAATTGAGATGGTGTCACCCGGGCTGCGGTCACGAATTGCCGCCACCAACCCTGCTTGACCATTGATTGGTTCACCGTCAACGGCGAGCACCACGTCTCCTTCACGAATACCGGCGGCTTCGGCGGGTGAATCGGGCTGCACGGTCGTAATGATCGAGCCGGCGCCGCCGTCGGTGCGAGCGTCAATGCTGACCCCGAGAAACCCCTCGGTGCGTTCCTCGCCCGCAGCCTGACTGCGCAATTGCTCGAGCACCGTCAGCACTTCATCGACCGAGATGGCAAAACCGATGTTGTTCGCCGACGAATTCGTATCGCCACGCGCAACCGCGGTGTTGATGCCGACCACTTCACCACGCATGTTGACGAGCGGGCCACCCGAGTTGCCGGAAGAGATCGCAGCATCAGTCTGAATGAGACTGTTCAACGCACCCGAGTCGGTGAAGATCGTGCGCTTCAACGCCGACACGATGCCCGTCGTCACGCTGGGACCTCCATCGAGTGCAAGTGCGTATCCGATAGCGACCACCTGGTCGCCCACTCGAACGCTGCCTGGTGTCGCGAAGGTCGCCGCGACGAGATTGCTCGCGTTCACTTTGAGCAGAGCGAGATCGTTGCCCGTGTCGAATGCCAGCACGTCGGCATCGACTGGTTCGGTGTCGTTGGCGAATCGCACACGAACCGACGTTGCACCTTCGACCACGTGGGCGTTGGTGAGAATCTCACCGTTGCTCGTGACCACCACCCCAGTGCCGGTTGCTTCACCTTCGCCCATTGATTGGCTCACATGGGCAGAAACCGTGACGACGCTGTTGGCAACCCGCTGGGCGACCATGGCTACCGACGTTGCTGAGCTGCGGGAATCATCCGAGACCACGGGCGCCGCAGTCACCTGCGTGTAGGGCTCATCGCTCATCGTCGCCGCGCCTTCGTCGAGTTGCGTAGCGATCACACCACCGATGAACCCAGAGATAACCGACAACAACACTGCGAGCATGGCCACACGCCAGAGACGGGGCTTGACGGGCTGCTGTTGCGGCAGCGGCGATGCGTATTCCGACGGAGGTGGCGGGGGTAGCACGTAGCTCATAGCTAGATGTCTACAGCGACGCGGTCAACTCGTTCAGCCCTGGCCACGCATTCTTGCGTGATTCTTGACTTCGGCTTAGTTCATCTTGATTTCGATGTCAACGCCCGCGGCAATCTCGAGGCGCTGCAACGTCTCGACCGTCTTGGCATTGGCATCGACAATGTCGATGATGCGCTTGTGAATGCGCATTTCGAAGTGCTCGCGCGAGTCTTTGTCGACGTGCGGCCCACGAATCACCGTGTAGCGGTGCTTATCGGTGGGCAATGGAATCGGCCCGCGCACCGTGGCAGCTGTTCGCACGACCGTTTCCACGATCTTGCGCGACTCGTTGTCGAGCACGGCATGGTCGAACGCCTTGAGGCGGATACGAATGCCCTGCTTTTGTGCCATGGTGCGCTGGTCCGGTTTCCTGAGTTTGCTCGTCGTTGACTACTGGAGAATCTTCGTCACGCGACCGGCGCCGACGGTGCGGCCGCCTTCACGAATCGCGAAGCGGAGACCTTCGTCCATGGCGATCGGCTTGCCGAGTTCGACGGTCATCACCACGTTGTCACCAGGCATCACCATTTCGGTGCCCGAGGGCAACTGGATGGTGCCGGTCACGTCGGTGGTGCGGAAGAAGAACTGCGGACGGTAGTTGTTGAAGAACGGCTTGTGACGGCCACCCTCTTCCTTCTTCAAGACGTACACCTGACCCTCGAACTTGGTGTGCGGGGTGATGCTGCCAGGAGCACACAGCACCTGACCACGCTCGACGTCTTCCTTCTTGGTACCGCGCAAGAGCGCGCCGATGTTGTCGCCGGCCTGACCTTCGTCGAGCAACTTGCGGAACATTTCGACGCCGGTGCAGACGGTCTTCTGGGTGTCACGCAGACCGACGATTTCAATTTCGTCGCCGGTGTTGACCTTGCCCTGCTCAACCTTGCCGGTCACGACGGTGCCACGACCGGTGATCGTGAAGACGTCTTCGATCGGCATGAGGAACGGCTTGTCGAGCTCGCGCTTGGGCTCGGGGATGTAGTCGTCGCAGGCCTTCATGAGTTCCATGATCTTTTCCTGCCACTGGGCATCGCCTTCGAGCGCCTTCAACGCTGAAACGCGCACGACCGGCACGTCTGCGCCAGGGAACTCGTACGAGGTCAGCAGGTCGCGCACTTCGCCTTCGACGAGCTCGAGCATGTCGGCGTCGTCAACGACATCCGAC
>CAYFNN010000098.1:0-656 GCA_964344465.1 uncultured Bifidobacterium sp. | reverse complement strand
CACGACGATGTAGGGCACGCCCACCTGGCGGGCGAGCAGCACGTGCTCACGCGTCTGGGGCATGGGGCCGTCAGCAGCCGACACCACGAGGATGGCACCGTCGACCTGGGCCGCACCGGTGATCATGTTCTTGATGTAGTCGGCGTGGCCGGGCATGTCGACGTGCGCGTAGTGGCGCTTTTCGCTCTCGTATTCGATGTGCGCGATCGAGATGGTGATACCGCGCGCCTTCTCTTCGGGGGCCTTGTCGATCTGGTCGAACGGCGTGTACTCCGCGAGACCCTTGTCCGCCAAGGTCTTGGAAATGGCCGCGGTCAGCGTGGTCTTGCCGTGGTCAATGTGGCCCATCGTGCCGATGTTGACGTGGGGCTTGTTGCGCTCGAATTTACCCTTCGACATTGCTGTTTGTCTCCTGTGTTGCTTTCTTTGTTGAGATTCGTTGAGTTGCTATTCCCCGCGCACGCGCTTGACGATCTCTTGCGAGATTGCGTCAGGTACCTGCTGGTACGAGTGGAATTGCATGGTGTACGTCGCGCGCCCTTGGGTGCGAGAACGCAGGTCTGTACTGTATCCGAACATTTCCGAAAGCGGAACCTGCGCCTTCACGTTCTGGAAATTGCCGTTGGCCTCCATGCCTTCGATGCGGCCACGGCGGC
>CAYFNN010000097.1:0-4985 GCA_964344465.1 uncultured Bifidobacterium sp. | reverse complement strand
TGATGGTGCAACCGCTCTGGCGGCCGATGGTGACGCGTTCGGTGTCGAGCACGTGGCGCGTGCCGTCTTCGAGCACGATGGCCGAGGTGATGGCTCCGGCGACGGAGGTCGACATGCTCGCGGCAATCGGCTGCACGACGACCGCTTCGTCGGTGGCGTCAGTCGCCCTCGCGCCGGGTGCCTCGGCAATCGCCGCGCCTGCACCCGAGGCTCCGCTCGTCACGGGCTGTTTGGCTGAGACGAGAGAGGGCATCACGGTAATGCTCCCGCGCTTTGCGTCGATGTCGTCCCGGATCACGACGACGGCGGGTTCGACCAGGCGATACGACTCGCGTTCGCTGTGCTGGGTCACCACTTCTGCAAGCTCACGCAGGAGCTCGCGCTCCACCTCCGAAAAGGCGGCTCGGTCGTCAGGGTGCAACACCACGGTGTAGGCGTGGGGAATCTGGCGGGTGTCGTCGGCGACCTGGGCGTCGACCACGCCGATCAGCCGACGACCCATCTCAATCGGGCGGATTGTCGAGTCGTAGACGCGCAAAGCCACGTTTTCATTGTACGGCTGGGGTAGGTGAGCATCGCCGCTGTAATCACCTAGCGTCGCATCGGTGGACGAGTCGCGCACACAGATTCAGCGACGTGTCTTACGAGTGTTGGTCAGCGGACAAGTCGTCGGTGCAGCAGCGCTCGGCGCGAGTGTGACCGTCGGCGCATTCGTCGTGCAAGACATTCTCGGTGCTGAAACGTCGCTCGGTGGCATCGCCACTGCGACGGTCACCATGGGAACTGCCTTCATGTCACAAGTGCTCGCACGCCTGATGATGCGTGGCGGGCGACGTGCGGGCCTGCAAACCGGCTACGTACTTGCTGCTCTCGGTTGTTTCGTCGCAGTGGTCGGTGTCGAGCGGTCGTCGCTGCCGTGGTTTCTTGGCGGGTTGTTTATGTTCGGTAACGGGCAAGCCGCAAACTTGCTCGCGCGATACGCGGCCACCGACCTTGCCGAGCCGAACCAGCGTTCGTTTGCGATGAGCCGCGTAGTGTTCGCGTCGACGTTCGGCGCGGTGTTCGGGCCGTTGCTCGTGGCGCCGGCGGAGTGGGCAGGCAGGGAGTGGTTCGGTCTTGCTACCTACAGCGGGCCGTGGCTCGCATCGTCGGCGTTCTTGTTGCTCGCTGCCGCCAACACGTTTGTAAGGTTGCGCCCCGATCCGCTCGTCGTGAGCGGTGCAACTTTCGAGCCGCAACAGCGCATGAACTTGGTCGCCGCGGTACGCACTGCCGGTGCTACTGCGAACGGACGACTCGCACTCGCAGCGATGATGATCTCCCAGGCAACGATGGTTGCCGTCATGACGATGACACCCGTGCACCTGCGCTTGCACGGTCACGAAGTGGTATCGCCTTACGTGGTTTCACTTCACATCGCCGGCATGTTCGCTTTCAGCCCGCTCGTCGGAAAGTACACCGACCGCTACGGCCAAGTGAGCGCAATCTTCGTCGGCAGTGCGCTCCTCGTTCTGGCGAGTGCGTTGTCTTCGGTCTCGGGGGAAGGCAACATCGTGCTCTTTCCGTCGCTGTGGTTGCTAGGGGTTGGCTGGAACTTCGGTTTGATCGGCGGCTCGAGTCTTCTCGTCGAGTCGATTGACGAATCCGTGCGGGTTCGGGTGCAAGGTACGGCCGACTTGTTGATGAGTTTCTGCGGCGGCCTCGCCGGGTTTTCCTCTGGCTTCATACGTCGAGCAATCGGCTTCCATCTACTGGCGGCGACAGCGCTCGCTTTGGCCGGCTGCCTGTTGATCTATTCGGTGTACGGCGCCGCGGGCTCGCACACCCCGTGGGTATCGGCGTTTCGCCGTCGGTAGCGTGAGGGTGCTTCACTCGGGCGAGTGGCGAAATGGCAGACGCGCTGGCTTCAGGTGCCAGTGTTCGTTAAGGACGTGGGGGTTCAAGTCCCCCCTCGCCCACGCAATAGCCTGATTTTGTCGTTGGCTTTGCTGGCGACAGTCTGACCCGCATGACTGACTCGCTCGCAAAACGACTTGCCTCGCGCGAAGCGACCGTCGGAGTCATCGGTCTCGGTTACGTCGGGCTTCCGCTTGCGATCTCATTCGCCGAAGTCGGATACAAGGTGTTCGGCTTCGACGTCTCTGACGACGTTGTGACGGGTCTCAACACTGGGCGGAGCCACATCGACGACGTCACTCCTGCACGAGTGGCCCCGCTCGTCGCAAGCTCGGCATTCCGTGCCACTTCAAATGTTGCCGACATCGCCGAATGCGACGCCGTCTTCATATGCGTGCCGACGCCGTTCGACAAAGCCAAGACACCCGATCTCTCGTACGTCGAATCTGCGACGCGAACCGTCGCCAAAGTGCTGCGCAAAGGGATGCTCGTCGTGCTGCAGTCGACCACCTACCCGGGAACGACGACAGAATTCGTGCGGCCAATACTCGAAGAACAAGGTCTTCGCGCCGGAGTCGATTTTCATCTCGCGTTCTCGCCGGAACGCGTCGACCCGGGCAACACCAAGTGGAACGTGCGCAACACCCCGAAAGTGGTCGGCGGCCTCACGCCGACGTGCACGAATCTTGCCAAGACGTTGTTGCTCTCCTTGATGGACGACCCCTCACTCGTGCGAACCGTCGAGTCACCCGACGTCGCCGAGATGGCGAAGTTACTGGAGAACACGTATCGCGCAGTCAACATCGCCCTCGTCAACGAATTCGCGATGCTGTGCCACGAGATGGGCATCGACGTGTGGAGCGTGATTGATGCAGCCGCCACGAAGCCGTTCGGTTTCCAGGCGTTCTACCCGGGCATCGGGCCGGGCGGCCACTGCATCCCGGTCGACCCCTTCTATTTGGCGTGGAAGGCTCGCGAGTTCGACTTCCAGACTCGGTTCATCGAACTTGCCGCCGACGTCAACGACGCAATGGCCAACTACGCCATCATGCGCATGCAAGACGTGCTGAACGAGCGCTCCATCTCGCTGCGCGGCGCCAAGGTGCTGTGCCTCGGCGCTGCGTTCAAGAGCGGTGTCAGCGACGTCCGCAACTCGCGCGCCATTCACGTGATGGAGCTCCTGCGTGCCCGCGGTGCCGTCGTCAGCTACTGCGATCCGCATGTGCCGAGCGTGAGACTTGGCAACGAGACGCTGCACTCAATCAGCCGTGATGATGTCGCAAAGAGTGACGTCAACCTCGTTGCAGTGCTAGTCGGCGGCAAATGGCCGCTTGTGGAGCTCGAGTCTCGCGGCATCGCCGTGTTTGATGCAGTGAATGCCGGTGGTGCACCGGGCACGCACCGACAGCGTCTCTAGCCGCAGGCAGCGTCTCGCGCCCCAGGCAACGTCTCTAAGCGCGAGTCAATCGCTCGTACAGCGCCGTGTGCGCGTCGAGGTACGCCTGCATCGAGCAACGCTGTGCGATATGCGCAACGGCATGCTCACCCATCGAACGGCGCAACGTCGTGTCGTCGACGAGTCGACTCACTGCCTCTGCTAACGCTCGTTCGTCGTTGACGACGAAACCGGTCTTGCCGTGCTCCACAATCTCTCGCACCGACCCGACGTCGGTCGACACCACGGGTACCCCGGCCGACGCCGCCTCGATGAGCGACAGCGGAACACCCTCGTTGTCGCTCGTCAACACAACCGCGTCGAGTGCGCCCAAGACCAACGAAACATCGTCGCACCAGTCGCGAAAGATCACGTTGTTCAATGACGAGGCGTCGCGCACCGTCTGCTCTTTCAACGGCCCGTTGCCCACCACAACGAACGTTGCATTCGACACCGCCGCAGCCACGCGCACGAATCGATCAGGTCGCTTGATGCCGGTGAGTCGACCGACGAAACCCACGAGAGTGGCATCCGTCGGCAAACCGAGCGCAGTACGTGCTTGCTGACGGTCGTGTCGTTGCATCGGTTTTGCCGCCGGCATGATCGTTGAAGATTGCGACTCTTTCACCACCCCGGCACGCAGCAAGTCACGTCGGGTGGCGTCGCCCACCACCAAGGCGTGAGAGGTGACCATCCGCAATATTCGCTCGACTCTGGTGAACACTCTGGTAACGAGCGTCGAGAAGTACCCGTGCAGCAAATGACCGTGGTAGGTGTGCACGCGCACCGGCACTCGGGCAATCACTGCTGCAACACGACCGATGACACCTGCCTTGGCCATGTGCGTGTGCACGACATGCGGCCGCAATCGTCGCAGCGTGCGCACGAGAGCAAACAACGAACGAACCTCGCCGACCACACCGAGCGAGCGACGCAATCCACCGATGGTGATGACTTCGGCGTTCACGCTTCGGCCTGCGAGGTAATCGCCCTCGCTCGCAACTGGCGCCCCGCGCACGACGGTTTGTTCAATGCTGGCCTTATCGAGGCCATCGAGCAGGTCGACGAGCATCACCGACGGCCCACCAATGTTCGTGCGCGTCAGAACGTGTACGACGCGAATCATTTGTGCGTTTGCCGCCACCACTGCAAGGTGCGTTCGAGCCCGTCACGAAGGCCGACGCTCGCGCGAAAACCGAGCACCTCTTCGGCACGGCGCACGTCAGGTACGCGGCGTTTGGTGTCTTCGAACCCTTTGCCGTACCGCTCTTCGTAAGAGACCCGCCTGATCACCGAGCGCGTCCCCGTCATCTCAATGATCAGGGCAGCGAGTTCGTTGATCGTGGTCTCCCGGTCGTTGCCGACGTTGAAAATCTTGCCCTCTGCGCGCGAGTCAAGACCTGCTCGCAGTGTGCCTTCGATTGTGTCATCTATATACGTGAAGCAGCGGGTCTGGTTGCCATCGCCGTGTACGGTGAGCGGCTCGTTCGCAAGCGCCTGCCGAAGAAGATTGGCGATGACCGAGCCGTAGCCCCGAGGGTCGATTCGCGGGCCGAAGGAGTTGAAATACCGCACCACCGACACGCGCAGACCATGTTCCGCGTAGGCGAGTGCGAGATGTTCATCAATCGCCTTGGCAGTGGAGTAACCCCAG
>CAYFNN010000096.1:0-5023 GCA_964344465.1 uncultured Bifidobacterium sp. | reverse complement strand
TGCACGAGGATGTCAAGCCTGCGCATGAGCCGCAACGTCTCGCGCATGCCGAGTTCGCGGGAGAAACCGTGTTCGCCGATGCAGCAACGGTACCGATTGGGTGCTATTCGCGCTGCGACTCGGCGATGAACGCTTCGAGCACGGCCATGCCGGCGCCACTCTTGATTGTTGCATCGGCCAGTGTCGCTCCGGCACGCAGCGACACTGCTGCCCCAGTCAGGTGCAGTGCCGCTGCCGCATTCAGCACCACCACGTCGCGAATCGGGCCACGAAGCCCATTGGTCAGCAAGTCGCGCACCACCTGAGCGTTGTGTGCAGGGTCTCCGCCTCGCAGGAATTCATTGGCGGCAGACGCAACACCGACATCACCAGCGTGCACGGCCGACTCTGCTTCCACCACCCCGCTGCGAGTGGCGAGCACCCGATTCGGTCCTGCGAGTGATAATTCGTCGAGACCGCCATGGCCGTGTACGACGAGCGAAGCAGTCGTCCGCTGGGCGAGCACTGCGGCCATCGTGGCCATGCGTGCAGGGTTGGCGACTCCGACGAGCATGTAGGCAACAGCAGCTGGGTTGGCCATTGGCCCCAACAAGTTGAAGATTGTCGGCACGCCCAACTCGCGGCGCACCGGCCCAACATGGCGAAACGCCGGGTGAAATTTCTGGGCAAAGACGAAACCGAAACCAGCCGCGCTGACGCAGCGCACCACTTGCTCTGGCGATAGTTCGATGCGCGCGCCGAGGGCTTCGAGTACGTCGGCGGTGCCACACTTGCTACTCGCCGAGCGGTTGCCGTGCTTGCACACAGGCACCCCGGCGCCAGCGACCACGAGTGATGTCATGGTCGACACATTCACCGAGCCACTGTTGTCGCCGCCCGTGCCGACAATGTCGATGGCCCGCGCAGCAACATCACTTGGCAATTCAACGATGGTCGCAGCCTCGCGTACTGCTGAAAGAAAGCCGCCGAGTTCATCGGCCGTCGCTTCACGTGAGTTGTAGCCGAGCAAGAATCGCTTGATCTCTTCCGGCGACTGCTCGCCGCGCAGAATGCCGCGCATCGTCTCGGCAGCCTCGTGGCGGGTCAACACGATTCTCTCTACTGCGTCGCTCGCCACGCTCTCAGTCTGGCGGCGAGTCGTGCAACCCGGTGAAGTTGTAGCGGCGCTTTGGCTGACTATGCCAGGAGGCTGCGCAACATCCAGGCAGTTTTCTCGTGCACCTGCAAACGCTGCGTCAATAAGTCGGCGGTCGGTTCATCGTGCGCGGCTTCGACGACGGGAAACAAACTTCGTGCCGTTCGCACGACGGCTTCTTGCCCGTCGACCAGTCGCCTGATCATTTCCATGGCCACCGGCGAGTCGGTGTCTTCCTTGATGCTCGACAACTTGGCGAATTCTGCATATGAGCCGGGCGCCAGCACGTCGAGGGCGCGGATGCGCTCGGCAATGAGATCGACCGCCAGCGCCAACTCGTTGTACTGCGTCTCGAACATGAGATGCAGGGTCTGAAACATCGGGCCTGTCACGTTCCAGTGGTACTTGTGAGTCTTTAGATACAACGTGTACGTATCGGCCAAAAGATGCGCCAGACCATCGGCAATGGTGACACGGTCTGCGTCAGTGATGCCGAGGTTCGGGCCAGCCATAGTCATCTCCGCCGGGCGAAGTCGGTGCCTACGCGTCGTCGCGCAGGTCGGTGAGCAGTTCGGTCACGGTGAAGTCGGGCAACTCGATTGCCTCGAGATAGTTCGACAGGTCACAGCGCAGTTGCACACCACCTTTTGCGAACGTTTCAACCTGGGACGGCGTGAAGTCAAAGCGCACGTAGTGCACCGCGGCCGTGACCGTCTCACGAGTGAGACCTTCGGCGTGCTGCTCATCGACGACGCAGCGAACCTTCGAGCCGTCGGCCAGCACGATGACGAGTGACTTCTCGATACCGACCAGCTTGGGTAGCCATTCGCGCATCTGGTCTTCGCTCGTCAACTCGATGAACAGCGTCGCGCACAACTGACCGGGCTCGGGGATCATCGGGTTGTATGCGCGCAGTTCCTCCATCACGCCTTCGTCGGTAACGGTGCGCTCGACGCGCAGCATCTCTTGAATTTGGTTGTGCATGGTTGCACGGTTCTCAAATGAGACGGTCACGACGGTGCCGAGGTGGAGGCGGCGGCGACGCTTCACTTCGATGATCTCGTTGCGACGTGCCTCGCGCACGCGCTCGTAGGCACGGTGGTCGAGAATGTCGTTGAGGGTGAGTTTTCGGTTGCTGGTCATGGTGGACACGGGGGATGTCTCCTTGTTTTGGATTGTTGGGGGTTGGGGAATTATTCGGTGTCGAGGCCGTAGGCCTTGGCGACCACCTGCAGCGGATGCAGCGGGGTGTCGCCGGTTTGCTCGGTGATGGCGGTGTTCGCCAGGTGGCAGTCGCCGGCGACGACATCGCCGTCGGCAGCTTGCACCATCTCACCAAGTTTCTTGCCGATCGGAATGCTGAGCTCGGCATTTTCGGCACGCAAGCCCCACATTCCATCGATGCCCGAGCACTGCTGCACGAGCTTGATCTTCGCGCCGGTCAGCTTCATCAGGTCGCGGCTCTTCAGACCGATGTTCTGCGCACGCAGGTGGCACGGTGTGTGATACGTGATGGTTTCAGGAATCTCACCGGGAAATTGCGTATCGAGCGAGGAGCCCTCTGTCTTGTGCACCTTCATGAGGTATTCCGCGGCGTCAAAGGTGTGTTCCGACACGAGCTGCGCATCGGGACCGCCGACGTAATCGAGGTAGTCCTTTTTCAAGACATAACTGCACGTCGGCTGTGGCACGACGATGTCGTTGCCTTTGCGCACTTCTGCAGCGAGCGTCGCCACATTGTCGACTGCCACCTTGGTGAAGGCATCAATATCACCACTGTGCAAGAACGGCGCGCCGCAGCAACCTGCGTCGGTGAGCGTGCACTCAATGCCATTGTGCTCGTACACCTTCACGAGAGCTTTGCCAATCGCTGGCTCTTGATATTCAACGAGGCAGGTCGGAAACACCGTCACACTGCCCTGCTTCTTGCCGACACGCACCTTCGGGCGCTGTTTGAACCACGACGAAAATCGTGAGCGCGCGAACTTCGGCAAGAGGCGAACGCTCGAGATTCCGGCGGTCTTTTCCACCACTTTGCGAATGAGTGAGCCCGGCTTGGCGCCCATCACTTTGTTTGTGATCTTGACGGTTGCCACCGAGACCTTGCCGATTGCGTCGGTGTTGCCCATGAACGCCGTGGTCGCCTTGTCGCGCAGCGACACTTGGCCGTTGGCGCGGCGCATCGCATCGGCGCGCAACATGAGTCGCGGAAAGTCGAGTGCCCATTCGTGCTGTCCGGGGATGTACGGACAGTTGATGTAACAAAGCTTGCATTGGAAGCATTCGTCGATGACGTGGTCTTGCTGAGCTGGCGTCATCTTGCCGGCGTCTTGGTCGTCGTGCTGGTCGATGTAGTCGAACAGCGTGGGGAACGACGGACAGAACTTGAAGCACAGGCGACACCCGTGACACAGGTCGTACACCCGCTCGAGCTCGGCGCGCGTGTCTGCCTCGTCGAGATACAGCGGGTGATGTGGGTCGTAGGTGATGGTCATTGAGGTTCCGTCTGTGATGCGTTGAGTAGTGATTGAGATGAATTTCGCAACGCCGCGGCGCTGCGGAGTCTTGCTCGGGGCTCAGCCCGGGTCGCTCTCGTCAACCTTGCGGTCAACGTGCGCCCGGGCTGGCTCCGACGGGATACTCTCCCGTGCGATTCGCTAGGCGAATCAGCCGACGGTCTTCAGACCTTCGGTGAATCGGCCGGCATGGCTCTTCTCGGCGCGTGCCAGAGTTTCGAACCAGTCGGCGATCTCTGCGAAACCTTCGTCGCGAGCGGTCTTGGCAAAGCCCGGGTACATCTGGGTGTACTCGTAGGTCTCGCCAGCGATCGACGCCTTCAGGTTCTGCTCGGTGTCACCGATCGGCTCGCCGCTGGCGGGGTCGCCAACTTCTGCGAGATAGTCGAGGTGTCCGTGTGCGTGACCGGTCTCGCCTTCGGCGACAGAACGGAACAGCGCGGCTGCGTCGGGGTAGCCCTCGACGTCGGCCTTCTGGGCGAACCACAAGTAACGGCGGTTGGCCTGGCTCTCGCCAGCAAACGCTTCCTTGAGGTTCTCATGTGTCTTGGTGCCGTGCAACTTGGCCATGAGTGTTTCTCCTTGGTTGGTGGGTTATTTGGATGATCCGCGACTCGTACGCCGTGGCGCGCGCTTCGCGGATTTCGCCCGCACGGTTTGCTGCCGAGCGGGAGACTTTGTTGATGTTGTGGTTGACGACGTCAGTGATGACGTGGCGCGCGCCGAGTTGCCCTTGGCGACGCGACCATGAAAGACGATGCTGACGTTTTCCACTTCGAAGCCTTCGGGCAGCTGGGCGCGAAGTGCACTGAGGTTGTCGACGTAGACATCGAACACCTCACCAGTTGCTGCATCGAGCGCATGGTGGTGATCATCAATATTCGGGTCAAACCGGACCGCACCACCATCGCAGCGCATGAGTTGAATCTCGCCCATCTCCGAGAGTTCATCGAGCGTTTGATATACCGTTCGCAGCGAGATGCCAGGCATTCTCTTGCTCGCCACCGCAAAGAGCCCGTCAGCGGTGGGGTGAGTGGCATTCTCATGCAGCAACGAGAAGATGAGTTTTCGCTGCGGGGTGAGGCGTCGACCTTGCTTGCGATATTTCGCGGCAACGATGTCGGGGGCTTGCATGGCTCACACTTTATTAGCGGTAAATGCTTATTTGCAAATCGTGCAGATAAAGCCGTGGTGGTCAGCCGTCACACCGCATCGCTGCCTTCGTACACAAAAGTGAACAGAGTGCACTAAAGTGACCGCACGATGCACGTCGGTCGCCCCATGCTCAGCATCACTGGCGGCCTCGCGGGCTCGGTATTGGAGGTCCTGGCCGGCGTCGGCGGGCCCCTCTCGCTGAACGACATCCACCGGC
>CAYFNN010000095.1:0-5152 GCA_964344465.1 uncultured Bifidobacterium sp. | reverse complement strand
TGCCCTGCCATGTTGGACCAGTGCCACCGCCGAAGTCGCTGCCGTGGCACGACGCACAGCCGTTGTTTTGAGCCAGTTTGAGGCCGTTGGCTGCCGAAGCCGATAGGTCGACGGCCGGCGGGCCAGCCGATGTGCACGCCGCGAAACTGATTGCGGCTACCGAGATAGCCAGTGCCGACGCAAGAGGCTTCGCAATGCGATGCGGCACGCCCCAGAGACTAGCCTCACGTTCGTGACGAACCCGGGCTGGTTCAGCGCATCCGAATGCAAAGTTTCGGATTTGCAGCAGGTGGTGTCGGTCAACACCCAACTTTCCGACTATCCATTTGCGAGTGCTGTTGAGAAGAACATCCTTCTGTATGAAGCCGGAAAGATACGCGAACTGATTTCGTCGCCTGAACGACGTCGTGACGTGATGACCGAAGTTGCCCGGGCACTCGCCGAAGGGCCGGGAGTCATTGTGTTTCGCGGCGGTTTCTCTGACGTCTCGGCTGTCGATCGCGCGAGCGAGGTCTTCAGAGAGATCATCAATGAACAGCACGCACATGGCATACGACGCGGTGATCACTACGCAAAGCCAGGCGCCAACGATCGAGTGTGGAATTCGCTAGAGAAGTTGGCAGTTCGTGACCCGAACTGTTTCATCGAGTACTACTCCAATGAGATTTTGTCTCTCGTGGCTGCCGCTTGGCTTGGGCCCCATTACCAATTCACGTCACAGGTCAATGTGGTGAATCCCGGTGGGGAAGCACAGAAGCCACATCGCGACTACCACCTGGGCTTCATGGAGTCACATGAGGCCGAGATGTATCCACGGCACGTGCACGGTGTGTCGCCGATGCTCACACTCCAGGGTGCGGTGGCCCACACCGATATGCCGATTGAGACTGGTCCTACGTATTATTTGCCGCACTCACAGAAGTACCCGATGGGTTATGTCGCGTGGAAACTTCCTGAATTTCAGGAGTTCATCACCCCGCGATTTGTGCAGGCCGAATTGAAGAAGGGTGACATTGGGTTTTTCAATCCTGCTGTCTTTCACGCAGCCGGGACGAACAGAACCGCCGACGTAAAACGAATGGCGAACCTCTTCCAGATGAATTCTCCGTTTGGACGCGCCATTGAAACTGTTGATGTCGACCGAGTGTGCGCGGCAATATATGAACCGCTTCGCAAGAAGGTGCGTGGTGGAATGCCGGTCAATGAGTGGCTGTGCGTGGTCGCGGCCGCTGCCGAGGGATATCCGTTTCCGACGAATCTTGATCGTGATGTACCAATCAATCGGCTGACACCGCCCGCACAGTCAGATGTGATGGTGGAAGCACTCATTGATGACTGGTCGGAAGAACGTCTAGTGAAAGAGCTGCGGGCCTATCGGGAGCGCCACTACTCGGCGTGAAACACGCCTCACATGTATGAGGCATGCCAGACATGTTGCGTAGTAATGCCTCGTACTGAAACTGGCACGCCGATGCGGAAGGTTAGGCACCACTAGCAACTACTCGAAGGCAACGCGTGAGGTCGCGGTCTACCACGGTGCTCTGACAGGTGTTCTCTCTACCGTCGAGTTGCGACTCTGGGAGGGGTCACGACATGAGCGGTGAAAGTGCATGGACTCGAACAGTTGTAGCGGCGATGTTGTCGGTGATGGGCTTGGGCACCTTGGTGCTCGGCGCACTCGGTGTCGTGGCAGTGGCCAGCAATGGCGGCAAGTCAGAATCTGGCACCGGCACGCAAGTGGAAGTGCACCTCACCGAATTTGCAGTCGAGATGGTGCCGCCAGCGATACCGCCAGGTGACGTCACGTTGATCGTGCACAACGACGGAACCGTCGAGCACAACTTCTCGATTCCATCGCTGGCGTTGCGTACTGCAAACTTGAAGCCGGGCGAGACCGAAACGCTGGCCGTGAAAGATCTCGGCGAAGGCGAGTTGCAGGTGATTTGTGAAATCGTCGGCCACGAAGCCGCAGGCATGAAGGCGACACTCACCGTCTCGAGCGAAATTGATCCGGCTGCGGTCGCCGCCACCGTCGGCACGATGACGTGGCAACAGATGGATTCGATGATGGAGGCCGTCGCCAAGAAGTTCCCCGCCAAGACGGTCGGCTCGGGTAACTCGGAGTTGGGCTACACGATGTCTGCTGACGGCTTCAAGGTGTTCGACCTCACCGCAAAGGTGATCTCGTGGGAAGTTGAGCCCGGCAAATTCGTTGACGGGTGGACATACAACGGTCAGATACCCGCACCAATCATTCGGGTGAATACTGGCGACAAGGTTCGCATCACCCTGAAGAACGAGTTGCCCGAGTCGACTTCATTGCACCTGCACGGCATTCGAGTGCCAAATGCCTCCGACGGTGTTGACCCATACACACAACCGGCGATCAAGCCAGGCGAGTCGTTCGTCTATGAGTTCGTAGCCCAAGAGCCGTCGGTCGGCATGTATCACTCACATCACAATGCCCAGGTGCAAGTGCCCAACGGGCTGGCTGGTGCGCTCTTGATTGACGACTGGAAGACCATTGCCATGGATGTTGCACGCTCGCGTGTGGCCGACACCGACGGTGACGCAGAAGCAGAGGTGGTGATGGTGCTCAACGACTCAGGCAACATCGGCTTGTCGCTCAACGGCAAGAGCTTCCCGGCTACTCAGCCTTACACCCTGAAGGTCGGCGAGTCGATGGTGGTGCACTACTTCAACGAAGGAAACATGACGCACCCGATGCACCTGCACCAACCATCAGGTCTGGTGGTTGCGCACGACGGCAAAGTGCTCGAGACGCCGTTCTGGGCTGACACGTTGAATGTGGCGCCGGGTGAACGTTGGACCGTCGTCTACACCGCACTCGACGCTGGCGTGTGGGCGTGGCACTGCCACATCCTCACGCACGCCGAAACGCCGCAGGGTATGCGATACATGGTGACTGCGCTCATCGTGAGCTGAGGTCATTCAACGACAATCGTCACTCGATCTGAAAGGTGAGTTGAGCAGCGGCCCACGATGGTGCCACGCTCGATCCACATATGGCGGATTTGTTCGCCTGGTCGCAGTGAGAACGGGCCGATGGTGTGCACAAACGTGTCTTGGTTGTCGATCACGATGACATCACCAACCTTGACATACAGCAAAGTAGGCATCACATCGACGAATTCTCCGCGTGCGATACGACCTGCGGTTCCGGCAGGCACGAGATAGTTCTGCACGACTCCAGTTGGTGTGACAACCGAGGTCTGGGTGGTCGCACACGACATGGTCATAACCGACGCAAGCACGGCGAGGCCGAGCATCAGCCCGGCTGCTCGCCGTGTTTGCGTCGCACTCGAATTCATTAGGAAGGCTGTCGCCGGGATTACGGCGCTTCTTCGCGCACTTCTGCGTCGACAACGACATCTTCACCCGACTCGAACGTGAGCGTCACGGAAACCAATTCACCCAGTTTGAGTGGCTGCTTGAGGCCCATCAACATCACGTGGTAGCCGCCGGGTGCTAGCGAGACCCTGGTACCAGCGGGTAGTGGCACCGAGTCGACCTCTTGCATGCCCATGGTGCCGTCGGCATTCATGGTGGTTTCGTGCACCTGGGTCATCATGGCAACATCCTTGGAGACTGCAGCGCCAACGAGGGCGTCATCAGTTGCGGCCGTGAGATCCATGTAGAGCGCACCGTTCTCGGCACTCATGGGGCTCATGCGCGCCCAGGCCGACTCGACGTTGACTCCGTTCGCATTATCCGACCCACTGCAGCTTGTCAGCGCTAACGCGCCGACAGACGCAAAGGCAATCACGACATTACGTATTTGCTTCATTGTTTTCTCCTCTGGTGGTTGTTTCGTCGCTGGTGTTTGCCAGCGCAATTTTGAGATCGTTCTCCATACCGTCAGCTGTGGTGCCGAAAGGCCACTCAATAACGACTCGACCTGATGAATCAACGATGTAGGTAACCGTCGTATGTTCAACCTCGGTGCGACCGTTGACCATTCGGATGTTGGCTGCGGCGAGAAATGCGGCCATCGCCGATTGCAATTTGCTGAGGTCGGTGGTGCGCACGACGCGGTAGCGATCAACGAACGAGCCCACATAGTCGTTGAGCACTTCTGCGGTGTCACGCTCAGGGTCGACGGTGATGAAGACGAACGACAGTCGTTCTCGGTCTGCGTCTTTGAGACGATTGATGGCCGACTTCCAGGCTGCGAGAGTTGCCGGACACAAGTCCGGACATGCCGTGTAGCCGAAATACACGGCGAACAACTCTCCGGCGGGTGCACGCATCACCAGATTGGTGGCGCTCGATGTGGAATGTGAGGTGACATCAGGAAGCGAGACACCTTCGACGATCAGCGGTTCGCTACGCACGAAACCCTGTATCTGTGGTTCGCCAGACGAGCAACTCGCAAGCACCGCAATTGCGACAGCCGTGAGTGTTCGGAGCAATGAGGCCGGTCGTGGAGCGACGAACATCACGAACGAGAGTATGACCGAACCACTCCGACGAGCCGCCTGGTTTTTGCGATGTTCGTCGCACTCGTGTCTGGTGTGCCTTGCGAGATTTTGTCAGGCAGACCAGACATGAGTGTCACGAATGAATCGTCGTGCACTGCAACATTTCACCAGAAGGCAACATATGGTGAGAGCAGAGGAGGCGTCATGTCGACGAAACGAATCGTGGTGGGCACCGATGGTTCAGATAACTCGGTGGCCGCATTGCAGTGGGCAATTGAGGAAGCCCGCAGTCACTCTGCGGCAGTAGAGGTCGTGTACTCGTGGGAGTTTCCGCCGATTATCGACCCGCTCGGCGTTTCGATTCTGCCGAGCGCCGATGAGATGAACGCATCGGCTGATCGCCTGCTGAAGGAAGTCATGCGCAAGGTCGACCAGAAAAACGCCAAGGTCACTGCCCGCGTCGTGCGCGGCGCCCCAGCGTCAGCGTTGCTTGGTGCGGCAAAAGAGGCCGATTTGCTCGTGATCGGTCGGCGCGGCCATGGTGGTTTCATGGGATTGCTGCTCGGGTCGGTCGCCCAACAAGTCGTGCATCACGCACCGTGCCCGGTGGTGCTCGTTCCGGCGTGACCAACACGTGGCGCCACGAAGACGGTGGCCCGCGCCGTAGATCGTGTGTTGCGGATGCGCGACTGGCGTTGCAGCCCGGCGAG
>CAYFNN010000094.1:0-5189 GCA_964344465.1 uncultured Bifidobacterium sp. | reverse complement strand
GCCTGCGCAACGTGTTGATGGTTCTGCTTCGGCTTACAGCCTGCGCAGAACGGTAACCACTTTGCCGAAGATGGTGACGTCACTCGGGTCGAAGCGCATCGGCTGCATCGACGAGTTGGCAGGCACGAGCACGATGTGCGCGCCATCTCGGCGGAAGGTCTTGACCGTCGCCTCGTCGCCAGGGATGCCTGCCACCACCGTGTCGCCATTGCGGGCGATGTTCTGCTGGCGACACACCACGAAGTCGCCGTCGAGAATGCCGGCTTCGATCATCGAATTGCCGCGCACCTTCAACATGAAGAGTTCGCCATCGCCGGTGAAGTCCATCGGCAGCGGCACGAGGTCTTCCACGTTTTCTTGTGCGAGAACGTTGACGCCTGCCGCGACTTCGCCGACGAGCGGGATGTACTTGGCCGGACGACGCTCGCTGGTGACACCTGATGCCGCATCGAATCGCACCTCGATGGCGCGGGGTTTGTCGGGGTCGCGCTTCAGGTAACCGAGTTCCTGCAGTGTGGCGAGGTGGTTGTGCACGGTGGCCGAAGACGACAGTCCGACGGCCTCGCCGATCTCACGAACTGACGGCGGATACCCGCGTTTGCGCATGCAGTCTTCGATGAAAACGAGAATCTTGCGCTGGCGATCGGAGAGTCGGGCGAGTGGCGAAGTGTTGTCTGAAGGCATGGGTGCCAGCGTACGGGTGTTCGCCCCCAGCGTCAAACACATGTTCGGGATTTTTCTCGTCACCCCGCAAACCGTTACTGGGCTTGGGTTTGCTGGGAGGTTGTCAAACGAACACCCGTTCGTTATGGTGGAAGCCGAGGGGAGAACACCTGTTCGCCCCCAACCGAAAGGACCCCATCATGGCCACCGCCCTCCACCACGGTTCCCTTGTTCCCGCGTTCCGCACACCTGCGGCACGCCGCACCTCCCGCGGGCGATTCGCCGCACCGCGAGTGAGCACAATCGAGCGCGAGTCTCGCCGCCGCGAGCGTACGGTCGCTCTTCAGCGCGAAGCCCGTACCCGCGAGCTGCGACGCACCTACCGACGTCGCCAGATGGGTGTTGTCGCCGCCGTACTGGCCATCGCGGTTGCCAGCATCATCGGAGTGTTTGCCGGGTTCGGCGCGAGTGCCGCCGCCGATGGCAACACCGCCCAGAGCGCCAGCGCAGCAAAATTCGTCGTGGTGCAGCCGGGAGACACACTCTGGTCAATCGGCGAGCGCATCGCCCCGAATGCCGCCATCACGGAAGTGGTCGACGAGCTCGTGCGACTCAACGGGCCGACGATCAGCGCCGGCCAGCTGGTGCGCATTCCGTAGTCAATTCGGCTGACGGTCGCTTCGGGCGGCCGTTGGTTCCGACGGGCGTCGCGACGGACGGCCCGCCGTTGTGCCCAACTACCCTTGGTGGCGCGTGCGGTGCCCCAGTTGCGGTCATGACGACTCGCGAGTGCTTGACTCGCGGTCTGCAGAAGAGGGTGCAGCCGTGCGCCGCCGCCGTCAATGCCTGAAGTGTGAGGTGCGTTTCACGACGTATGAACGCATCGATGAACTGCCGGTGTACGTCATCAAACGCAGCGGTGACAAAGAGCCGTTTGACCGATCAAAAATCATCGCTGGCCTCGAAGCCGCCACGAAAGGTCGACCGGTGACACCCGAGTCGCTCGGTTCACTGGCTGTTGAGGTTGAAGATGCCATGCGCCTCACTGGTGGCGATGTTACGAGCTCGCAAGTTGGCCAGGCCGTGCTCGAGCGACTGCGCAAACTTGACGAAGTGGCGTATCTGCGATTCGCAAGTGTGTACAAAGAATTCGATGATGCCGCCGACTTCAAACGCGAACTGAATTTGCTCGAAAAGCGCGCCGCCCCCAAACCGCGCAAGAAGAAGTGACGCAGTGACGACGAACGCGCCTGACACCGCGGCAACCCCGCCTAGTCGCATCGCAATTCGTACGTGCCCGTTGTGTGAGGCGGGCTGCGGCCTCGAAATCACCGTTCGTGATGACACGCCAACGTCTGCCGGCGGTGCCCGAAGTGGCACCGTGCTGCGAATTCGTGGTGACATGAACGACGTTTTCTCGCACGGCTACATCTGCCCGAAGGGCTCGACGCTCAAGCAGTTGCATGAAGACCCCGATCGTCTGCACTTGCCTCTGGTGAAGCGCGACGGTGTGCACGTCGAGGTGTCGTGGGAAGAAGCATGGCGGGAGGTTGATCGCGGGCTCACTGCAGTGATCGCCGCGCACGGACGCGAGTCAATCGGCACCTATCTCGGCAACCCTGGTGCCCACAACCTGTCGGCGATCACGTACAACCGGGTGCTGTTGTCTGCAATCGGAAGCCGCCAACGGTTCAGTGCTTCGAGTGTTGATCAAATTCCCAAACAAGTATCCGCTGGTTTGATGTTTGGAACTGCAATCTCGGTTCCGGTGCCCGACCTTGATCGCACCGACTATTTGTTGATGCTCGGTGCGAATCCGTACGCAAGTAACGGCAGTCTCGCCACTGCACCCGACTGGCCAGGTCGCCTCGAGGCGATTCGAGCGCGCGGTGGCAAGGTGGTGGTGGTCGACCCGCGTCGCAGTCGCAGTGCGCAAGAGGCCGATGAATGGTTGGCGGTGCGACCCGGTACCGACGCGCTACTTCTCGCCGCAATGGTGACTGCAGTCTTTGAGGCGGGTCGTGCGGAACCGGGTGAACATCTGCGCGGACACCTCAACGGTCTCGAAGACGTGCACGCCGCACTCGCCGTCTTCACACCTGAAGCCGTCGAGCGTGCCACCGGTATCGACGCCGCGACGATTCGGCGAGTGGCGCTCGAGCTGTGCGATGCACAGTGTGCTGCGGTGTATGGCCGTATCGGTACCACCACGGTGAGCTTCGGCACTACGGCATCGTGGCTCATCGACGTGCTGAATGTCGTGACGGGCAATCTCGACATCGAAGGTGGCGCCATGTTTCCGCTGCCGGTGGCAGCCGGACCCACAACGCGCGGCAAGCCAGGTGTCGGAAAGGGTTTTCGCACCGGACGCGGCAAAACCCGAGTACGCGGGTTTCCCGAGGCACTGGGGGAGTACCCAGCTGCATTGATGGCAGAAGAAATCACCACGCCAGGTGCAGGTCAGATTCGGGCGATGGTGGTGGTGGGTGGCAACCCCGTGATGTCAACGCCCAATAGCGAACAACTCGCTAACGCATTCGACTCCCTCGACTTCATGGTGAGTGTCGACATCTATCTCAACGAAACATCGCGTCATGCGAATGTGATCCTCCCGTCTCCCTCGCACCTGTATCGCAGCCACTACGACCTCGCGCTGCTGAATTTCGGACTCCGCAGTGTCGCCAACTACAGCGAGCCAGTCTTCGATCTTCCTGTCGGAATGCCCGATGAGTGGGAAATACTCGCCCGCCTCGCCGGAATCGCCCAGGGCTTGGGTCCTGACGTCGACCCTGCAACCGTCGACGATGTCACCATCCGCTCACTCATTGACTCGGCGGTTCGAGATGAGTCGTGTGTCATCCACAACCGCAGTGCCGACGAGATTTTTGAGGCCCTCAGCGGCCCCGCCAACGGCTCGCTTCGGGGTCCCGACCGCATTCTTGACCTCACGCTGCGAATCGGCCCGTTCGGCGATGGTTTTGGGGCACGACCGGGTGGGGTAAGCGTGGCGTTGTTGAAGAAGCACCCGCACGGCATTGACTACGGCGCCCTTCGCCCGCGGATTCCCGAGGTCTTGCGCACCCCGAGTGGCAAAATCGAACTCGCTCCCCCCGAACTGATTGCCGATGTACCGCGTTTGCAGGCTTCCCTGTCGGCCGATCCAGATGCGTTGCTGCTGGTGGGTCGCCGTCACCTGCGTTCAAACAACTCGTGGATGCACAACATTCGAGTTCTGGTGAAGGGCAAGTCACGCTGCACGCTGCAGATGCACCCTCTCGACGCAGCACGACTGGGTGTTGCAGATGGTTCTCCGGTGCGGGTCACGAGCCGAGTCGGAAGCGTTGTTGCGCCAGTGGAAGTCACCGACGACATTCGCGAGCGCGTCGTGAGCCTGCCGCATGGTTTCGGCCACGGGATGCGTGGTACGCGACTGTCGGTGGCGCAGGAAGTTGGGGGAGTGAACTCCAACGTTCTCACCGATCACGAGGCGATCGACCCGCTGTCGGGCAACGCCGTGCTGAACGGAATACCCGTGACCGTCGCTGTCGCCTGACACTGGCATCAGCAGCGACCGTTGCGGTCGCGTAACTTTTTGCTTTACGAGCGGGGATTGCCACCATTCGGCGTCTCACACGCCTGTAGGCTGGCGCTACCGGTTGTGGGCGGAACCGCAATTTCGGGCTGTTTTCTACTATCCCTTGTGGTTCAGCGTCGAACCACTAAGGTTGGCAGTCCCCTCAAGCACCGTCCACCGTCAGCGCACCAACTTCAACTAGAAAAAACACCCACCTACTACGAAAGGCAATGCAATGTCCATCGCACCCGAGCGTCTCTCGATCGGCATCCAGCGTCACTTCACGCAACCCAATGTTCACCCGTACGACACCATCGCGTGGGAGAAGCGTGACGCACGCATCGCCAACTGGAAGACCGGCAGCGTCGCCTTCGAACAGCTCGGTGTCGAGTTTCCCGAATCGTGGTCGCTGAACGCGACCAACATCGTCGCGCAGAAATATTTCCGCGGCACTCTTGGTACACCCGAGCGCGAAACGTCGCTGCGCCAGGTCATCGACCGCGTGGCCGACACCATCACCAATTGGGGTATTCAGGGCGGGTATTTCGTCGACGACGAGGAGGCCGAGGCCTTCCGCAACGAACTGAAGTTCATCCTCGTTACGCAACGTGCAGCGTTCAACAGCCCGGTGTGGTTCAACATCGGCGTGAAGGGCGTGCCGCAACAGGCGAGCGCGTGCTTCATTTTGTCGGTTGAAGACACGATGGACGGAATCCTCAACTGGTACCGCGAAGAAGGAATCATCTTCAAGGGCGGCTCTGGTTCGGGTATCAACCTGTCGGCAATCCGCAGCAGTGCCGAGACGCTGAAGGGCGGCGGCACGGCGTCGGGCCCCGTCTCCTTCATGCGCGGTGCCGACGCATCGGCCGGCACCATCAAGTCGGGCGGCAAGACCCGGCGAGCAGCCAAGATGGTCATCCTCAACGTCGATCACCCCGATGTTGAAGAGTTC
>CAYFNN010000093.1:0-5218 GCA_964344465.1 uncultured Bifidobacterium sp. | reverse complement strand
GGCTGATGCCGCCCGAGTCGTACATCACGCCCTTGCCCACCATGATGAGGTGCGGAAGCGACGACTTCTTGCCCTTGCCAGCCGACTTGCCCTTCGCCACGGCCTTGCCGGGGCGGTACGACAACTTCACCATGCGCGGCGGGTTGACGCTGCCGCGATTCACGCCGATGATGCCGCCGCAACCCATGGCGAGCAGTCGATCTTTGTCATACACCTCAACTCGCAATCCGGTTTCTGACGCGATGCGCTGCGCATGATCGGCGAACATCTTCGCAGTGAGATGTGCCGGCGGCATGTTCGCAAAATCGCGAGCCATGCACACCGCCTCGCCAATCACATTGCCGCGACGCGAACCGTTGGCCACTGCACCGAGCGACTTGGCATCGACGACGAGCACCGCCGACTTCAATTTCGACGAAAAGTTCTCGTCACTCTTCAGTGCCGAATATCGGTGCGACGCCAGCAACAAACCTTCGGTGACGGCCTGGGCGACTTCTGCGCGATCGCCTTTGCCAACGGTGGCAAGTGTCGTCGAGAGTGACCGATGCTTGCTGGCAGCACGCGCCAATGCGGCGGCTGCGTTGCGCAGGTCGTGGGCGGTGGCCGAGTTTCCTGCGCCGACACCCACGGCCACGAGCACGGTCTTGCCGCTCGAGGGCACGACGAGGGTCTGGCCGATCTTGCCGTCAAAGCCGGCAGCGGTCAGTTGCGCGCGCGACACACCGAGCTCGGCGGGCACTGCCTTGTCAGAAGTAACGGGAACACCGAGCACCTCGGTGCTGGGGGTTTCGCGGGCAACGGTGACGGCGAGCTGGGCGTGTTTCATAATCGCCAAGGCTAGTTCTGCTCGGCAACGCGCCGTCGGGCCGCGGCGCGCCGGGTGGCGACTTAGTCGGTGACGCTGCGAACCGGCAGCGACTCGCCTTCTTGCCAGCGAGCAAGCGTCCACAACAGGTCGCTCAGTCGATTGAGATACGGCCCTGCCTGCGACGGAGCCGGGGCCGCCGAAATGGCGTGACGCTCGGCGCGGCGCACCACGGTGCGAGCCACATCGAGCAGGGCTGAAATCTTGTTTTGTCCGGGCACCACGAACTCCGACGGCGGCGTGAACTTCTCGTCGAGTGCGTCAATCATGTGCTCGAGTTTGATCACCATGTCGGCGGTGACACGCGACTTGCCGTCCGTGAGTTTGTGGCGGTTCTCGGGCAGCGTCGCCAACTCGGCCATCAACACCCACAAGTCACGCATGATGTGCACGAGGGCGTCATTCAGTTCGTTCTCGCGACCCAATTCGGCGCGCACGAGACCAAGCAGTGCCTGCGCTTCATCGACTGCACCATACGCGCGCGGCAGCTCCGAGTCTTTGGCAACGCGACCGCCGTAGAAGAGCCCCGTGGTGCCGTCATCACCGACGCGGGTGTAGACCTTTTCTCTCGTCACGACGCTCAGACGCTACTTGTCTTAGCCTTGAGGCAACGATGTCTGCTCAAAAAAGACCGGGCTATTTGCAGACCGTCAACGAACGTGTCGTGGTCTTTGACGGCGCCTTTGGCACCTACGTGCAAGGCAAGGATCTCACCGCTGACGACTTCGGCGGCCAGCACCTCGAAGGTTGCAACGAACTGCTCGCCGTGACCCGACCCGACTTGATTGCCGCCATGCACGAAGACTTCCTCAAGGCTGGTGTCGACGCACTAGAGACCGCCACGTTCGGTTCGTTTGGCACGGTGCTCACCGAATACGGCATCGCCGACCGTGCCTACGAGATCACCCTCGCTGCAGCACGCATCGCCCGCGACGTGGCGAATTCGTTCGAGAGCGATGGTCGACCGCGCTACGTCGCAGGCAGCGTCGGGCCGGGCACCAAACTGCCGAGCCTCGGTCACATCAGCTTCAGCGACTTACGCGACACCTACGAAGAACACGCACGTGCACTCATCGAAGGTGGCGTCGACCTGCTGCTCATCGAAACCTGCATGGACCTGCTGCAGATCAAGGCGGCGATGCAAGGCGGACGTCGCGCCATGCGCGCAATGGGTCGCGAGGTACCGATTCAGGTGCAAGTGACGATGGAAACCACTGGTCGCATGTTGGTGGGCACTGAGATCGGCGCCGCTCTTACTGCACTGCTCGCCATGAAACCTGCCGTCATCGGCATCAACTGCGCCACTGGCCCGGCCGAGATGCAAGAGCACCTGCGCCATCTCGCGCAGCACTCACCGATTCCCATCAGTGTGTTGCCCAATGCGGGTCTGCCGAGCGTTGTTGACGGCAAGACGCACTACGACTTAACGCCCTCGCAATTGGCCGAGTTCCACCGCCATCACGTACAAGACCTCGGTATCACCGTGGTGGGTGGCTGCTGCGGCACCACACCCGAACACTTGCGCCAAGTGGTCGAGGCAGTTCGCAACATCACACCCGCCAAGCGCAAGCCGCAACAGGAAGCGAGCGTCACGTCGCTCTACTCGCCCGTCACCTTGCAGCAAGACAACAGCGTGCTCTACATCGGCGAGCGCACCAATGCCAACGGATCGCGTGCCTTCCGCGATGCGATGCTGGCCGCCGACTGGGACACCTGCACGAAGATGGCCAACGAACAGATTCGTGAAGGGGCACACGTACTGGATGTATGCGTCGACTATGTCGGGCGCGACGGTGTCGTCGACATGAAGGAGATCGCCGGTCGTTTCGCCAGCCAGGCGAGCGTGCCGCTCGTCATCGACTCAACCGAACCGCAAGTGATGGAGGCCGCACTTCAACTCGCCGGCGGTCGATGCATCTTGAACAGTGCAAACCTGGAGGACGGCGAAGAGCCCGGTCGCCGCATGGACCGCGTGTTCAATCTGGCGCGTGACTACGGCGCTGCTGTCATCTGTCTGCTGATCGACGAACGCGGTCAGGCTCGTGATGTGGAGTGGAAGATGCAAATCGCCCACCGTCTGCACAAGATCGCCACCGAGCGCTATGGCCTCTCATCGAGCGACCTCATCTTCGACCCGCTCACCTTCCCGCTCACCACTGGTGACGCCGACCTACGTCGCGACGGCATTGAAAGCATCGAGGCGATTCGGCGCATCAAAGCAGAGATTCCTGGTGCACTCACGGTGATGGGGCTTTCGAACGTGAGTTTCGGCATCAACCCGGCTGCGCGACAGGTGCTGAACAGTGTGTTCTTGGATGAGTGCGTGAAAGCCGGGCTTGACTCGGCGATCGTGCACGCGAGCAAGATTTTGCCGCTCGCGCGCATCAAGCCCGAGCATCTCACATTGTGCCGCGACATCATCTTCGACAAGACCACAGCCGACTACAACCCGTTGCAACTGTTGTTGACGGCATTCGAAGGCGTCAAGTCGACCAAGCAGGAAAAGCCAGACCGCAGCGGCTGGCCGGTACGTCAGCGATTGCGTCAGCGCATCATCGATGGCGATCGTGAAGGTCTTGGCGCCGAACTCGATGAGGCACTTGGTGAGGGCTTGAAGGCGCTCGAGATCGTCAACGACGTGCTGCTCGACGGCATGCGCGAGGTGGGCGAACTGTTCGGTGCCGGCCAGATGCAGCTGCCCTTCGTCTTGCAAAGTGCCGAGACGATGAAGACTGCTGTCAGCCACCTCGAGCCGCACATGGACAAAGTTGCTGGTTCGACGAGCAAAGGAAAACTCGTGCTGGCCACCGTGAAGGGCGACGTGCACGACATCGGCAAGAACCTGGTCGACATCATTTGCACAAACAACGGCTACGAGGTGCACAACATCGGCATCAAGATTCCCATCAGCGAGATGATTGCCAAGGTGCAAGAAGTCGATGCCGATGCACTCGGCATGAGCGGTCTCTTGGTGAAGAGCACTCTCATCATGCGCGAAAACCTCGAAGAACTGAACAACCAGGGCCTCTCGCGAATTCCCGTACTGCTCGGCGGCGCCGCACTCACCCGCAGCTACGTCGAGCGTGACCTGCGCGAGGTATATGACGGTCGCGTGTTCTACGGTCGCGATGCCTTCGAGGGTCTGCACACCCTCGACAAATTGATGGAACTGAAGCGCAGCGGCACCGACGACCCAGATTTTGGCCGCATCCCCACAGGTCGATCGCTCGCCGAACGACGCGGGCCGAAGGAGACCGCCGTCGACCTACCCCGGCGCTCACCCGAGGTGGTCAGCGACAACAAGGTGTTCACGCCGCCGTTCCTCGGCTCGCGTGTCGTGAAGGGCATCAGCATTGATGAGATCGCCGAGTACGTGAACGAAACTGCCCTCTTCCGTAACCAGTGGCAATATCGGCCGCTCGAGGGCGAGAACGACGACGACTTTAAGGCCCGTATTCGCCCTGAACTTCGCGCGCAACTCGCCGAGGCAAAAGCGAGCGGCATTCTCGTGCCGCAACTGGTGTACGGCTACTTCCCCGCCAATGGCGACGGCAATGACGTAATCATCTGGACCGACGAGTCACGCAGCAGCGAACGCATGAGGTTTTCGTACCCACGCCAGAACGAGGCGCCGTTCTTGTGCATTGCAGACTTCTTCCGCCCGATTGAGAGCGGCGAGGTCGACTACGCGGCATTTCACATCGTCACGATGGGCGCCAGGGTCAGCGATGCAGCCGCCGAGCTGTTCACCAAGAACGAATACCAGAAGTACCTCGTCGTGCATGGCATTGGTGTCGAGATGGCCGAGGCGCTCGCTGAGTTTTGGCACCATCGCATTCGCAGCGAGTGGGGATTCGTCGACGAAGACGGCCCGACGTTGCACGGGCTCTTCCGCCAGCAATATCGCGGTGGGCGTTATTCGTGGGGCTACCCCGCGTGCCCCGACCTGGAAGACAATGCCAAGGTTGCCGAGTTGCTCGAGGCAGGGCGCATCGGTATCAGCGTGAGTGAAGAAACCGGCTGGCAATACCAACCCGAGCAGACGACTTCGGCGATCATCTGCCACCACCCGCGCGCGAAATATTTCGTCGCGCGCTAATTCGTCACCCTCGCGCTCGAGCGCGTGTGGCGCAAAGCATTGCGCGCTAGAGCGCGTGCGACTTCTCCCAGGCGCGCGCCAGAGCGGCGTACTTTCCGCCCAGCGCCACCAACTCATTGTGCGAACCCACTTCGACGATTCGCGCCTTGTCGACTACCACGATTCGATCGGCGCGCTGCACCGTGGTAAGTCGATGCGCCACCACGATCGTGGTGCGACCCTGCATCAGACGTTCGAGAGCTGCCTCAACTTCT
>CAYFNN010000092.1:0-5326 GCA_964344465.1 uncultured Bifidobacterium sp. | reverse complement strand
TCAACGGGGGAGCCACCTTCGTCGACGACTACGCGCATCTCCCGGCAGAGATCGACGCCGTGCTCGCCGCGGCACGTGACGAGTCCGACGATTGGCGCCGGGTCATCGCCGTCTTCCAGCCGAATCGGTTTCATCGAATGGCGGTAATGAGCGACGAGTATCGCGACGCATTCCGCCACGCCGATGTCACCGTCATCACCGATATCTATGCATCGGGCACCGAACGAATCGACGGGGTGACTGGTCACCTGGTGGTTGACGCCGTGCGTCGCGCCCACCCTGAAGCTCGTGTCGTCTGGTGTGCCGAGCGATCCGAGCTGATCGACTTCGTTGCGCGTGAAGCCCGTGCTGGCGACCTCTGCATTTCCATGGGGTGTGGCGACATCGAGACCTTGCCAGACGAAGTAGTCGCGCGCAGAGAAGAATTGTCGCGTGGCCGCTGACGACACCGACGATTACGCGCAACGTACGCGGGCCATCGATCGGCTGGGCATCTTGCTCGGTGCGCGCGTACGGCGCGAAGTTGATCTCGCGCCATACACCACGTACAAGGTTGGCGGCCCAGCCAGTCTGTTGGTGACCGTACGCAGTATCGACGATCTGCACGCCGTCAGCAGCGCACTCCGCGAACAACGAGTACCACTGCTCGTCATTGGGCGAGGCAGCAATCTGTTGGTGTCGGATGAAGGCTTCGCCGGTTTGGCCATCGTGCTCGGCGAGTTTGCCCAAGACATCGTGTTGCCCGAGTCGCCCGCCGTACCGCGAGTGGTTGCGGGCGGCGGTGTGCCACTGCCGGTGCTCGCACGACAATGTGCCGCGCGGGGTCTCACGGGCATGGAGTGGGGTGTCGGTGTTCCAGGTTCGGTTGGCGGTGCCGTGCGTATGAATGCCGGTGGCCATGGCAGTGACATTGCCGCAAGTATTGAGTTGGCCAAGATCTTCCATCTCGGTAAGGGAATCGTCGCAAACGTACGGGCCCGCGACCTCGGTCTGCGGTTTCGAGGTAGCGATCTTCACTCACAACACGTCGTGCTCTCGGCGACGTTCGCGTTGTCATGGGGCGACAAGTCGGCGAGTGAAGCGGAAATGACGGAGATCGTTCGTTGGCGGCGCGAACATCAACCGGGCGGCCAGAACGCGGGATCTGTATTCGTGAACCCACAGCCGGATGGCGGTTCATCTGGCGCGATCATCGATCGCCTCGGGCTGCGTGGGTTTCGTATTGGTACTGCAGAAGTGTCGGCCAAGCACGCCAACTTCATTCAGTGCGACCCCAACGGCAGCGCCGATGACGTCGTAGCAGTGATGACTCACGTGCGCGGTCGCGTGCGCGACGAACTCGGCATCGACTTACGCAGTGAAGTGCGTCTGGTCGGCTTTGATGCCGATACCGCACGCAACGCCGGTGCCGCGAGCGAGAACTCTGCAGTGCACGACTCGAGCACTCCGACCAGCCGTGGGCTCACCGCACTCGATCGGGTGTTTGGTCCACTTGCTGGAGATGAAACGCTCGGTGTCGTAACCATTGCGCCTCCGCTACCCGAAGATGCGGTGGCAGAACTCGCCGAGCTGTTTGCGCCTACCAGCGAAGTCTCGCGACCCGACGAACCAGTAGAAATCGCCGACCGTGCCGACTCGCTCACCGACACACAAACGGATACTCCAGTTGCGCCAGTCGTTGACATCTCGACGGCGAGCAGCACGGCACGCGCTTCCACGGCGCCAATCGTCATCGATGACTCCGAGCATCTCTTGCCACACGAACGCACCAGTGGCTCGGCGGTGCACGCGGGACCATACGACGCCAGCACGGGTTCCATCACGATCGACCCGACGAGCCCATTTGCGGATCCGCGCACTGGTGTCGTCGACGACGAAAGCCTGGCAGCGGTCATCGTTGACGACCGCCTCACTCGTCGTCGGTTGCCACGCTGGTTGCGTCTGCGTCGCGTGTCGCCGTTGGTTGCACTCGGTGCATTCATCGTGCTGCTCTCGCTGACGCTCGTGATTCTTGCGTCACCGATATTTGCCGTACGGCGCATCGAGGTGACCGGGCTCACCTACACCGATCCGGTGTTGCTCGAGAGCGTGAAAGATTCGCTCAACGGTGCCAGTGTTTTCACCGCAGATCTCGACTCGGCACAGCGTCGCCTCGAGGGCGACCCGTGGGTGCGCAGCGCGCGACTCAAGTGGTACCTGCCCGATCGCGTGGTAATCGAAATTGACGAACGCACACCAGTGGCGTGGTTCGTTGGCGTCGACAATCGTTCGCGTGTGCTCGACCGCGAGGGCCGTGTGTTGCAGGTGCTCGAGGGTCAGCCCACGCAGTTCCTCAAGATCGAAGGGGTGGGGCCGAACCTGACGGCCGGCACGGTGACGACGCCCGTGTACGTGGCGGCTGCACAACTCGCAATCTCCCTGCCGCCGAGCGTGGCAGAGCGCGTAAAGCATCTGAACGTCGACGGTCCGGAACAACTCGGCATGACGCTGAAGACCGGCACCATCGTGAAGATGGGCGCACCCGTCGATCTGCGATACAAACTCGTGATGGTCGCCACGGTGTTGGCCCAACAAGACCCCAAGTTCATCGTTTCGATTGACGTGTCGGGTGGTCAAGCCGTGGTGCAGAACGCCTGAGCCGCCATTGGGCGGCGCAGGGGGCTTGTGACTAGTGTTCCTGTACTAGAGATTGAGGCTCACGCTCAACTTGGGGGTAAGGGAACATATGCCGAGCAGCTCGCAGAACACGCCGATTGCAGTCATCAAAGTGGTGGGAATCGGCGGCGGCGGCGTCAATGCCGTCAATCGCATGATCGACGCGGGCTTGCGTGGCGTCGACTTCGTCGCCATCAACACCGATGCTCAGGCACTGATCATGAGCGATGCCAGCTACAAGATCGACATTGGTCGAGACCTCACGCGTGGTCTCGGCGCAGGTGCTGATCCCGAGGTCGGACGTCAAGCCGCCGAAGCACACAAGGACGAGATTCAAGAGCATCTCGCCGGCGCCGACATGGTGTTCATCACCGCCGGCGAAGGTGGCGGAACCGGAACGGGTGCAGCACCCATCGTGGCGGAAATTGCCCGTGCCGAAGGAGCACTCACCATCGCCATCGTCACACGTCCGTTCTCGTTCGAAGGTCGACGCCGATCGGTGCAAGCCGACACGGGCATCGCCAAGTTGAAAGAAAAAGTCGACACGCTCATCGTGATTCCGAACGAGAAGTTGTTGTCGATTGCCACTGACAAGACCACATTGCTCGATGCCTTCAAGAAAGCCGACGAGGTGCTGATGCAAGGCGTCTCTGGTATCACGGGCATCATCACCACGCCAGGCCTCATCAACACCGACTTCGCTGACGTGAAGACCATCCTGCTGAATGCCGGTTCGTCGTTGATGGGCATCGGCGTGGCCAGCGGCGACAAGCGTGCCGCCAACGCGGCGATGGCTGCGGTTACTTCGCCGATGCTTGAGGCCGCCATCGAGGGTGCGCGCGGCATCCTGCTGAATGTTGCAGGTCCATCCGACATGACGCTCTTTGAACTCGATGAGGCTGCGCAAACGGTGCAGCGCGTGGCACATCAAGACGCCAACATCATTCTCGGAACGGTGATCGACGATGACCTCGGCGACGAGGTGCGCGTCACGGTGATTGCCTCTGGCTTCGAGCGCTGGGATTCTGGCGCGGGGCGTGTCGGCACCCGTGGTGATACCGCCACGAGCGGCGCTGCTCGTCCTGAGCCGGGTCGTGGCAGCTCGCGCATTCGCGAAATCTTCAGCGGCGACAGCGTCGACGACGAAGACGACGACATCCCCGATTTTCTGAAGTAGTCGGCTCGCTGTACGCGTGATCGACGAGCAGCTCGTCGCCGAACGCTTGCGTGAACTGCGCGCGTCGATCGCTCGTGGTCGCCAGCGCGGCGAAGTGACTCTCTGTGCCGTTACGAAGGGGCATTCCGCCGAGGCATGGCGGCTCGCACGTCGTTTGGGTTGCGACGCCATCGGCGAGAACTATGCCCAAGATGTGTTGCGCAAACATTCCGAGGTTGGTGACGACCATCCGCCATTGCACTTCATCGGCCGGCTGCAGACCAACAAGGTGCGCAGCCTGGCCCCGCTGGTGGCGGTCTGGCAGAGCGTCGACCGTGCGGCCCTCGTCGCAGAAATCGCCAAGCGAGCACCAGGGGCCCACGTGTTCGTGCAGGTCAATGCCACAGGCGAAGCCGAAAAAGGTGGGTGCAGCCTTGTTGAGGCCAAGGGTCTCGTTGCGCAGGCTCGGGATGCCGGCCTGATCGTTGACGGCCTCATGACCGTGGGGCCCACCGATGGCGACCCGACGCGCACCCGCTCGACCTTCGCCACGGTGCGCCGCCTGGCAGATGAATTGCAGCTGGCGGGTTGTTCGATGGGCATGTCAGGCGACCTCACTGCCGCGCTCACCGAGGGCTCAACCTTGGTGCGAGTCGGTACCGCCTTGTTTGGCTCACGCTGAGGTATTCTTTGAGCGGTATGTCGATGTTCCGCCGAGCCATGGAGTACCTGGGCCTCGGTGCTGACGAAATGTACGACGACGGCGACCAGTCAACGAGGGCCCGCCGACCCAGCCGCATGCGTGAGCCGATCGACGACATTGACGACGACTACGAGATCGAAGAAGAAGAATTCGAAGATGTCCCCGCGCCGCGACGCACTGCGAGTCGCCGAGACGACTCCGGTGTCACCGTCCGTGGCCCGTCGGGTCAGGCGGCTGCCAAGACGGTGAAGCCGCTCGAATCAGCGAGCGTCGAGCCGATCACCCTGAAGCCGACGTCGTACGAGCATTGCCGCGAGATTGCCGATCGCTTCAAGGGTGGCCAACCCGTCATCTTGAATCTCATCGCCACCGACAAAGTCGAGCGTCGTCGCATCATCGACTTCGCGGCGGGCATGGTGTACGGACTCAACGGATCCATTGATGTCGTGTCGCGCAGCGTGTTTCGCCTTACGCCCAACGGCGTTCGGTTGCCGCGCGAGTAATCGACGGTCGCAATGCTGTCGAGTCTGATTGGCCTCTACACGTTCGTTATCTTCGCGCGCATCATCCTGAGTTGGTTTCCGATGAGCCCGAATGGTGCGTTCGGGCAGGTGCAGCGATTGTTGGTGCAAGTGACCGAACCCGTGTTGGGGCCGGCGCGCCGTGTGATCCCGAGTCTCGGGCCACTCGACATCTCACCGATCGTCGTGGTGTTTGGCTTGGGTTTCGTGCAGCGACTGCTCGGGTCGGTTGGCCTATGAGCAGGCTGTGCTGATGCCGCGCCAGTATCCCAACGTCGCGGCGCAACCCAA
>CAYFNN010000091.1:0-5342 GCA_964344465.1 uncultured Bifidobacterium sp. | reverse complement strand
ACGTTGCCCGAATTGGTCTCCGTTGTTGTACACGCCGCCGCGTTCGCCACCTGCGAGTCAGGTATCAAGATTGCGATGAGTAGTCCAGTCGCTACAAGCGATACTGCGACAAGCCCGGCACCGACCTTACGGGCAATTTTCCAAGTCGCCCGGAAGGGCCGCGGAGTAAAAAAGGTTTTATTTACAATATCAAGTTAGTTACAAAAGTTCTTAATAACCACCATTGGTACGCCGCAGGTCATACACGCAAATGGGCGTGATTTCATGGGCTTAACAGGCTGAGAGGGCACTCAAAACTTAAGTACCTGTTTCAGGCCGATTTCCTCAACTCGAGGGCGCCCGTAGCCTTGAATGCGACGGCGAGTCGGTCGGGTGACCGCAGTTGCGCGCTTAGCGCGCGGTTGAGGAAAGTCGGGACTTCACAGGACAGAGTGCTGGCGCGAGCCAGGTCGGGGAAACCTGACATCCCGTGCAACAGAAAGCACACCGCCGATGGCGCGACTTCGGTCGCGATCAGGCAAGGGTGAAACGGTGCGGTAAGAGCGCACCACGGTCGGCAGCGATGTCGGTCGGCGGCACGGCACTCGAAGCAAGATCGAACAGAAGGGATGAGCGGTCCGCTCGCCGCAAGGCAACCTTCGGGTAGATCGCCAAGATGGATGGTCGCCGCCGACGATTCGTAAGGGTCGTCGGTACAGAATCCCGCTTATAGATCGACTCGCCGTCGCCACCATTTCCAGAGTGCGAACGCACCGACAATCTCAAACGGCACGTTCCACCAGCCGCGTGCGACCACCGGTAAGTCAGCGGTTGAGAATTCCCAACCGCCGATCGGCCACCAAAACATCTCGGCCGAGGTGAACGCACCGTCGAACACGAGATGCAAGAACATGCCGATGGGCAGGCCGAGCAACATCTTGCGATATGGCTTGCGACCAATCGACACCAGCATCACGAGCGCGAGCACGGCGATGCTCGTGACCACCGAGTGCATCACTCGCCAACCTGTCGGCCAGTCGATGATGTCGGGCAACACGGCCCCCACCGCGAGCAAGCGGTAGTCAAAGCGCGGGTCTTTGAACACCCACGCAATGGTCAGCACCGCGGTGGCGATGAACCAGAAGAACATTCCGTGCTGCGACCTTGCTTACACCCTGCTCAGACCACGAGCAGGCAGCCGCAATAGGGGCAGCGTGCGTCGGTGGTGTTCGCCGACTTCTTCACTTCGGCCTGCTCTTTGGCGGTAATCGGCGTGCGGCAACCGCCACACACACCCTTCATCAGTTCTGCAACAGCGGCACCGGTGATGCGCTGGCGCGTGGCTTCGTACATTGCCACTGCGGCCGCGTCTGCCGCGGCAACGAACGTCGCGCGTTCTTCACTGGCCGCGGCGATATCGCGATCGACCACCTCGAGTGCTGCGGCAAGCGACGCCGCGGCCTGGGATGCCGCCGACTCGAGACCCGGCAAATCTGCGGCACTCCGTGCCAGCGCTGCTTCGAGACTTTCACCCTCCGCGATGAGTGCCAGCTCATTGTCATCGAGGCTCGAGTGCTGCGCGTTGATGGTGGCAATCTCATGTTGCAGTGCCTCGACTTCACGCATCACCACGACGTTCTTCAACTGCGTCTCGTACTTCTTCTTCTTCGTGTCGAGGTCTTTGCCTTGTACCTCGAGACGTTCGATTTCACCGGTGATGTCACCTTGGCGCTTCGCAAGTCGCTTCGACTCGGCACGAGCCGCATCGAGTGCCCGCTGCGCGGCGGCGGCAGCGGCATGTTCCGGACGTTGCGCACGCTGGTGCTGCAGTTGGGCAAGTCGCTGGTCTACGGCCTGAATTTGCAACAGCGCGCGAAAATCCATCTCGTCAGCCTCCCACGCCCGATGGCGTCGCCCAATTCGGCAGCCCTTTGGCACAGTCGTACACGATGTGGCCGGCGATGGGTATCGATGGCACCGGTGCGAACGGGTTCTTCTCTGTTGGGTCGATGGTGGTGCTCGTCGGCAACACCGAAACCACGACTGGACCCGATGCAACCGTGGTGGTGGTTTCGCCGGCGACGGTGGTCGTGGTCTTGCCCGGCGCGAGCGTGGTCGACGGTGCGGGCGGCACACCTGAAGTCACCTGGGCCACACATTCGACACCCGGCAGATAGAGCCGCGCGACCGGCCGCGCTGGTGCGACCAGCGACTTCCACTCTTCATCGTCTTTTTTGGTGCCCCAATCAACGACGTCGAGACCTTGGTGAATCGTGTCCATGTGTTGCTTCCAGATATGTGCCGGATACGTCGCACCCGTCACGGTGTTGCGCGCAAACTTCCACTGCCCCACAATCTGATCGCGAAACTCAGGCACGCCGCGCATCGGCGTGTAGCCACGCGGGTCGCCCACCCACACCACCGTGGAGAACTGCGTCGTGAAACCGACGAACCATGCGTTGGTGTTCTTCGCCTGTGTTCCGGTTTTGCCACCCGCCGGCCGTTCATCTGCCAACGCAGTGCGACGTGCCGTGCCACTGCGCAAGACGCCACGCATGATGTCGATGGTCTTTGCGGCCGTTGACCGAGTCAGGGCTTCGGTGCCCTCGACATTGACGGCGCGCTCCCACACGAGCGTGGTGTTGTCGCGTTCGTAGATGCGCTCGAGAAAATACGGTTCGTGGTGCACACCGAGGTTTGCGATGCTTTGTGCGCCAGCCGCCATGTCGACAACACTCAGTTCGTTGGCACCAGTCGCAAGCGATGCATAGGGATACACCGGATATTTCTCAGGGGTTAGCCACTCACTGGCCGACATCGCATAGATGCGGTCGACAACTCGGTTGAGCCCGACCATCTGCGACAACTTGGCATACGCGCAGTTGATGGAGAGCCATGTCATGCGACGCAACGAGCCGACTGGCTCACTGACGCCATCCTCGATGAGAAACGGTTCATCCGGGTTTTCGGGGTTCGGCAGAGTGCATGGCAAAGTGCCATCGATGTAGTCATCGCTCTCGACGCCCGCTTCAAGTGCGGCCGCCAGGATGAACATCTTCACGCTCGAACCCGTCTGGCGGCGACGCATCGCGAGGTTGACCTCGTTCTCGCCCGCTTTGAACGGCTTACCGCCCACCATTGCGCGAACTGCTCCATTTGCGTTGTCGAGCGTCACCAATGCGGCCTGGGCATTCACGCTGTTGTCGGGCAACAACTTGACTGCCTCCTCGGCAGAAATCTGCATGTCTCGGTCAAGCGTGGTGTAAATGCGCAAACCGCCGCGGAAGAGCTGCGCGTAACGCTCCTGATAAGTGGTGCCGAGAATCGTGGTCTGGTTGAGCAGATAGTCCTTCACCATCTCCGTGAAATGGGTGCGTTGCACCGGCTCGTCGGGTCGACTGCGCACACCACTTGGCAGCACTTCGGCGGCGCGACGCACGATCTCATCGTCAGAGAGCGTGATGTGGCCCTCGGCGCGCACCCGCTGGAGCGCCACGATGAATCGCTGCAACGACAGCGCACGATTGTTGATGGGGTCGTATGCCGATGGGGCGCGCACGAGCCCAACGAGAAAGGTTCCTTCTTCGAGGGTGAGGTCTTGCACGTCTTTGCCGAAATACACCTCGGCCGCAGCCTTGATGCCGTAGGCGTTGTAGCCGTAGAAGTTCGTGTTGAACCAACGTTCAAGAATTTGCTCTTTGCTGAGTTCACGCTCAAGCAACACCGCATAGCGCATTTGCAGCAACTTGTAGCGACCATCGCGCGGCAAGGTGGCGAGCAATTCGTTCTTCACCACCTGCTGGGTGATGGTTGATGCGCCACCCGATGCGCCGTCGTTCACGTTCGCCACCACCTGACGACCAACCGCTCGCAAGTCGACACCTCGGTGCTTAAAGAAGTTGCGGTCTTCGACTGCCAACAGAGCATCTACGACATGGCCAGGAATCTCTGAGATCAGCGCCTGCTGGCTGTTTTCTGCCTGAAATACCCCAATCTGGCGACCCTTTACGTCGTACACCACGCTGCGTTCTGCCAAGCCGGTGAAGCCTCCTACGTCATAGAGAGAAATCGCCGTCTCGTCGTGGGCGTTCAGCAGACCCCACACTCGCGGGGCCATACCCACCACGAGTGCCGCCACCAGCAAGGCAGAGAGCAAAACGGCGACCACGAGTCGCAACGACCACATTGCTAGACGCACGTAACTATCACGCTACTTGCTACTCTCTCGCAGATGACCAAGCACCGTCCGTTCCGCTTCGGGGTACAAGCATCAACCGCACCAACTGGCAAGGCCTGGGCCGAGCTTGCGCGCCGCACCGAAGATCTCGGCTACGCGGTGCTCACGATGCCCGATCACTTCACCGATCAGCTCGCACCCGTGCCCGCGATGACCGTCGCAGCAAGCGTGACGAAAGATCTCCGCGTGTGCGCTCTCGTTTTTGACAACGACTACAAGCATCCAGTCGTGCTGGCAAAGGAACTTGCAACGATGGACGTACTCTCCGACGGCCGTGTCGACATCGGCCTTGGCGCAGGCTGGATGCGCACCGACTACGACCAGGCCGGCATGCAATACGACACGCCCGGTGTGCGCATCGACCGCTTTGTCGAAGGTCTCAAAGTGATTCGTGGCTGCATGGCCGAAGGCGCGTTCTCATTCGCTGGCACGCACTACACGATCACCGAGTACAACGGTTTGCCCAAGCCCCTGCAGAAGCCCTGCCCTCCAGTGCTCATCGGCGCGGGTGGCAAGCGCATGCTTGGCATCGCCGCTCGTGAGGCTGACATCGTCGGCATCAACCCCTCGCTCACCCCCGGCTTCGTCGGCCCGGAAGTGATCGCCGACATGTCGTCGGCATCGGTGGCACAAAAAATCGCCGTCGTGAAAGAAAAGGCGGGCGCCCGCTTCAACGACATCGAGCTCAACATCCGCACGTTCTTGGTCAACGTCACCGACGACGGCAAGGCTGCGCGCGAGAAACTCGCCAAGGGCATGGGTGTTGATGCCGCCCTCATCCACGACTCACCGTTCGCGTTGATCGGCCCGCCGAATGAACTCATCGAGACACTGCAGCAGCGACGGGAACAATTCGGCTTGTCGTATGTGATCGTCGGCGGCGATGACGTCGAGTCATTCGCGCCAGTTGTTGCGGCACTCGCCGGCAAATAGTTTGCCGCGGCGCAGTCGCCGCCGTTATGAACGTCTACGCGCTCGGCACGATTGCGCGACGAATCGGGCGATCCCATCCGCGCTGACCAGTGGCCTTCGGGCTCGGCCACAGTCGCGGCCCCATCTCGATCATGCCGTGGTGCGTGTTGTAGTCGCCCAGCAAGTTGAGGAACGGTACGGCGTCGAACGCATC
>CAYFNN010000090.1:0-5370 GCA_964344465.1 uncultured Bifidobacterium sp. | reverse complement strand
CACGAACCAAGGCATCGTTCTCCAGCCCGTAGTGATGCACCATCGCGGTGATTCGCGTCATCATCGACACTTCACCACCACCGATACCTGCGCCGATTGCGGCTCGTTCGTTCATCAGCGTCGTGAGGGCCACACCCCAGCCGGCATTTTCGTCACCGAGGCGATACCAGTCGGGCACGCGCACTTCGCTGAAGAACACTTCGTTGAACGAGGCTCCGCCAGTCATCTGGCGAAGCGGGCGAATCTCCACCCCGGGTGCCTTCATGTCGACCAGGAACGCCGTCAACCCTTTGTGCTTGGGCAGTGACGCGTCGGTACGACAGATAATTTCACCGAGATCGCTGTAATGGGCACCCGAAGTCCACACCTTCTGGCCGGTGATTACCCACTCATCGCCGTCGCGCTCGGCCTTGGTCTGTAACGACGCAAGATCGCTTCCAGCGCCGGGCTCGCTGAAAAGCTGGCAGCCGACGATGTCGGCGCGCCACATCGCCCGCAGGAACTTCTCCTTGGCGGCGGCTGAACCGTGGGCGAGCAGCGTTGGTGCAACCATGCCCAAGCCGATCGTGAAGATGCTCTGGCTCGGCACCTTGTAGTTCGCTTCGGCCACTGCGTAGGCGCGTTCGTGCGCAGCGCTGAGGCCGGCACCACCGAATTCGGTAGGGCCGGTGATCCACCCGAAGCCGGCATCAAACTTTTTCGTACGCCACGCCTTGGCCTCATCCACCATCTGCTGTTCGGCTTCGCGAGATTTCTCCTCGAACATCGACATGTTGTCTGAACCTTCGCCCCACACGAACTTCTTCGCGGCTTCTTTTCGCGGCAGATTGGCGTCAAGAAACTTGGTGGCGCGGGCGCTGAAGTCGTCGAGTTCCATGCGTCTCACGGTACTTGCGCAACGCTGGGCACTAGCGAGCCGAGCAACTGCACCAGCGAGCCGAGCAACTAGCGTCGGGACGCATGGGTCAGCCAGTTGCCGTCACCGTCACCCAGAGCGCCGAGCCAGGGCGAGTGCGTTTCGAGATGAACCGCTCACTCACGGGTCAGGGCCACGAACAGTATGAGACGGCTCCTGACCGCCAAGACACCTTCGGTGCGGTACTTGCCGCTCGACTCTTTGCCACGGGCAACGTTCGGGCCGTGCACGTGTTTTCCAGTGTGGTGACTGTCGACATGGTGCCGGGCAGTGATTCGGCATCTCTGGCCGCGATTGTCACCGATTTGTATCAGTACTGGAAGCCAGGGATGGTGCCGGCGGTTCCCACCGCTTGACCGCTCCGCTCGCCACGGCGCACGGCCGCGTCGTAGCGTTTTAGCGTGAAATTGCCCGCCAAGCAAACGTTGTCGCTGCATGACGTGGCCAAGCGCCTCGATGTGCATTACATGACCGTCTACCGCTATGTGCGGTCGGGGCGTCTACGTGCCCAGCAGAACGGTGGCGAGTGGGAAGTTGCTGCCGACGATCTGCGCGAGTTCATGGAGTCGCGCACGGCGAAACACAAGAAGCGCAGCCCGCGCGCCAAGCACGGGGCTCGGCCCGCAGCTGATTGGGCGAAGCGATTCGAGAATTGCATCGTTGCGGGCGACGAGACGGGTGCTTCGCAGGTACTCGAAGACGCACTCGCCAGCGGTCGCGATCTGTTCGAGCTCTACCTGGAGGTGGTGTCGCCGGCGCTGGTGTCAATCGGCGAGCGGTGGCGCAACGGAAAACTGCAGATTCACGAAGAACACCGTGCCAGCACCATCGTGGCGCGGCTGCTTGGTCGGGTGAGCACGCGTTTTGCGCATCGCGGCGTCTCGCGGGGCACGGTGGTAATCGGCGGACCCAGTGGTGAACGCCACGGTTTGGCCATCACCATGGTGGCCGACTTGTTGCGCTCGCGCGGGTGGACCGTGTCGGACATCGGGCCCGACGTACCCGCCGAGTCGTTTGCGATAGCAGCTGCCGACGTCGATCAGCTGCGTGCCGTCTGCGTCGGTGTCACCCTCTCCGATTCGTTGCCGGCTGCACGAGAGACAGTGGCAGCCCTGCGTCGAAAACTCGGCACTCGCATCGCAATTTACGTGGGTGGTGCTGCGATCATGAATGACGAAATGGCGCACGATCTGGGAGCCGACGCTTGGGCACGCGACCCGCGCACGTTGGTAGCGCTGCTCGCAGCCTGACCCGTTCAGTTTTGTAGCATCGGGTCGCCGTGACAGCACCAAAGCACGTACCCGCGAATCCCACCGATCGTCCCCGGGCGTATTCGTCTCCCGACTTCGTGCCGGCACCGTGGCGCAACGAGCGCAAAGCCTCCATCACCGGTCGCCAACCGCGCGCCGAACGACTCGGTCACCCTGGCCCCGATCAGGGATACGTGCTTTCGCTCGCCGAGCGTCTGCGTCCGCGGGTGAAGGTAACTGCAGGGGAGAGTGTTGACGACGCCATTCAAGGTTGTATCGGTATCGCCTTGCGCCGAGCATCGGTCTACGGCCGTGCACCGGTGATTCACGATCTCGACATTGCGTTCACGATGTGGGGATACTTTCTTGAAACTCCACCTGCCGAATTGGTGGCAGCCCGCAGGCAATTGTTTGAGGGAGTTGCCAATGTCGTGCACCACTATGTTGAGGCTCGACGACTGGTCGACATGGTGCCCGACTCGACCATGCGCATGACACCGGAGATGGTGCGCAAGTCGATGCCGAATTCCTGGCGCGCACTCACCGGCGCCTGAACTCGCGATCGTTCGCGCTCGCGCCCAGCGCCTGAACTCGCAATCGTTCGCGCTCGCGCCGAGCGCAAGCTGTGGCGGTTAGTCGACGGCGAACTTCCGCAGGTCGTCGAGCCGCACGAACTCCAGCGTCATGGCATGCGTGGCACGCAGTCGCACCGCCGGAGCCTTGCCTGCCTCAAACGCCTCCTGCCATCGGCCCGCACACAAACACCACTGGTCGCCAGCCTTCAAACCCGCAAAACCGTATTGCGGCATCGGTGTCGACAGATCATTGCCAACGCTCTTGGAGAATTCGAGAAATTCGTCGGTCATCACGGCACACACCGTGTGTACACCACTGTCGTCACCACCAGTCTCGCAGCAACCGTTTCGATACCAGCCGGTGAGCGGGTCGTAACTGCACGGCTCGAGTGGTTCACCGAGCACATTCGGTTGGGTGGAAACTGGCTCGCTCACGTCGTATTGCGTTACGAGACGTTGACGCCAACGAGGCTGCCGATGAGGTAGGTAACCGCAACGGCAAGCACGGTGATTGCCACTTGGCGTGCGCTACCCATGACCCACGAGCGTTCTGACTGCCGCGCAATCAGCGCACCAAGCACCGCTGCGGCGACGACTCCGATCAACACCGACGCCACTCGCGCGCTGTCGCCCGAGCCAGCCAGCCACGGCAACACCGGCAAGAAGGCACCGAGCAGAAAACTGGCGAGCGACACGATGGCAACGTTCAGCGGGTTGGGTAGATGGGCCGGATCAAGGCCGAACTCCTCGCGGGCGTGCACCATGACTGCGCGCTCGGGATCTTTCATTACCTCCGCCGCCGAAGCCTCGGCCTGGCGTGAAGTCATGCCGTGTGAGCGGTAGATGCCGGCGAGTTCAGAGGTTTCTGCGCTGGCATTGCGCTTGAGTTCACGCAGTTCAAGCGCCATCTCGCGCTGTACGAGATCATTCTGGGATTTCACCGACACCCATTCGCCCGCGGCCATGCTGATTGCACCCGCCACGGCCGATGCGATGCCTGCCAACCGCACGAAACTGGCGTCGACACCACTCGCCGCAAAACCGATGATCAGCGACACGTTCGTCACCAGGCCGTCGCTGATTCCGAACACTGCAGCACGCGCAGTACCGCCAGCGAGTGCGCGGTGGTCGGGGTGGTCGTCGTGCTCGACGCGTGTGTGTTTTGCCACGCAACAAAGTTACTCACGCTCGGGTGCAAAGCGCCGCGCTTAGTATCGAGTGTGGTGTCTGGCACTCCCCGCTATCGATTTGCGCCGTCACCGACGGGCTACTTCCACGTGGGGGGTGCGCGAACCGCCCTTTACAACTGGATTCTTGCTCTGCAGAACAACGGCACTTTCGTTCTGCGTATTGAAGACACCGACGAGTCTCGCAATCAGCCACAGTGGACCCAAGGCATCATTGATGCACTCGCGTGGATCGGTATCGACGGTAGCGACGCACACTTCGAGGGCCCGTATTTTCAGTCGGCGTTTGCTGCTGCGCACACAGCGGCGGCCCACAAGTTGTTCGAGTCGGGTCATGCGTACTACTGCGACCTCACCTCTGAGCAAATTCAAGAACGGGCGAAAGCCGCGGGCAAGCCTGGCTACGACGGCTATTCGCGTGACCGTGGATTGACCGCTGGCGCGGGGCGAGTGCTGCGTTTCAAGGTGCCGAGCGGCACCACGGTGGTGCGCGATGAAGTTCGCGGAGAGGTGTCGTTTGACAACGCAACCATCGAAGACTTCGTCTTGCTGCGCGGCAACGGCTCGCCAGTGTTTATCCATGCGAACGTGGTCGACGACATCTCGATGGGAATCACCAACGTGGTTCGTGCCGAAGAGCACCTGCCGAATACCCCCAAACAACAAATGCTGTGGGAGGCGCTGGGCCATAAGCCTCCGGTGTGGGCGCACGTACCAGTGCTCGTCAATGAGCAGCGAAAGAAACTGTCAAAGCGACGCGACAAGGTGGCGCTCGAGCAATACCGTGCCGAAGGGGTCACCGCCGAGGCGATGGTCAACTATCTAATGACACTCGGCTGGGCACCGAGTGGCGACACGGAAATTGTCGACTTTTCGCGAATCGTCGCCGAGTTTCGGTTGTCGAGCGTGAACCATTCGTCGGCATTCTTCGACGTGAAGAAACTCAACGCCTTCAACGGCGAATACCTTCGCAAAATGTCGACGAGCGAGTTCGTCGACGCGTGCGAACCGTGGATCAGTGGCACCCCACCGGCGGTGCCGGGTGTCGAAACTGCACCATCAACGGCAACGTGGCCGGCCGATCGTTTCGACCGCAAGGTGTTTGCCCGCGTCGCACCACTCGTGCAGACCAGGGTGTCGTTGCTCTCGGAAGTGCCGGCGATGGTCGACTTCTTCTTCCTTGCCGAACCGCCGATTGACGCGGCGGCATTTCAGAAGGCATTCTCCGCCGAGTGGGCAGTACCGGCTTTGCGAACCATTCGCGATCAGCTTGCTTCGGCTGAATGGTCGGTCGAAGCCATCAAGTCGCTCGTCGAAACTGTGGGTGCTTCACTCGACGTGAAGTTGGGCAAACTGCAGGCACCCCTGCGAGTGGCAACGACCGGTCGCAGCGTTGGCCCGCCGCTCTTTGAGTCGCTCGAGATACTCGGCCGCGACGAGAC
>CAYFNN010000089.1:0-5457 GCA_964344465.1 uncultured Bifidobacterium sp. | reverse complement strand
GCCAGCACCCGCGTCAGCGTGGTGTTGAACACGCGTGATCGCGCGGCAGTAGTGGCTGACTCCACTCGATGCACGTTGAGCCACACCACTGGTCGCGGGCCGATGGCATCCATGAGTTCACGAATGATGACAGCGAAGTCGCGTTTTTTCGACAGAAAGAACACGTCGTTGGTGCCGAGCGCCACGATCACAGCGGTGGGCTGCAGCCCTTCTTTCGTCAGTTTCTTGTAGGTATTCGCGCCCGAGTAGGTGGTCGACACGATGCCACCGATACGTCGCGACCACCAGCCATCGACCACCACGGTGTTGAACGTGCCCGATGCGGCGAGACGCGACTGCGACTTCGCAAAATAGTTCGAGCCCCAGGTCAGGCTGTCGCCGAGCACGAGCAGTGTGGTGTTCGGCGCGGTCGCCGAGTGCAGCCGCGGTACGGCCACGCTGCCGCACAAGACGACGAGTGCAGCTACCAGCCAAGCCCGCACGCGCCGCAGTGCACCACGTGAGCCGTGCGCGCGCATCGGCTATTGACTCACGGAGAAAATCGTCGCGGTGCCGTCGAGCGACACGGTTTCACCGGCGGGCACATAGACCACGCCTCCTCGGCGCAACGACCCTGCGCGACCCGAGGTGCATACGAGCATCGTGTGTTGTGTGCTCGGCTGCATTGTGAAGGCTCCGTTGATGTCGTGACGCATCACGCTGAATGGGGCTCCGCATCGGTAGGCGTAGCTCTTCCACGGTGTGCCGTTCGTAGTCGCACCGGAGCCACCATCGACCAGGGTTGGCGCGACCCGCGGGTCGGCAATTGGCGACAAGTTTGCGACCGCAAAGAACGCTTCCAGGTCGACATGCTTCTCGGTGAACGCCGCACGCATCACGTTGTCTGATGCACCCTGCACCTCAAGGGCCGTGCCGTAGAGATACGTATGTACGTTTCCGGCGTCGAGATACAACGCCTCGCCGGGTTGCAGTCGCACGTGGTGCATCAACAGCGCGATGATGGCACGCGGGTCGTGATAATGCTCGGTGAGTTGAGTCATTGCGGCCGACGGGGTAGCGACATCATCGAATCGCTCGCCCCGCAAGATGGCGTTTGCCGATGCAGCAACACCATTGCGTTGCACGTGGTCGGCTAGTCGGCTGGCTCCCGCTGCGGCACAAGCGTGTAAGGCAGTTTCGGCATCGACGAAACCGCACAACGCTTCGAATATCGACAGCGCCACGATCATCTCAGGCTTCGCTCGACTATCGGCATACACGCGGTGCGCGGCATCGCGTGGCACCCCTGCGGCTTCTTCGCGTGCGTACCCCGCCGCCGCCTGTTGTGCGGACGGATGCGTCTGCAGCGACAACGGTTCGGCTGCCGCGAGCAACTTCACGATGAACGGCAAATCTCCGACCTCGTCAACGAGATACGTCGGCGCCGGGTGGTACAGACTGTCGTCGACTTGTGCCTGACCTCGTGGGTGTGTGCCGAACCAGATTTCGGCCCACGGCCGCGAATCGGCGGTGACTTCGAGCAGTTCGGGCAGCGCGAAACGGTCGCCCCATGCGTAATGCTGAATCGCGCCGCGCAGGTGCAACATGGCGATGCTCAGTCTCGCGGCGTTTTTTGGTTACGCGACACCGCGTGCCAACGCCAATACGCGTTGCGCGGCGTCGCCGATTGCCACCTCGGTGGTGGTGCCGGCAAGTCGGTCACGCAACTCGAGCACTCCGTTGGCCACTCCGCGGCCTGCGATCACGATCACCGGCATGCCGAGCAACTCGGCGTCTTTGAATCGCACGCCCGGCGACACGCCCGCACGGTCATCGAGCAACACCTGGAGTCCGGCAGTCGAGAGTTGTTCGGCGAGCTGTTCTGCGACAGTCGCAGTCTGGTCACCGGGTTTGCCCGCGATAACGACGTGCACGTCCATCGGTGCGACATTGCGGGGCCAACGCAGCCCGAGTTCGTCGTGGGCAGTTTCGGCGATGGCAGCGACGGCACGTGACACGCCCACGCCGTACGAGCCCATCGTGACCACTCGTTGCTTGCCCTTGTCGTCGAGCACGGTCAGGCCCAACACGTCGGCATATTTGCGACCTAGTTGAAACACGTGGCCCATCTCGATGCCACGCTCGATTCGCAGTGCTGCACCACACAACGGGCAGGCATCACCTTCGCGTACGTCGGCGACATCGATGGTGCCATCACCGGTGAAGTCGCGGCCGCACACCAGGTTCACCACGTGGCGTCCGGCTGCGTCGGCGCCGGTCACCCACACGGTGCCGGCCACGACGCGTGGGTCGAGCAGATACCGAATGCCAGAGCTCGAGGCACTGCCGAGCGCACGCGGGCCGATGTAGCCCTTCACGAGGGCCGGGTGAGCGGCGAATTCTGCATCACCGAACGGGGCAACTTCGGCGGGCGACATCGCGGCTTCGAGCCGCTTCATGTCGACGTCGCGATCGCCCGGCACACCGATGGCGAGTGGTTCGCTGCGCCCGTCGGGATACCGCAACATCACCATCACGTTCTTCAACGTGTCGGCTGCGCCCCACGCTCCGCCGCCGTGACGCGCCAGGTCGCTGCGTGCGTTCAAGAGATCGACCAGCGACTGAATGGTGGGCGTACCCGGTGTGTCGTGGGCTTGCGCTGCTGGCACCGACGTGGCGTCGCGTACGGTCGGCGCACCGATGCGCACGGCTTCGGTGTTCGCGCGGTAGTCGCACGATGAGCAACGCACGAAGGTGTCTTCGCCAGATTCACACGGCGACAAGAACTCTTCTGACATCGAGCCACCCATGGCGCCCGACATCGCTTTGACGATCACCACTTCGAGACCAAGCCGCTCGAAGATTCGCACGTAAGCCGCACGGTGCGCGTCGTAGCTGCGCTGCAGTCCTTCGTCGTCGAGATCGAAGCTGTAGGAGTCCTTCATCACGAATTCTCGGCCTCGCAACAATCCCGCACGCGGCCGTGCCTCGTCGCGGTATTTCGTCTGAATTTGATAGAGCCAAACCGGAAGATCCTTGTAACTCGAATACAGGTCCTTCACCAAGAGCGTGAACATCTCTTCGTGCGTCGGGCCCAACAGATAGTCGACACCACGTCGGTCTTGCAGTCGAAAGAGGTTCGGGCCGTAGTCAGTCCATCGGCCTGATGCGTCGTAGGGCTCGCGCGGCAAGAGGGCAGGGAAGTGCACCTCCTGCGCGCCGATGGCATTCATCTCTTCACGCACGATCGCCTCGATGCGTTGCAACACCCGCATGCCAAGCGGCAGCCAGGTGTAACCGCCCGGAGCCGCACGGCGGATGTAGCCGGCCCGCACCAGCAGGCGGTGGCTGGGCACTTCGGCTTCGGCTGGGTCGTCGCGCAGCGTGCGTACAAAGAGCGTCGACAAGCGATGAATCACGCAAAATCAAGGTTAGTTCGCGCGGCTATTATGGAAGGGTCCTTTTACGACGAGCACGAGTGCAGTTCGCGAAGGCGTGGGTAACCCCCACGCCTTTTTTTGACTCGTGTGGCGAACGTAAAAGCACACGAAATGCGATACCAGACAACGATCACCACCAAACAACCCACACGAAAGGACCACGCCGCCGATGAGCACCGCTGACACCGTGGTCAATCGAGTGCGAACGTTGGCCGCCCCCATCGTCGCCGACCTCGGTCTTGAGATCTATGACCTCGAGATGGTGTCGGGTGTCTTGCGCCTCAGCATCGACACCCCCACTGGTGGTCCGGCAGGTGTCACGCTCGACAACATCGCCCTCGTCAGCCGTCTCGTGTCTCGCGAACTCGACCACAACGATCCGATGCCCGGGCGATACACCCTCGAGGTCACGAGCCCGGGTCTCGAGCGCACGCTGCGCACCCCGCAACACTTCCAGCGTGAACTGAACAAGGTGGTGTCGGTGCGTCTGCGCGAAGCCATCGATGGCCGTCGACGTCTGCAGGGCACGCTGCTGCGTGCCGACGACCGCGGTTGCGTTCTGTGCCTCGAAGACACCGGCACCGAGGTTGCGGTGTCGTTTCAGTCGGTCGAGCGCGCCAAGACCGTCTTCGTGTGGGGCAGCGATGCCAAGCCCGGATCTTCCAATCGACGAACCAAGGAGGTTGCACAATGAACCCAAACGACATGCGTGAAGCGATCCGAATGATCGCAGCCGATCGCGGACTCTCGGTCGACGCACTCTTGCAGGTGCTGGTCGAGGCGCTCGCCACGGCCTACAAGAAGCGTCCGGGCGCCGCCGACGAGGTCATCGTGGGTCTCAACCCCGAGACCATGGACATCACGTTCACCGCCTACGACGTCGACTACGACGGCAACTGGATCAACGAGCGCGACGACACACCGAGCCGCGACGAGTTGGGTCGCATCGCCGCCTCGACCTTCCGTGCGGTGCTGAGTCAGCGCATTCGAGAAGTGGAATACGCCGGCAAGTACGAGCAGTTCCGCAACAAAGAAGGCGAAATCGTCGCCGGTCGAATTCGTTTGATGCCCAGCGGCCCGAGCGAGCGCAAGTACCTCATCATCGACATGAGCGGTGGCGAAGGCATCATGCCGCTGGCCGAGCAGGTGCCCAACGAGTTGCGCACGTCGAGTGACGCCACGTTCAAGGTGTTCATCGTCGAGGTGCGCGAAACCGATCGCGGCCCGCAGGTTGTAGTCAGCCGCACGCACCCTGGCTTGGTGTACAAGCTCTTCCAAATGGAAGTGCCCGAAATCGTCAGCGGTCAGGTGAGCATCATGGCGATTGCTCGCGAGCCAGGTCAGCGTTGCAAGATTGCCGTGGCATCCAACGACGAACGTGTTGATCCGATCGGCGCATGCGTGGGCCAGCGCGGTTCGCGCGTGCAACGCGTGGTCACCGAGTTGCGCAACGAGAAGATCGACATCGTGCAGTACAGCGACGACAAGAAGGCCATGATCATCAACGCAATGTCGCCCGCCAAGGTGAGCGACGTGGTCATCAGCGAAGACGGAACCCAGGCCGATGTCATCGTGCCCGACTTCCAACTGTCGTTGGCCATCGGTCGCGCCGGCATCAATGCCAAGCTCGCCGCCCAGCTCTGCGGACTGCGTCTCGACGTAAAGAGCGAGAGCGAAGCCGCTGGTCTCACGGTGGAAAACACGCCAGCCCCGGTGGCTGATGCAGGGAGCCCCACGGCTTGAGCAAAAGCATTCGCGTTTCTGCGCTCGCCAAAGAGCTCGGCATGGCGTCGAAGGACGTCGTCGATCTTTGCAACCGCATCGGTGTCGGTGTCACCTCGCCGTCGTCGACGATGGTCGAGGCGCAGGCCGATCGCGTTCGTCGCCATGCAGAAGAACAGGGTTTAAAGAAAGAACCAACACCCGACAAGCCGAAGCGCACCAAGAAGGCAGCTGACGCAACGGGCGAAACTCCGAAGCCTGCAGCAAAGAAGACGACCAAGGCCAAGACCGCCAAGCCTGCTGCCGACGATTCCGT
>CAYFNN010000088.1:0-5512 GCA_964344465.1 uncultured Bifidobacterium sp. | reverse complement strand
ACGGTGCTCGGCAGTCCCGCTGGCAATTCATTGCCGACCAACGGCCGCAGATTGCTAAGCAGGTCGTCGGACGGCATCTCGCACGCGATGGACTTGCTGTACCAGATCACCGAACTGCCGGTAATCGAGCGGTTGAAGTGGGTCAACCGCGGCCTCGCTGGGCGTGGGATGCACTTCAATCATCAAACCGTCCGCACCCGCCGCCACAGAGGCGAGTGCCATCGGCGTCACCCACGGCGCCCAGAACGTGGCATGCGAGGGGTCTGAAACGACCGGCAGATGGGTTAGCTCCTTTGCTGCAGGAATCACCTGCAAGTCAAGTAAGAAACGCGAAGTCGCACGGTGCGTGTGTGCCGTGGTGATACCGCGCTCACAAAGCATCACCTTCTCGTTGCCCTCGACCAACAGATACTCTGCCGCACCGAGCCAATCACGCAGCGAAGCGCCGTAGTGTCGCTTCAGCATCAGCGGCTTGCCCGTACGTGCGCAGGCAGTAAGGAATGGGTAATTCTGCATGTTGCGCGAGCCGATTTGGATGATGTCAGCAACCTCGCACACGAGCGGGAGATAACGCTCTTCCATCACCTCGGTGATGATGGGTATGCCCGTTGCGCGCTTGGCTTCGCCCAGCCACTCAATGCCTTGCTCGCGAGTCTCGTTGTATTTGGCACTCCGATACGGGAACGTGAGCGGTTTGAAAGCGCCACCTCGCAAGAAGTGCGCGCCACTCTGCTTGACGTTCTTTGCGATATCGATGATGAGCTCTTTGGACTCGACCATGTTCGGGCCCGCCATGATTGGGATTTCAGGACCACCAAACTCCACGCCCGCGACGTTGAAACGCGAAAAATGTTCGGGATCTCGCTTGGCGACGAGGGGAAACTTCGACGCGAGGTCTTCGGGAGTCACGTCCTTGCCTGGGAACTTGTTTTGAATCTCGGTCATTGCGGGCCCCTTCCAAGTCTTGCCGATTGAGCCTCGCCGCCTACCGACACCCAGCCATGCACTTCATGGCTTCGATAAAGAGCATGGATGACTTCACAGGTGTGTACCGAATCGATTGCATTCACCGGCGCATCCCTTTGACCCTTGAGCAGTCGATCGGCAATTTCCCGGAGAAGCGGCGCATGGCTCAAGCCGTACCCCGTCGGAACCTGAACCGAACATTCCTGTGCGCGCCGCATGTCGTCGCCAGAGGGGACGACGAAGTCGAACTCTTCAACCAGATTGAGTGCAATGCCACCGACGCGCGCAACACCACCTTCAGCGGTGACAGTGAGTGAAGCCTCAAAATCACGTGGACGTGCAGCAGTCGTGGCCTCGATAGTGCCGAGCGATCCACTCTCGGTGCGAAAAGCCGCAACGAGTGTGTCTTCGGCCTCGAGGCGATTGAGGCGGTTGCCAATCACCGCCGACACCTCGACAATTGGACCAAATAGCCACTGCAAGACGTCGACGTGATGGATGGCCTGTTGGTTGATGACCCCGCCGTCCATTCGCCACGTGCCGTGCCAGCCGTCCTCGTAGTAAGACTGCTCGCGCGACCAACGCAAGCGAACTGCCAGGCTGGTGACTGCCCCAAATCGCCGTTCGAGTACCGCTTCGCGCAGGAGTTGAATCGCCGGGTTCAAGCGGTTCTGAAACGCAACCCCGTACATAAGTCCACGCTGCTTTGCGAGGGCATCAAGTGTGCGGATTTCGGCGGGCAACATCGCTGCCGGTTTCTCTACCAAGACGTGACAGCCGTGTTCCAACACCGTGCGGGTGTGCTCGGCGTGTAAACCAGACGGCGTCGCAATTACTACCAGGTCAGGCTTACTATCCTCCACGCACTCACGAAGGTTGCCCGTCGCGTGGGCACTGAAATGCTTGGCAAATTCGTCACGTTTGGCGACATCGGTGTCACAGACACTCACCACTTGTATGTCTTTCAGCATTGGGTCAGCGAGCATCGAGCGGTAGTGCTTGGCTACTCGCCCGCAGCCCACGAGTGCGACACGCATCTTTAGTTGCGCTCGCGGTATTCCAGCAGTGCCGCCGCAGCACCGGGGTCGAGGCTCGGGCGAAACTCAAGGGCGGCAAACTCGTCGTCGACATGAAAGACGCCGACGCGCGTGGCAAACGGCGACGCTGAGCGAAGAGCCGCTGTGCGAATCGCCGTGCCGTAGCCGAGGAGACCGATGTAGGCCGTAGTGGTCTTTAGGTCGCGGGGCTTGAACCCTTCGCCCACCTGCACGACGGCACCGTCCTGGTCGGCCCACAGACCACGGCGCTCACGACGGCCAGGCACTACAACTTCGAGCCCCTCGGCATAGAGACGATCAATCATCGACGACACGTCGGCTACTCGCCGTAGTGGATAGGAAACCTCCATCAAGACGACTGCGTCAGGTATCGGGCCATTCTTCTCTGCTTCAGTGAGTGCGTGACGCACCACGTCGATGATGTCAACCGATTTATCGGCAAGTGCAGCGGGGCGAATGAAAGGTGCTTCGGCGCCAGCTTCCCGCGCCGCTTCGGCGAGCGTCGATGAATCGGTCGACACAATCACCCGTGAGGCCCTCGACAATGCTTTGGCCTGCAACACGGTGGTGCGAAGCAGGTCGCTCTGCATAGCGAACTCTGGCTGGGCGCGCACCGGAATAACGACGAGATTGTTCTGCCGCTCAGGGGCAAGAAACTGTGGCAGCGCGCCCTCACCGTGGATGGATTCCATCACGCGCACCACGCCGTGGGCGCGCTTGGCGTCGAGACCTTGATGGATGCCGTGCCAGTGGTACACGCTCGCTGAAGGCTCGTACACGATGGTACGACCTGCGTCGATGACCGCCTGACCCCACACGCGATCTTCGAGGTTCTTCACTTCCTCGTCAAAGGGGAACTTCTCCCACGTGCTGCGCAAGATGGCTGAATTCGCATTGTGGAAGAACGGGTCTCTCTGTTGCTCCTTGCGGTCAAGACCAAAGACGGTAAGCAGGTCGCGCTTGTCGTGCGGGTCCGAGAAAGGAAGCGGCTCCTGGCGGCCGTACACGCCGGCCACACTCGAATTGGCCAGCGGAGCTATCAAGTTGCCGAGCCAATCTGGCCCCGTCGGGATGCAATGGGCCGAGAGACAAACAATCACGTCGCCACTTGAGGCGCGAATGCCGACGTTGAGGGCGTCACCGGGGCGGAACTCCGAGATAGTCACCAGTTTGACGGCAAAAGCCTGGGCTTTGGCGACCGTCGCGTCTGTGGAATCATTGTCCACCACGATCACCTCATGGTTTTTGTGGTGCTGCTCAGCGATTGCCGCCAGACACTTGTCAATCCAGCGTTCTTCGTTCTTGGTTCGAACGATGATGGAGACCTTTGAAGTCTTCATTTCAGCACCCCGTCACTTCTGAGCCCTAATGGCGAGCGCAGCATGGGCGAGATCCAGATCTTCGCGCTTGTGAATGTCAATCGAGGTGAAGTCGTCATCATGTGGCAATACCAGCACGTGATCGCCGATGCGGCGACCAGCGCGCCACAGAGAGGCACGGCTGGCGCTTGCAAGACCGGTGTCCTCGCGTACAACACGACGGCGAATCTGACGAGAAGAGTAAATCTTCATCCAGTCACGTAGGCGCACCCATGAACCGTCATCGGCCTCCTCCCAGTAGTTCTTGTGGGTGGAGAGGCCGACAAACGCACTCTCGAGGGTGGAATCAGCGCGCAAGGCAGCGACACAATCGGCAATCCATTGCGGTACGCGAAAGATGTCGGTTGGCGCTATGAAGACACATATATCGAATTCGCAGCCGAAGGCTGACTCTGAGCGTTTCAGCGCATCCTGCAGCGTGGCCTCGGTGGTCGCCAGATCTCCCGACAGCGATTCATCGCGCAGGAACGGCACCTGTGCCCCAGCGCGGCGCGCCTCCTCGGCGATGTCGTTACTGTCTGTTGTGACGACGACCTTGTCGCAGACCCCGGATTCACGGGCGTGGCGAACGGCTCGAGCGACGAGCGTTTCACCATCCAAGTGCATCAGATTCTTGCCTGGCAAACCCTTAGAGCCCCCGCGTGCTGGTATGACGCACAGCACCAAGCCAGTCGGATGCGACATCTTCTTCAGTCTAACTTTGGAGCTTGGCGTGTGCGTGCTTGCGAGTTACGAGCCAAGCAGCGACTCATGCGCACGACACCACTCGGCGAGTCGCGAGGTGCCTTCGGCCAACGTGACGCTTGGCCGCCAGTTCGTGGCGGCACGCAAGGCGGAGGTGTCGGCATGTGTTGCGTCCATGTCCCCGCTCTGTCGCGGCAGTTGCTCAATAATCGCCTCTCGCTCGAGCGCCTCGCTTAATAGAGAGACGTAGTCGCGCACCACGATGGGATTGCCGGAACCAATATTGAAAATCCGAAATGGTGCGCTGCTCCTGTCGGCAACCGGTGCGGACGCATCGAAACCTTGATTGATAGTGGCGGGGCGCTCAAGCACGGCGAGGATTCCGTCGACGATGTCGTCGATGTAGGTGTAGTCGCGCACACCGTTGCCGTTGTCGAAGAGTTGAATGGCCTCACCACGCATGATCTTGCGGGCAAATATGAATGGCGACATGTCGGGACGGCCAGCCGGACCGTACACGGTGAAAAATCGCAGGCCGCTTGTTGGAACCTCGAACAAGTGCGAGTACGAATGGGCGATCGCCTCATTCGCGATTTTCGTCGCGGCGTACAAGTTGAGTGGGTGCCTCGTGAGGTCGGTCTCACGAAATGGTCGCTGTGAGTTGAGACCGTAAACCGAGCTGGTAGAGGCATACACCAGATGCGACGAGCGCACATGACGAGCAAGCTCGGCGACATTGGCAAAGCCAACGAGGTTGCTCGCTGCATACGTGCGCGGCTGCTCGATGGAGAACCGCACGCCAGCCTGCGCTGCAAGATGCACGATTGGCGCACCCGACAAATCTGAGGCAAGTCCGAGCATGGCGTCGTGATCGGCTATGTCGAGCTTCTTGAAAGAGAAGCCTTCATGGGCTCGCAACTCTTGCAATCGGTGCTCTTTAAGACGCACGTCGTAGTAGTCGTTTAAGTTGTCGATGCCGAGCACCTCACAACCTTGTGCGAGAAGTCGACTCGCAACCGCGGCCCCGATGAAGCCACCGACGCCGGTGACAAGCGTTTTAGTCAACTGCGACCAATTCCCATGTAGATGAAGCCCGCGGCATTCACTTGGCGGCGACTCCACTGGTTTCGGCCGTCAATCAACGTATTGCCGCGCATGAGCGCGCGGAGTTCATCGAAGTCCGGACTGCGATACTGTCGCCACTCGGTGACGAGCACGAGTACGTCGGCACCTTCGGCGGCCTTCATCTCCGACTCGACAAGCGAAACACGACCCTTGCCGATTACGGCATCAATCTGCGCCTGCGTGACGATCGGGTCGGTGGCGCGGACTTGCACACCACGCTCAAGCAGGCGCTGCGCAACGTTGAGAGCGGGGGCCTCGCGCACGTCGTCGGTGTTCGGCTTGAATGAAATGCCCCACAGT
>CAYFNN010000087.1:5096-5522 GCA_964344465.1 uncultured Bifidobacterium sp. | reverse complement strand
AGTCGGGTAAGACCGTCGGCGAAGCGCCCAAGCGCGGCACCGAGTCGAAGACCCGCACGGTCACCACGCCGAGTGTGTACGTTGCGACGCCGGTGTTCGACGGCGCCCACTGGGATGAGTCGTCGACCGATGCATCGAGTGAGTCCGTGCACCCGACAATTCAGCAGGTGCTCGGCAACATCAATCCGGAGAGCATCGACGGCAAGCGTCTCGTTGGCCAAGACGGCAAGGTTCGTCTGCGCAACGGCCGCACTGGTGAGTACTACGACAACCCGATCACCGTCGGTTACATGTACATGCTCAAGTTGCACCACTTGGTCGACGACAAGATTCACGCCCGCTCGACTGGCCCGTACTCGATGATCACCCAGCAGCCGCTCGGTGGTAAGGCGCAGTTCGGTGGCCAGCGCTTCGGTGAGATGGAAG
>CAYFNN010000087.1:0-5086 GCA_964344465.1 uncultured Bifidobacterium sp. | reverse complement strand
GTGTTCGGTCGCGTGCACGTGTACGAGTCGATCGTGAAGGGCTCGAACCTGCCAGAGCCGGGCGTGCCCGAGAGCTTCAAGGTGTTGATGAAAGAGATGAAGGCCCTGTGCCTCGACGTTGAAGTGTTGCGTGAAGACGGCCGTGCGGTCGAACTCGCCGACCTCGACGAAGACATCTATCGCACCCAAAAGGAACTTGGTATCAACCTCACCCGCCCCGAGCGCGGTTCTGACGCCGACGATCGTCTGCGCCAGAACACGTTCTAACGAGAAAGCACACTCGAGCTATGACCGACACGGCAGCACCCGCAGTCACTCCGGCCACGGAAGTCAACGACTTCCGCCAGTTGCGCATCGGCCTTGCAACGGCCGACGACATTCGTAAGTGGTCGTTCGGCGAGGTAAAGAAGCCTGAGACCATCAACTACCGCACGCTGCGCCCCGAGCGCGACGGATTGTTCTGCGAGAAGATCTTCGGACCTCAGCGTGACTTCGAATGCGCCTGCGGCAAGTACAAGCGCGTCAAGTTCAAGGGCATCATCTGCGACAAGTGCGGTGTTGAAGTCACACGTTCACGCGTGCGCCGCGACCGCATGGGTCACATCGAGTTGGCTGCCCCGGTAGTGCACATCTGGTACCTGAAGGGCACTCGCTCATGGTTGGCCTACCTGCTCGGTGGTCTCGAACCTCGCGATGAGATGAAGGCGAAGCAGTTGGAGAAGGTCATCTACCTGTCGGCTTGGCTGGTCAGCTCGGTGAAGAACGACGAGTTGCACGAGGCGATGCCCGAACTCGAACAGATGTACCTCGAAGACAAAGAAGAGTTGCTCAAGCGCCGCGAAGCGTACGTGAAGCAACGCCAAAAGGATGCCGAGGCGGAACTCAAGCAGCTCGAGCAAGACGGCGCCAAAGACGCCGAGATCAAGAACCGACAGAAGCAGATTGACAAAGAAATCGATCTGATTCGCTCGAACATGGACTCGGAAATCGACGTGATGACCCGTGCTTGGGAGACCGTCGGCGAGTTGTACCCGCGAATGATCATTGAAGATGAGAATCTCTGGCGCGAGCTCGTTGATCGTTACTCCGACTATTTCACTGGTGGCACCGGCGCCGAGGCCATCAAGTCGCTGATCGACACCATCGATTTCGAAAAAGATGAAATTGAACTGCGTGACGCCATTGCCAACGGTTACAAGGGCAAGCCCTTGTCAGCCCAGCGCAAGTCGAAGGCCATCAAGCGTCTGAAGATCGTCGCGTCGTTCAACAAGCGCAACGAAAACGGCGAACTGGTCAACAACCCACGCGCCATGATCCTCGACGCAATCCCGGTGATTCCGCCAGATCTGCGCCCGATGGTGCAGCTCGACGGTGGCCGTTTCGCAACCAGCGACCTGAACGACCTCTATCGCCGACTCATCAACCGCAACAATCGCCTCGAGCGACTGCTCGAATTGGCGACGCCGGAGATCATTCTCAACAACGAGCGTCGCATGCTGCAAGAGGCAGCCGATGCACTCTTTGACAACGGCCGTCGTGGCCGCCCGGTGACGGGCGCGGGCAACCGTCCGCTCAAGTCGCTGTCGGACATGTTGAAGGGTAAGCAGGGTCGCTTCCGCCAGAACCTGCTCGGCAAGCGCGTCGACTATTCGGGTCGTTCGGTCATCGTGGCTGGTCCCACACTGCGTCTGCACCAGTGCGGCCTGCCGAAACTGATGGCGCTCGAGTTGTTCAAGCCATTCGTCATGCGCAAGTTGGAAGACCGTGGTCTCTCGCAGAACATCAAGTCAGCCAAGCGCATGGTCGAGCGTCGTCACCCCCTCGTGTGGGACGTGCTCGAAGAAGTAATCAAAGAACACCCCGTTCTGCTCAACCGCGCCCCGACCCTGCACCGCCTTGGTATTCAGGCGTTCGAGCCTGTGCTCGTCGAAGGCAAAGCAATTCACTTGCACCCGTTGGTATGCACGGCGTTCAATGCTGACTTCGACGGCGACCAGATGGCGGTGCACTTGCCTCTGTCGCTTGAGGCGCAGGCGGAAGCGCGCGTCTTGATGTTGTCGGCCAACAACCTGTTGTCGCCCGCTTCGGGTCGACCAATCGTGGCGCCGAACCAAGACCTCATCATCGGTGGCTATTACCTCACGCAAATGATCGAAGGTCGCGCGGGCGAGGGTAACGCCTTCCGCACGATGGCCGAGCTCGACAACGCACTCGACAATCGCACCGTCACCTTGCACTCCAAGATTCAGTGGTACGGCTCGACGGTGAAAAAGCCGCTCGAGACGACCCCTGGTCGCTTGATCCTTGAAGAAGCCCTGCCGGAGAACTACGTGGCCCAGTTCGGTCACATCAATCGCGCTCTCGGCAAGGGTCAGTTGTCGGAAATCGTCGAACGACTCAGCGACAACTATCCGAAGGCCACCGTGGCGGCGTCACTCGACCGCATCAAGTCGTTGTGCTATCGCTACGCATCGCAGAGCGGTCTGACGTTCTCGATCAACGACATCAAGGCCCCGACCGACAAGCGCAACATCCTCGAGAAGTACGAGGAGAAAGCGGAGAAAGTCGAGACGCAGTTCCGTCGCGGCATCATCACCGACCAAGAGCGTCGTCAACAGGAAGTGCAGATTTGGTCGGATGCCACCAACGAAGTGCAGGCTGCGATGCAGAAGGCCTTCAAAGATGACGAGCGCAACCCGATCGACATGATGGTCGGTTCGGGCGCCCGCGGCAACATGACCCAGCTGCGCCAGATCGCCGCCATGCGCGGTCTCGTGGCCAACCCACGCGGTGACATGATTCCGCGTCCGATCAAGAGCAACTTCCGTGAAGGTCTCGCCACACTCGAGTACTTCATCGCGACACCGGGTGCCCGTAAGGGTCTGGTTGACACTGCTCTGCGCACCGCCGACTCGGGCTACCTCACCCGTCGTCTGCATGACGTTGCACAAGAACTGATCGTGCGCGAAGAAGACTGCGGCACCGTTCAGGGAATTTGGGTCGAAGACGTGCAGCCAGACACACCGTCGAAGCGCAACTGGCTGGAGACTCGTCTCTTCGGTCGCTCGTTGCACACCGACGTAACGTTGTCGAACGGCACGGTGCTGGCCAAGAACAGCATCGTCGGCGATGCCGAACTCGCCATGCTGCGTGAAGACCCGGCAATCACCCGCGTGCGTGTGCGCTCGGTGTTGACCTGCGAGTCGAAGAACGGCATCTGCGCCAAGTGCTATGGCCGCTCATTGGCCACGGGTAGTGAGATCGAATTGGGTGAAGCAGTCGGTGTGATTGCCGCCCAATCGATCGGCGAGCCCGGCACACAGCTGACGATGCGTACCTTCCACACCGGTGGTGTGGCGGGTAAAGACATCGCCGGTGGTTTGCCGCGCGTCGTCGAGTTGTTCGAGGCCCGTCACCCCAAGGGTGCGTCGTCATTGGCGCGCGTTACCGGCGTCGTGCGCATCGGAGCTGACGACGGCAAGGGTCTCACCGTCAACATCATCGACGACAGTGGTGTCGAGGTGCCGCTGACGCTGCCGACCGGCAGCAAGTTGAAGGTGAAGGATGGCGACTCAGTCGAGGCCGGTCAATTGTTGACCGATGGTCCGATTGACCCGAAGGAACTGCTCGAAATCAGCGGTATTCGCGACACGCAGAACTACATCGTCGACGAAGTGCAGAAGGTGTATCGCGACCAGGGTGTTGCCATCCACGACAAGCACATCGAGTTGATCCTGCGTCAGATGACCCGCCGTTACGTGGTGCAAGATCCAGGTGAGACGCAGTTCTTGCCAGGTGAACGCATCGACGCACGACTCTTGCGCGAGACCAATGACCAACTTGCCAAAGAAGGCAAGCGCACCGCCGAAGGTCGCCCAGAGTTGATGGGCATCACCAAGGCGGCGATCTCGACCGAGTCGTGGCTGTCGGCTGCGTCGTTCCAAGAGACCACACGTGTCTTGACCGAAGCGGCAATCGACGGCAAGAGCGACTCGCTCATCGGGTTGAAAGAGAACATCATCATCGGCAAGGTAATCCCTGCTGGTACGGGTATGGACTCCTACAACCTCTTCGGCCTCGACTACCCGGGCTACGTGCCGCAGACCAACTATTCGTCGGACGACGATGCAGGCATTGCGGTTGACCCCGAGCGTTTCGGTACACCGAAGGCAACGAGTTCGGCGTCGGTTGATGCATCCGATCTGCAGTCGGTGCTGGGTGTTTCGGTGCTCCCTGCAGGGGAGCACGGTGACGACGGCGCGGCGAATGCCGATGATGCCGCCGGAACCGACGACAACGCCTAGTCGCCAACCACAGACCCCAAGCGGGTTCGTAGCGGGTTGGCGACCCTCACGGGTCGCCCGTAGGCTGTAGCGCTCGCCGAGGGCGGTCGTTTCGACCCCGTCGTGTGAGTGAATAGTCAGTGCCCGTCACTACGAAAGAAAGTCATCGGTTTTTCGCGTGCCCACCATCCAACAGCTGATCCGCCAAGGCCGCAGCTCGAAGTCGTCCAAGACCAAGACGCCGGCCCTGAAGGGGTCGCCGCAACGCCGTGGTGTATGCACCCGAGTGTTCACCACCACCCCGAAGAAGCCGAACTCGGCGTTGCGCAAGGTGGCACGTGTTCGCCTGACGAGTGGCGTTGAAGTCACCGCATACATTCCTGGTGAAGGCCACAACTTGCAAGAGCACTCGATTGTGCTCGTGCGTGGTGGTCGTGTGCGCGATCTGCCCGGAGTTCGATACAAGATCATTCGCGGTGCGCTCGACGCAGCCGGCGTGAAGGATCGCAAACAGGCTCGCAGCCGCTACGGCGCGAAGCGGGCGAAGTAGAGGTCACCATGTCACGCAAAGGCCCAACAGTCCGCAGCGAATTGCTTGCTGATCCCGTCTTTCATTCCACGTTGGTGACGCAGATCGTCAACAAGGTGATGTTGCACGGCAAGAAGAGCACCGCCGAACAAATCGTCTACGGCGCAATGAAATTGATCGAGCAGAAGACCAGCAGCGAACCGCTGGCGACCCTGAAGCGAGCCATCGACAACGTGAAGCCGCCGCTCGAAGTGCGCAGCCGTCGCGTTGGTGG
>CAYFNN010000086.1:0-5585 GCA_964344465.1 uncultured Bifidobacterium sp. | reverse complement strand
ACAACATGTGCACGCGCGGTGTCGAGACCACGTGTTCGTCAAAGATTCTTGCCGGATGGAAGCCGCCATACGACGCCACCGTCGTGCGTCGTCTTGCTGGCGAAGGCGCAGTGATCGTTGGCAAGACGAATCTCGACGAATTCGCAATGGGTTCGAGCACCGAGAACTCTGCCTTTGGTCCGACTCGCAACCCGCTCGACACCTCGCGCGTGCCGGGTGGTTCGAGCGGTGGTAGCGCAGCTGCGGTGGCTGCGGGGTTTTCCGCAGCATCATTCGGCAGCGATACGGGCGGCAGCATTCGCCAGCCTGCAGCGTTGTGCGGACTCGTCGGTGTGAAGCCGACCTATGGCGTGGTGTCGCGTCAGGGTCTCGTTGCTTTCGGCAGCAGCCTCGACCAAATCGGGCCGTTCACCACCACCGTTGCTGATGCAGCGTTGTTGATGGAAGTCATCGCGGGCCACGACCCGCTCGACTCCACCTCGTTGCCGCAGCCCGCCCCACAACTTTTGAGTGTGCTCGACAAGGGAGTCAAAGGACTGCGAATTGGCCGCGTCGCCGACATGCCTGAGGGCTCGTCTCCAGACGTGCTCGCCCGACTTGACGCAGCGTTCGATGCGCTGCGCGCGGCTGGCGCAACGGTTGTTGATGTGAAACTGCCGTCGATGTCGTTTGGTCTCACGGCGTATTACCTGGTGGCGCCAGCCGAGGCAAGCAGCAACCTCGCGCGATTCGATGGTGTGCGCTACGGCTTGCGCGTCGATGCAAAAGATCTCAATGCCATGTACGGTGCCACTCGAGCCGCGGGTTTTGGTGACGAGGTAAAACGTCGCATCATGCTGGGTACGTACGCTCTGTCGGCCGGCTATTACGACGCCTACTACGGCAAGGCGTTGAAGGTTCGACGACTGATTGCCGACGACTTCGCCAAGGCATACGAGCAGTGCGATGCGATTCTCACGCCAACTTCTCCGACAGTGGCCTTCAAGTTTGGCGACAAGACGAGCAACCCGTTGGCCATGTATCTGTGCGACGTGTTTACGATTCCGACGAACCTGGCTGGTCATGCCGCCATGAGCGTGCCGTTCGGTACCGGCGAGGCAGGCTTGCCCGTCGGCGTGCAGGTGTTGGCACCGGCCCTGGGTGAAGCGACGATGTTCCGTGTGGCTGCCGAGTTGGAGCGTGCCTCGTGAACGCCAACCAAAGCGAGCGTGCGTCGTGAACGTCGCGAATCCGTCGTCGGTCGTGGCGACCGCCGAACAGCTCATCGACTCGTGGGAACTCGTCGTCGGTCTCGAAGTGCACGTTGAGCTGGCGACGAAGACCAAGCTGTTCAGCGCGAGCGCCAATCGTTTCGGCGACGAACCGAACACCCACATCGACCCCGTAACCCTCGGATTGCCCGGTGCACTGCCCGTGCTCAACCGACATGCCGTCGAACTCGCGATGCGGCTCGGCCTAGCGCTCAACTGCAGGGTGCAGCCGTGCACGTTCCACCGCAAGAACTACTTCTACCCAGACTTGCCGAAGGCGTATCAGGTCAGTCAATACGACCAGCCACTGAACGTCGACGGATTTCTCATGTTGCCCGGCGACGTGCGCATCGGCATTGAGCGCGCCCATCTCGAAGAAGACACCGGCAAGTCGACGCACTTCGGCGGGGCTGAGGGTCGCATCGCGGGCAGCGAATATTCGCTGATCGATTTCAACCGCGCTGGTGTGCCGCTCGTCGAAATCGTCTCGCGCCCCGATATTCGCACCAGCGAACAGGCCAAGCAATACGTGTCGGAACTCCGCGCCATTTTGCTCGCCGTCGGTGCCAGTGACGCAAAGATGGAAGAAGGTTCAATGCGCTGCGACGTGAACGTGTCGGTGCACAAGCCCGGAACCCCATTCGGCACGCGGTGCGAGATCAAGAACGTCAACTCGATTCGCGCGGTCGGTCGCGCCATCGACTACGAAGCGCGTCGTCAGATTGACATCATCACCAGTGGTGGTGCAATCAAGCAGCAGACGCTGCACTGGGACGACGCCGCGGGTCGCACCAACGTGCTTCGCACCAAAGAAGACGCAGATGACTACCGATACTTCCTCGAGCCAGATCTGGTGCCGCTGGTGCCCGACACGGAGTGGGTTGAACGCGTCCGCACAGCGTTGCCGCCGCTTCCGGCTGCACGTCGTGAGGCCTTGGCTTCGCTCACGGGTCAAGCCAAAGAGAGCGAAGCCGTGGCGGTGGTGGTTGAGCGCGGCCAAGATTCGTATGTCGGCGAAGTCGCCAAGGTTGGTGGCGATGCCGCACGCGCGCTCGTCTACGTGCAACAAGCCTTCGCCGACGAACCCCCGTCACCGCGCGTGCCGGCTGGCGACATTGCCGCACTCACGCTGATGGAAAAGAACGCGAAGATCACTTCGACGCAAGCCAAGACGCTGCTTGCCGACCTCGTTGCGAACGGCGGTGGTGACGTGATTGCGATGGCGAAGGCGAAAGGTTTCGAGTCGATGGATACCGGCGCCCTCGAAGCGCTGGTCGATGCTGCAATCGCCGCCGACCCGGATGCGTGGGCCAAGTTCAAAGCCGGTGAGCAGAAAGCAATCGGCGCCCTCGTTGGTGCGGTGATGAAGTCGTCAAAGGGCAAGGCCGACGGCAAGGCCGTAACGGCGTTGCTGCAGGCGAAGGCCGCTTCGTAGGCACCGCCTTCGCCCTGGCACATTTGCTGTGAAACCGTGTGACCAATGCCCGCTCGGCACTGGCGCCCGCACTTGCCAAGAATTGTTAGGCAAGCCTAACATCTAGGTATGGCAGCCAGCTTCCTCATCACCCTGCGCGAAGGACTCGAAGCCTCGCTGATTCTTGCGATTCTTCTCACCTATCTCAAGAAGACCAATCGATGGGCCGATGCGCGATACGTGTGGAACGGCACCGCGGCGGCGATTGGCGTTTGCCTCGTCGCCGGCGTTGCCATTTTCCTCGTACTTGATGGCATGAAAGGCAAGCTCGAATACGCCGTTGAGGGTTTTATTGCGCTGTTTGCAATGGCGGTGCTCACCCACATGATTTTTTGGATGCGTACGCACGCTCGATCGCTCGGTCAAGAACTTCGTGACAAAGTCGATCGTTCGGCTTCGTCGGCGCTCGCCATCATTGCCTTTGCGGCAGTGGCACGCGAGGGGCTCGAGACGGTGCTGTTCTTGTTGTCTGCCAAAACTGAAACTGCATCGGGCGGCCAGGTGGTCGTCGGCGGAATCCTCGGTCTTGTGTTGTCGGTGGTGCTGGGTGTGGCCGTCTACCGCAGTGGTAATCGCCTGAATCTGAAGACGTTCTTCAACGTGACTGCAGTGCTCTTGTTGCTGTTCGCAGCTGGTCTTGCAGGCAAGGCTGTGCACGAGTTGCGTGAACTCATCGGCTGGGAGGACGGCTGGCTGGTGCAACCGATGTGGACCATCGACTCAGGTATCTGGGCGAGTGGCACCTTCTATGACTTCATGCGCGGTCTCTTTGGCTGGCACAGCTCGCCAGAGAACATTCGTGTCATCACCTATTTCGCCTATCTGGTGCCGGTTGTTGCGCTCTATCTGCGTGGCGCGTCGACGCCCGCGGGTGGCGCGAAGGCGAGTGAAAAGTCGCGGGAGTCAGCGCAAGTAGCCTGACCTCGTGGCGCGCACGTCGGAGACGAAAGTCGACGTCAAACCTCGCAGCCGCGATGTCACCGACGGTCTGCAAAAAGCAGCGTCGCGCGCGATGCTGCGGGCAGTCGGGCTCGGCGATGGCGACTGGGAAAAGCCGCAGATCGGTATCGCATCGGCGTGGAATGAAGTAACCCCCTGCAACGTCTCGCTGCGTCGCCTCGCTGAGCAGTCAAAACTCGGCGTCCGCGCCGCGGGCGGCGTGGCGCTCGAGTTCGGCACCATCACGGTGAGCGACGGCATCAGCATGGGCCATGAAGGTATGCGTGCATCACTCGTGAGTCGTGAAGTGATCTGCGACAGCGTCGAAACGGTGGTGCATGCCGAGCGATTCGATGGCTTCGTTGGTCTCGCTGGTTGCGACAAGAGCATTCCGGCAATGTTGATGGCGGCCGCGCGACTCAATCTGCCGAGTGTGTTCGTCTACAACGGGTCGATTCTCCCTGGCGTGCACAAGGGGAAGAACATCGACATCACCACCGTGTTCGAAGCGGTCGGTGCATGTGCGGCTGGCACGATGTCACGAGACGAAGTCGACGAGATTGAACGCGCCGCCTGCCCCGGCGAGGGTGCGTGCGGCGGCATGTTCACTGCCAACACCATGTCGAGCATCGCCGAGGCCATCGGCATGAGCCTGCCTGGCACGGCATCGCCACCAGCCATCGACGCTCGACGTGACGCTGATGCTCGTCGCGCTGGTGAAGCGGTGGTGAACTTGCTGCGACTCGGCATCATGCCGCGCGACATCATGACGAAAAAGGCGTTCGAAAACGCGATTGCAATGGTCAATGCGCTCGGCGGCAGCACCAACGCGGTGTTGCACCTGCTGGCTCTCGCCAACGAAGCCGGCGTGAAGCTGTCGCTCGACGACTTCAATCGCATCGCTGCGAAAGTGCCGCACATCGCCGACACCAAACCCGGTGGTCGATATCACATGACCGACATCGATCGCATCGGTGGCGTACCGGTCGTGATGAAGCACCTTCTGGACGAGGGTCTCTTCCACGGTGACGTCATGACCTGCACGGGCAAGACGATGGCCGAGAACCTTGCCGAACTCAAGCCGCCGGCGCCCGATAACGATGTGATTCGCACCGTGCGCAAGCCGATTCACGCCGAGGGCGGCATCAACATTCTCACTGGTTCGCTCGCGCCGAAGGGAGCGGTCGTCAAGGTTGCGGGTCTTTCGCAAGATCAGAAGTCGTTTGAGGGCACAGCGCGCGTGTTCGACGGTGAAGACGGTGCGATGGCGGCAATCATGGCTGGTGACATTGCACCCGGCACTGTTCTGGTGATTCGCTACGAAGGCCCGAAGGGCGGGCCGGGTATGCGCGAGATGCTCGCCATCACCGGTGCGCTGAAGGGTGCGGGTCGCGGGGCCGACTGCGCGCTCATCACCGACGGTCGCTTCAGCGGCGGCACGTGGGGATTCTGCATCGGCCACGTTGCGCCCGAGGCGGTCGATGGCGGGCCCATTGCCTTTGTGCATGATGGCGACCACATTCGTATTGATGTGCCGACGAAGCGACTTGATCTGCTGGTCGATGATGCGACGCTCGCCGAACGCCGTCGTGGCTGGAAGCCCAACCCACCGCGCTACACGAGTGGTGTGCTCGCCAAGTTCGCGCGATTGGTGCAAGGTGCCGAGACGGGCGCCATCACCAACATCATTTCCTAGACCCGAGCAATCTCCAATCTCTGTGCTCGCCGCACTGCTCCTACCCGCTGGTAACTTGTCGGGATGCCCGAGTTCTCCCTTTCTCTCAATGACGACCAGCAGCAACTGAAGGACTGGATTCACGAGTTTGCCGTCGACGTGATCCGCCCTGCCGCGCACGAGTGGGACGAGCGCGAAGAGTTCCCGTGGCCAATCGTGCAAGAGGCCGCAAAGATCGGTCTCTACG
>CAYFNN010000085.1:0-5638 GCA_964344465.1 uncultured Bifidobacterium sp. | reverse complement strand
CTGCAAAGGTGCTGGCAGGTGCAGTACAGAAACTCGGAATGCCAGATCTCGTGATCGCAGCGACGGAGTCCACCGATGGCTACACCGGCACGGTGCCCGAGCAGATGGCCGAGGTGCTCGGTCTGCCGTCGGTCACCTTCGCCAAGAAGGTGAAGATTGAAGGCGGCGCCGTCAAGATTGAACGTCAAACTGAGTCGGGCTACGACGAGGTGGAATGTCCGCTACCCGTTCTGGTGAGTGTCACGGCCGGTGTCGTCGAACCGCGGTACCCAAGTTTCAAGGGAATCATGGACGCCAAGAAAAAAGAAATCGTCACCGTTACGGCTGCTGACCTTGGCGTGTCGCCAGTTGGGTGGTCGGGTGCCGGACAAAAGGTCGCGTCGGTGACGCAGGCCGAAGCCCGCAAAGCAGGACAAGTCATCGAAGACGACGGTGAGGCCCACGCCAAGATCGTCGCCTTCCTGGAAACATTGAAAGTGATCTGAGGTCGTCATGGCAGTCAACAACATCTGGGTGTTTGCCCAGGGCTCAAACGCAACACCCACAAGCTTCACACTGGAGTTGCTCACCAAGGCGCGCTCGCTGACGCCGAACGTTTCGGCGTTTGTCGCGGGTGACGGCGCTTCGCTTGCCGCAGAGCTCGGCAAGTTCGGCGCGACGAAGGTGTATTCGACGGGCGACCTTGGCGGTCGCCTCGTTGGTGTCGCAGCGTCGGCTGCGATGAAGGCGCTTATCGACGGCGGCGATAAGCCCGACCTGATTCTGTTTCCGCAGAACTACGACGGTCGCGACACGCTGGCGCGCTTGTCGGTAAAGCTCAACTCGACGGTGCTCACCAACAACATCGACATCGCAGTCAACGGTGACGAAGTGGTGGCGACGACGCCGATCTTTGGCGGAAACGTGCTGTTTGCAACTGCGTTTACCGGCGCGGGTCCGCATCTTGCGTCATTTCGTCCGAAGAGCTTCGCTGCCGAACCATCAAATGGGGCTGCAGCACAGGTCGTAGCCGTCGCAGTACCCGACTCGGGTGCGACCGCCGCAGCCAAGGTCACCGCGGTGCACGTTGAAGAGTCGACTGGGCCGAAACTCGACGAAGCAAACATCGTCGTGTCGGGCGGTCGTGGCTTGGGTGAGTCGCAGAATTACGGTCTCGTAGAAGAACTGGCCAAGTTGCTGCACGGCGCACCAGGCGCTTCACGCGCAATCGTCGACGCGGGCTGGGTGCCGTATTCCTACCAAGTGGGCCAGACGGGCAAAGTCGTGAAGCCAAGCGTGTACATCGCTGCGGGCATCTCGGGAGCAACGCAACACATGGTGGGCATGAAGGGCTCAAAGAACATCATCGCGATCAACAAAGACAAAGAAGCTCCGATCTTCGCGGTGGCCGACCTCGGCATCGTCGGAGACGTACACAAGGTGTTGCCCAAGTTGATCGAGGCGCTGAAGGCCCGCGGCTAGAGCGGCGACAATCGCGCCAGGCCAGCGCGGCTAACGCGCCAGGCCAGCGCGGCTAACGCGCCAGGCCAGCGCGCTGAGTCATACGAGCGGCCAGGGATACCGACTTCCGGTCGGGTCGACCGGCAGGCGGCGATGTTCAATCAGCCACGCTGCACGCTCGGTGAGCGCCGAAACCTCGTCGTCGTCGAGCAGCGACGCAACGTCGAGGGGAAGCGAGTTACCGACTCGCTCAATGCTGGCGATGAGTGTGTCGTCGATTTCTTCACCGCCAAATTCCCAGATCACGGTGCGAAGCTTGAAATCGGCGGCAAAGCAGAGCCCGTGGTCAATGCCCCAGACATGGTCGTTCTGATCGATCAGCACGTGGCCCGACTTGCGGTCGGTGTTGTTTGCGACGATGTCGAACAACGCAATCTCGCGTAAACGCTGATGAAGGTCGGGTCGTTGTTCGTGCAAAGTGAAGTAATGCTGTTCGAAGTCGGCATCAACCAAGAGTTGCAACGAGCCTTCGCCAAGTGGGCCTTCGCGCAACAGCGTGACGGGAACAAAGTCGAGTCCCATCGCCACGGCCAATCGATAAGCCGCAACCTCACGACGATGCAAGCCGGGAGCAAAGTCCCACAGCGGTCGTTCGCCGCGCAGCGGTTTGTAGATCGCTTGCACACGCTGCTCGCCAGCCGTCACACGCGCGAGAAACGTCGCGTTGCTGCTGTAGGGCATACGCATTTCGATCTCTATCTCGCCCGCGGCGAGTATTTCGGTATGCGTCAATTCATTCGCGGGCATGCGTGACCGTCACGATTCATCGGCAGGCCGCAGTAGACACACGGTGGGCGACCGGCACGTACGAGATGGTCGGCGTTTTCGCAGAATGCCATCGCCTGGGCGCGGGTAATTCGGATGCGAACCTTGCTGACGTCGGCATCCTCGTCGTCTTCAGGGGCAATTTCTTCGAATTGCAGAATTACCCGGTCGTCTCCGCGGTCGTAGGCCAGGCCCACGCTGCCGAGGGCGAATTCTGCGACTTCGGGCTCGACGATGGTCGGGGTCTGGCGTAGCGGGTCGGTCACCGAAGGAGCGTCTGCCAGCATCTTGCGCAGAAACGTGGCGAGCGCCAACACCTGTTCTTTCTCGCACTTAATCGAAATCGATTCGTTCTCACCGCGAACCTGCAGGTAAAACGTTCGGGCCCCAGGCTGGCCAACTGCGCCTGCGGCGAACGCATCGGCGTTCTCAAATTCTCGAAAGATGCTCACGATGGTCGCAAGTCTCTTAGCGATGCGCCGGTGGAATTCAGCGTCAGCACGACTGGTGCGCCATCGCCGACGAGCACAGCCGTGACTGAGCAGGTCGACACCACGATGCGTTGGAACATGTCGAGTGGTGTACCCATCGCATATGCGACGTATGCCTTGATGGGGTCGGCGTGCGACACGCAGACCACCGTCTTGCCGGGATGTCGCCGGCGAATCGTGTCGACGGCCTGCACGATTCGGGATTGCATTTCGAGAAAACTCTCGCCATCGGGAAACCGAAACGAGCTCGGTGTGCGCTGAACGATTGACCATTCGGGCTTCTTCATCAACCGTTTGAGTGACGCCCCCGTCCACTGGCCGAAGTCGCACTCGATCAATCCTCGTTCAATGCGTACAGGTTTGCGAGTGGCGCGGCTAATCGGCGCGGCAGTTTCGCGGGCCCGTTCAAGCGGTGACGAGTACACCGCCTGCACGTTTCCAAGTTCGGAAATTCGTTCAGCCGCACGCCGCGCTTGTTCGTGACCGTGATCAGAGAGATGTAGCCCGCGGGCGCGGCCGGGCAGCACCTTCCCGGTTGTCGGGGTGGTGCCGTGGCGCACGAGCAGCACCAGGGTCGGGGTTCGACTCATGCGTGCTCAACCTATCCGCGAGTCTCGTAGCGTCAGCCATCGTGAAGCAACGACGTCGTGCGACAACCGACACGCTGGTACGACTACGCAAGGAGATTGAGGGTTGCGAAGCTTGCCCACGCCTCGTGCGCTGGCGTGAGACCGTTGCTCGTGACAAACGTGCGTCGTACCGTGACGACGACTATTGGGGTAAACCAATCGCTGGCTTTGGTGATGCCAATGCGCGCATCGTGGTGCTGGGTCTTGCACCTGGTGCGCATGGTGCCAACCGCACTGGCCGAGTGTTCACCGGCGACCGCAGCGGTGACTGGTTGTTTCGCGCGATGCACCGCGCCGGTCTTGCCAATCAACCCACATCGCAATCACGCGACGATGGGCTTGCGCTGCGCGATGCTTTCGTCACCGTCGCGGTGCGGTGCGCGCCACCCGACAACTCGCCTTCACCACTCGAGCGAAAGAAGTGTGCGCCGTATCTCGAGCGAGAGATGGCTTTGCTCAAGCGGGCGCGAGTGGTGGTGTGCCTTGGCAATTTCGCCTACGTGGCGGCGTGCGAGCACTTCGGAGTGACGCGACGACCAAAGTTCACCCACGGGTTAGTGGTGCCGGTCGACGGTGGTGCGGTAGGCGGCGTACGAGCGGGCGGTGTACACCTTGTGTGTTCATATCACCCCAGCCAGCAGAACACCTTCACGGGTCGACTCACCGAGCCGATGTTGGACAACGTGTTCGCCACCGCGTTGCGGCTAGTGAGCGGCGGGCGCTGAGCCGTCGGCTTTTTTCTTGGGCGGTGGTACGCCGATCTTCACCGAAGTTTCGGCAAAGTCGGGCCAACGTCGACGACTCACCACGCTGAGTAGCCGCAACAGCTTCATCGCCTTCTCGTCAGTTTCTGCGGGGCGAGCCACTACCGAGCCGTCTTTGATCATGCGGTTCATCACTTCTTCGCCAAGTTCGGTGCGTACGACACAGAGTGTCCAGTCGTTGTCTTCACCGATGCCGCCAGTGGAGATGTCGGCGTGTTCGGCCGCGAAGTCGGGGCACATTTTGCAGCCCTCACGAGTCCACTGGTGGCACTCTTTCAGGTCAATTTCGTGATACGAGCCGTCGCGCATCCAGATTTGGAAGACACCTTTGATGTTCATCTTCACCATTTCTTCTTTGCGCAAACCGTATTTGGCGAGGAAGAGCTCTTCGAAGATTGCATCGTCGAAGGTCTTGGAACACAACAGTCCGATGTTGAAGAGGAACGGCTTACCGATCTTCCCGGCCTTGCGTTTCCACATCACGGGCAGCACCGATGATTGACAGCTCATACCCACCAGCGCAATTCGCTGATGGCCCTCGGCGACAGCGTCACGCAAGGCGAGCGTGTTGGCCGAATACGTGTAGCGACTGCCAGAAGATGCCAGCACTTCCTCGCGATTGCGGGCGAGACCTGGTTTGGCCTTCCAACTCGTGCCGTCGCCCTCGAGGAAGCTCGTGAGGGCTGCGTCGATGTAGTCGTGCTTCAGCAACCAGATGAGCATTGCGCCAACGAAGCCGCCATCCTGACCCTTCTTGTGCGTCTCTTCGTCGGCGGCACGCACGAGCAGCAACTGCCGGTACTGGCCGTACATCTCGTCGTCGTTGCGCGTGCGACCAAAGAGGTGCTGATCGGCATCTTGTTCCCACGTGCGAAATCTCGGGCAGGCGCGGGTGCAGGTGGTGCAGCCCTTCTCGCCGTGGCCGCAGTTCGTGGGGCCGAGGTCGTCCTCAAGGTGGAATGGCTTGTACTTGCCTTCTTCGTGTTCGTATCCGATCACATCGTGAGGGCAGGAGATGACGCATCCGGCACACCCCGTGCACAGACCCGTATTGATGACCTCTTCGTAAAGCTCTTTCCACTGCGCAGTCCAGCGGGTGCTGGCTGGCGTCTCAGTGACGGTCACGCGCCACACTCTACGACCTCGAGTCGTTGTCATTTGCGAACGCCCGCCAGAATGAAGGCATGTCGTCGAGCATCATCACGTATCCACCAGAAGTCGAGCGGTTTCGCGGAGAAGTGCGGTCGTGGCTTGAAGCAAACCTTCCGCAGGGATGGTTCACGGATGGCTTCGAGCTGTCGAGTGACGAGCGCAAGAAGTTCAACGAAGAGTGGCCCAACAAACTCTTTCAAGGTGGCTGGATTTGTGCGACGTGGCCCAAGGAGTACGGCGGCAAGGGGTTGACGACGCTCGAGGGCGTGGTGCTGACCGAAGAGTTTGCCCGGGCACGTGCACCGATGCGCGGAGATTTTTTCGGCGACACCCTCGT
>CAYFNN010000084.1:0-5712 GCA_964344465.1 uncultured Bifidobacterium sp. | reverse complement strand
AGCAACGGACTCTTAATCCGCAGGTCCTCGGTTCGAATCCGAGGGGGGGCACCAGATGAACAGAATGGGGCGACCTACGAACAATCGTCTTCCCAATCGGGAGCAATACCTGAAGCAATCGCGTGGTGATCCGTTCGCCATCCGTGGTTTTTGGTGGCGACCGTTTCATACTTGGTATGGCGGTTCACGGGTTGGGAAGCTGCCGTGGGGTATTCGCCATCTGGCAATGATGTTCCGCGACTGGCGGTTGTATCGCAAACCACGTCAAATTGAATTCAGATACGCATCGGACGGCTTCGCCACCAAGTCACGTCTCGCTTTCACAACTGATCCGGCCTTTGTGCATGCTTACGACCGAATGCTGTTGGCGCGAGGGGAGGCGAATGATCTTGGTATCCACCTTCGAGTGCACCAGGCGCTTTGGGCAGCTTCTGTTTGCAAGAAACTGCCCGGTGACTTCGTGGAGTGTGGAACTGGACGTGGTCTTATCTTTTCCGCAATCCTTGACTACATCGAGGAATGGGATTCTCTTGGTAAATCAGCTTGGCTCTTTGACACCTTCTCGCCATTCCATCTCGATCCACAGACGGGAGAAAACGACTCAAGTGGCGGGATCTCGGCAAACTATGCCGTGAATCTTGAATCGACCCTCAGGAATTTTGAGGAGTGGCCCCGCGTGAACCTCGTACCCGGATTGCTACCCGAATCACTTGACACCGTTGATCTCAAGAGCATTGCCTTTTTGCACCTGGATCTGAATTTTGCCCCAGCAGAGGAGAAGGTTCTGTTGAAACTTTGGCCCCTGCTTGTCGAAGGTGGAATTGTGCTCATTGATGACTACGGTCAAACTGACGCGCAGAATGCGACTCACACGCGTTTAGCCAAGCAGTTCGGTGTCGAAGTCCTAACGACGGGAAGCGCCCAGGGAATAATCATCAAACGTTAATCCGCAGGTCCTCGGTTCGAATCCGAGGGGGGGCACCAGTACGGTGGGGGCATGTCTCGTCTGCAACTCGCCTTGAATGTCCGCGACCTCGAAGCCGCTATCGCCCACTACACGAAGTTGTTCGGCGTGTCACCTGCGAAGGTGCGCCCTGGATACGCCAATTTCGCCGTGGCGAATCCGCCCCTCAAGTTGGTGTTGATCGAAAACCCCGAAGCGACCGACTCAATCAACCATCTCGGCGTCGAGGTGATGTCGGTTGATGAGGTGCGCGCCGAGCACGAACGCATCGTCAATACCGGCCTGCCGACGTGGGTCGAGGGCGAAACCACCTGCTGCTACGCCGTGCAAGACAAATTCTGGGTCGAGGGCGGCGACCACAAGTACGAGGTGTACACCGTGCTGTCAGACGCCGAACAGATGAACAACTCTCCCAAAGTTGATGACGTGCGCTCGGCAGAAGTGTGTTGTGCTCCCGAACAAACAGCGGTCGAGTTCACCAGAAGGCACTAGTTCGCGCGTTAGGTGCGACGAACATTTCGTTAGTTGCGACTGACAACTCGTCAGCGTCGACTAACACGTGAGCGACTCGAATCACCGCGAATGTACTTGCGATAGTCGCATCGCCATTCATACCGTCGAAGTCGTCGGCAACACCTCGTTGTCACGAACACCACTTCGAAAGGAAACGAAATGTCTCGCAAGCGTCTCGATCTCATCATCTCCATCGGGGGCGTCGCAACAGCGATTCTCTTCCTCATCTTGGGTTTTGTCTTCCGCGCCAACGGCACGTTCGCGCGCGACTATGTAAAGGAACAACTCTCGGCTCAAGAAATCAGCTTTCCTGCCGCCGAGATGTTGAGCGAAGAAGAAGCTGCAGTTGCATGTCTGAACGACTACGCCGGTGCAGTCGTCGACTCTGGCGCAAAAGCCGAGTGCTATGCCAACGAATACATCGGCTCTCACCTCGCCGGCATCGGCAAGGGTGAAACATACGCCTCACTCGGCACTCCGCAGCGCGAATTGCGCGACAAGGTGGCCGCAGCAGAGGCAGCTGGCGCCGCAGATCTCGAGTCACTCAAAGCCGACCTTGCCGCTGTCAATGCGACCCGCGAGACGATGTTCAAGGGTGAAACACTGCGTGGCCTCCTGCTCACCACCTATGGCTTCAGCATTTTTGGCGAGAAAGCAATGCAGGCAGCCTTCGTCGGGTTCCTCGTTGCCGCGGTGATGTTCGTGGCCGCCATGGCGGGTTTCGTGCACGCCGCACGCACGAAGGTCTGACACGCACACGAGGCGGGGTGGCTGTGCGCTCTGTCAGCGCGATTGGTCGAACTCAATCGCGCACGAAGAGCGACACCACTTCAACGTGGTGCGTATGCGGAAAGAGATCGAGCACCTCGGCCTTCACCAGGTTGTAGCCGGCGTCAACGAGTAGTCGTGCATCACGCGCGGCCGCCACTGCATCGCACGACACCAGCACCACGGTTGGTGCCGCGGTGTCGAGCAGCGTTGTGACCCCAGGTTTACCGAGACCGCTTCGCGCTGGGTCAGCAATCACAAGACCCGCCCGCACCGCGCGCCAATGTTCAAAACGAGTATGCATCACTTTGGCACTGCGACCGCGCAGGTTTTCGTAGGCATCGCTGCAGGCTGACTCGCTCGATTCCACCAAAATGCATTGCACGCCGATCGGCACAACGGTGGCGGCGAACAGCCCGACCCCGCCATAGGCATCGACCACCACACCGTCACGACCGTCGAGCGCATCGCCGGCCGCTCGCGCCACCGAGTCGACCAACAATTCGGCGGCCTGCGGTGACGCCTGAAAGAACGAGGCCATTGACACTCGCAATCGTGCACCAGCGATGTCTTCGTGCACTACAGCGTCGGCGCCTGCCGCGACGTCATCAGGCAAGCCGAGCACTCGTGCCTTGTCGTGTGCCAACACGGCCCGCTCGCCCGTCGCAACCGAACATCTCAGCGTGACCTCACCCTCACCACGCACGCCAACACTCGATACCAACTGCTGCAACAACGGGTGCATCACGAGGCACTCTTCGATGTCGACGGTGTCGTGCGAGGCTGCGCGACGAAACCCGAGTCGGCCGCCGGCGGTCACCGCCATGCGCACCGTGGTGCGCGAGGCCTCGTGGCCCACTGCCCCACCACGCACAATTGGTGCGTCGGAAATTCGCGCGGTGCGAGCGAACGCTTCGCGCACCACCGCAACCTTCGCATCGTGCTGCGCGTGGGCAGCGAGATGTTGCCAGTCGCACCCGCCGCAACCATCGGCAACATGCCGACATGGAGGTGTCACACGATTGGGTGAGGCCGACGCAACGCGCAACATGCGGGCCCGTGCAAAGTCGCGTTTCACCTCGACGAATTCGGCTTCAATCGTCTCGCCAGGCAATGCACCGTTGATGAACACCACGCGACCATCACCGTCGCGCGCCAGAGCGTCACCACCAGCCACGAGACGTTCGATGTGCAGCTCACGTCGAAGGCCGACAGTCGTCGCAGCATTGCGCGACCCGCCACGAGACTCGTCACCGCTCATCGCCATCGACCCTAGGCTTGAGTCAGCATGCGACCTGTGCAAATCGCCCCGTCGGTGCTGCCCGTTGACTTCTCAAAACTCGGCGAAGCGATCAGCGCGCTCGATGCCGCAGGCGTCGATCTCATTCAGTGGGACGTGATGGACGGCCAGTTCGTGCCCAACCTCACCTTCGGCCCCGATGTCATCGCCTCCACTCGTCACCTCACCACGAAGCCGTATGAAGCCCACCTCATGGTGCTAACTCCCGACGTGATGGCCAAGCGCTATGTCGAAGCCGGCTGCCAGCGCCTCATCGTGCACGTCGAGGCATGCGACCATCTGCACCGCACACTCGGCAACATTCGCGAGCTCGGCGCCAACGCCGCAGTTGCACTCAACCCTTCGACCCCACCAGATGAAATTGAACATGTGCTCGATCTCGTTGATTTGGTATTGGTCATGACGGTGAACCCCGGCTTTGGTGGTCAGTCGTACATCGCAACGATGGAGCCGAAGATTCGCGTCGTGCGCGAGATGATCAACCGGGCCGGACTCTCCGACAAGGTCGATCTCGAGGTCGATGGTGGCATCTCACCGGCAACCGTGCGAGGTGCTGCGGCGGCAGGAGCCAACGTATTGATTGCAGGTAGCGCGCTGTTCAAAGACCCGCAAGGTCTCGGGCACGCGGTCAGCGAGATTCGCGCTGGCGCGACTGCCGCATTCCGCGGATAGCCCCAGTTACCAGCACTCGCGTAGCCGCGAGCAAGAACAACACACCGAGGCCCGCCGCAATCGGCACAAGCACAACACGCAACAGGCCGGCGCGGTCGTCAAGCAGCGGTCGCAACAATCCTGTGTCAATCGGGTCGCCGTTGACACGCAAGGTGCGAACGGGGTCGTCAAAGTCGGGGCACGACACTCGCTGCACGGCCGCCACCGCATCACCACCGAACATGTCGGGTGGCACCCGCACCTTTGACTCAAGCACCGGTGTGTCGCCACGAACACCCGATGGTGCAGCAACCGCCCCAACCAAGAAGCGCTCGCCAGCAGCGAGATATTTCACGTCGTCAATCGGATACCGAACCGTGAGCACGCCGTCACGCAACAAATCGCCGACCGCACCAAAGCGCTCAGACTCAACGCTGTACAAGACGAAGTTCGTCTCGATTCGATCGACTCGACCGACAAACACGGCGCGCAACGGCTCGGGCACCGCGCACGAAGCGGGAATCGTGGTTACCGCAGACTCGATGATCAGCGCCGATGGGGTCTCGGTGCCGCCGCCCTCGTCGTCGCCTCCTTCGTCGGCCATCGGCGCAACCAGCGCAAGCACCGCGATCAAGGTGCTTAGTAGCCCTTGAATTTGGGCTCCCGCTTCTGCACGAACGCTTCCATCGCTTCCATCGTGTCTTTGGTGCCGAAGTTCACGGTTTGCGCCGCGCCTTCGTCATCGAGTGCTTCTTCCATGGTGACATTGAGCGCGTTGTTGAGCAAGCGCTTGGTGAGCGCCAGCGCAATCGGCGGGCCTGCGGCGAGTCTGCCTGCCCAATCGTTGACGAAAGCATCGAGCTCGCCATCTGGCAGAACACGATTGACGAGACCCATTGACTGAGCCTCGGCAGATGAGATGATGTCGCCGAAGAGCGCGAGCTCTTTTGCGCGATGCATGCCGATGCGACGAGGCAAGAGCCAGCTGCCGCCGAAATCCAGCGACAAGCCGCGCTTGGCGAAGATTTCACTGAAGCGGGCAGTTTCGCTCGCCACGACGAGGTCACACCCGAGCGCGAGGTTGCAGCCCGCGCCAACCGCGACACCACGTACTTTGGCGATGGTGGGCTGCGGCATGCGGTGCAGCGAGAGCGCCGCGTCGTTTACCGATCGCATCGCCGCCAGCTGATGCACCGGTCGACCCGACGATGAACGCGCCGAGAGATCGGCACCCGAGCAGAAATCGCCACCGGCACCCGTTACAACCACACATCGAACCTCGGAGTCTGCCGCCAACGACCGGAAGGTTTCCGCCAACTGCGCCCACATGTCGCCGGTGACGGCGTTCTTGCGCTGCGGTCGGTTGATGGTGACCGTCGCTACCCCGCCGTCGCGAGTGACCTCAAGATCGGCCATACAACGACGATACTTGCAGTGTGGGTTTTGATCCGCACCGCAAATACAAGGCTTCGCGACTCGACTATGTCGTTATCGCCAGTGCCTTCGCAATCATTAC
>CAYFNN010000083.1:0-5732 GCA_964344465.1 uncultured Bifidobacterium sp. | reverse complement strand
AAAAGTATTTACCAGCGCGAATGAGTGATGCCGAGTTGCAGAGCATCATCGCCGCCGAAGTTGCGGCGGCCGCCGCAGCTGGTGCCACCGGTGCTAAGGCCATGGGTCAGGTGGTCAAGGCGGTACGAGCCAAGGCGGGTTCGGGCGCCGATGGGTCGCAGATCGCCGCGTTGGTCAAAGCCGCTCTGGCCTAGAGCCAGCGCCAATTTGGGGGCAGTCGTTGTTTGTGCGGGCAGGCACGAGGCCGAGCGCAGGTCGCGAATGAGACAATTGACACTCAGCCATGAGCGGGGGTACGGTGAAACCTGAGTTATTCACAACTCATCAACCTCGAGGGGGGAACACGAAATGAAGCAACTATTCCGAGGTGGTCGCCGCAAGGTGGCTGCCGTGATGGCGATTGCGCTCGTCGCGTCGCTCAGCCAGGTGGCGCCAACCAGCGCGGCACCGACTGCGAAGAAAGCTGGAGGAAGCATCACGGTTGGCGTGTTCAACCAATTGCTTTCGACATGCTTCTCGCCGAATGCCGCGAACTCGGCATTGGGCATCATGAAGACGGTCTACGAAGGCTGGTTTGAAAAGACCAAGGACGGCAAGATTGTGCCGTACTTGGCAGAGGCATTTACGCCTTCGGCTGACTACAAGTCTTGGACGGTCAAGATTCGTCCGGGTGTTACGTTCCACGACGGTACCGCACTTACCGCTGCGGCGGCGATTGCCAATATCACCGCAACGCAGGGTATGTACTACCTCGCAGTTACCGCCAAGGGTGGAAACGCGAGGCACACATTGGGCTCGGGTATCCCGTTCATCGCCAACCTGAAATCGGTGACTGCACTCTCGACCGACACCTTCCGAATGGATCTGTGGAATGGTCAAGTTGACTTCCCCGAAACGGTTTATGCCTCGGGTCGTAACTTCGTCCGCGCCGTGTCCGACCTGACGAATGCCACACAATGCGTCACGTCAGGCAAGGGAACCGGACCGTTCATGTTCAAGAGCGTCTCGCCAACCGAGACGGTCGTAATCAAGAACCCGAACTACTGGCGCAAAGACAAGGCAGGCGAGCAATTGCCGTACCTTGATCAGATCACGTTCAAGTATGTGAACCAAGCGTCACAGCGCGTTAAGGGTTTGCAGTCGGGTGCACTTGATGCAGCGCAGTTCACCTCAGCCGGTGAAGTGAAGCAGATTCTGTCGGTGCAGGCTGACAAGGATCTGCAGATCATCGACAGTGGCTTCACCTATTACCCAATGACCATCCTGAACACTGCGATTGAGCCGTTCAACAACAAGAATGCTCGACTTGCGGTGGCGTATGCGTTTGACGCCGAGACGTTCTTTCAGCAGCGCAACTGTTTCAAAGGCAAGTGCATCGGTCAGGTTGGCGACTCGATGGTGGGAAGCACCAACGTGATGTACAACAAGAAGGGATTCATCACGTACGACCTGAAGAAGGCCAAGGAGTATGTAGCGGCATATAAGGCTGAAACCGGTAAAGACCTCGTCTTCACCCAGCCAGCCGATACCAGCGCCGAGGCTCAGGCATCAGCCAAGACCGTGGCCCAGATCATGAAAAAGGCCGGAATCACGATGAACATCCTCACGGAAGACACCGCGACAATCACGGCCAAGGCATTCCCAACACCTGGTACTGGCTACAACTCGTATCAGGCGTATCCGACGCTGCTGTTTGAAGGCCGAGATACGGCATTCGTGTTGCCGTTCTTGCCGTCGAATACCTTCGGGGCGCCGGGCAACTTGACGGTTGCGGGTCTCCGCGCTCAGGCTGGCGCATTGGCAGCCGGTACGTTCCAAGCGTTTGGAGCATTGATCAACCCTGGTCGCTCGAGTGACAAGACGCTCGATGCACTGGTTTGGGATGCTTGGTACGACATCACGTCGGCGCGAAGTGCGAAGTTGAAGGCGGTCACGAAGTACTACCAAGAGAACGCCTACTCCATTCACCAGCCGTACATGGGCTACTACACCGGAATGTCCAGCAAGCTCAAGGGGTGGGACAAGTTCTTCCTCGCGAGCGGCGGTCAAGGCATTGCAATGACCAATGCTGGCATCAACTACACAGGGTTGTACCTCGAGAAGTAAACCGCCTGAAGAAGGCGCGAATGTAATGGTTGGGGCGTCGGCACCGAGGTGCCGACGCCCCAACTTCTTGATGCCACATTTTCCGTAGTTCGGATTCACCGACTAGGTTGCTAGGAACTTCATGAACGACCTCACTTTCAAGTTGCTGGCCGCAGCTCGCCGCCTTGCGCAGTTGCTGGTGGTGATTGTGGGGTCGACGTTTCTCGTCTCATTGCTGTTGCAACTATTGCCAGTTGGGCTGAAAGAGCTCTATGTCTTTGCTCTTGATGAAGCGGGTCGCCAGCAGCAGATTCAAGCGCTGCATCTCGACAAGAACCCAGTGATGTTTTATCTCTACTGGTTGTGGGACTTCGTGCGCGGCGACTTTGGCTCAATCGTGTATCCCACCGGTGTGCTCGACCCAGTGATGCCGAAAGTAACTGCAGCCATGCCGGTGTCGTTGCGACTCGTGTTTTATGTGCAGGCATTGGCGCTCGTCGTATCTGTTCCGCTCGGCATCTTGTCGGCTTACCGCGCGGGGCGTCGAAGCGATCGTGTGATTAGCTATGTGCTCTTTTCGGCTGCTTCGATACCAAATTTTGTGTTCGCATTGCTTTTGGCATCGTTTTTCGGTGTCACGCTGGCTTGGTTGCCGCCGCTGGGTTACGTCGCGCCCAGCGAGAATCTCGTCGAGCATTTGCGCACCATGGCATTGCCAGTGCTCGCGTTGGCAATCCCCACCATTGCTACCTACACGCGCCTTCTTCGAACTGACGTGATTGCGGCCCTACGGGAGGACTACGTCACGATGGCTGCCTCCAAAGGGCTTAGCAATATTCGAATTCTCTTCACGCACATCCTGCGTCCAAGTTCCGTCACATTATTCACAAGTGCGGCATTGAATATGGGTGCCTTGATCGGCGGCACTTTGGTGATTGAACAGATCTTCACCATCCCCGGTATGGGTACTGAAATTGGTATCGCGATCTTCTCGCGCCAGTACTTTGCTCTGCAGTCGTATGTGGCCGTGATTGCGATTGGATACGTTCTGTTCAACAGCATTGTCGACATCGCTGTCGGATTTGTCGACCCGCGTTCAAGGGATCGCCGCAATGGTTAAGTTGTTCCGAGAAATGAAGATTTCATCTCGCGTCAGTGCGTTCTGGCTGTGCTTGATGGCCCTCTTTGCTGTGGTTGGACACTGGATACCTCTGCCAGATCCGCGCGAGTTTGACATCGATGCCTCGGCGGTCGGGCCGTTCTCGCCAGGACACATTCTCGGAACGGACGCGGGTGGCTACGACCTGCTCTCCAACATCGTTAATGGCGCGCGAACGTCGCTCCTCATCTCGATTGTCTCCGTCGGATTGGGCGGATTCATCGGATCGGTGCTTGGAATCCTCGCTGCATATCGGCGTGGAAGGCTCGACTACATCATCAACACCACATTCAACATCATGCTCTCAATTCCAAATCTGGTGTTGGGTCTCGCGCTTGTCGCGGTGCTGGCGAATAACGCCGACCCCGCCATTCCGGTCAACCCGAATCGACGCATGTTCGTCATCATCGTCTCGCTGACGATTGTGATCATTCCGATTCTCGGTCGAATTGCTCGAGGTGCGACGTTGACGTGGTCGAACCGAGAGTTTGTCGTTGCGGCCAGATCAATGGGAATGAAGGATTTGAATATCGTGCTTCGGCACATAGTCCCAAACGTGTTACCCGCAATCTACGCAGTCGGCTTTCTGGCGGTTGGTGTGGTCATCGTTGCTGAAGGAGCCTTGTCTCTTCTCGGCGTCGGAATCGTCGACGGACTCAGTTGGGGTGCCATGATCGCCCGTGTCGCCGGCGAATTTGAATATGCCCCGCAGTCCATGTACGTGCCCGTGCTCGTGCTTGCACTCACGGTTATTGCCTGCAACCAAATTGGTGACTTCCTTCGCGGTCGACTTGATGTTCGAGAGGGCAAGATTTGAACACGCTTCTTTCCATTCGCGATCTCGAAGTGGGCTTTGAGACACCACGCGGTCTGCTGAAGGCAGTGCGAGGTGTTTCGCTAGACATTCCTGCGGGCCAGAGCGTCGGCATTGTCGGTGAATCTGGCTCAGGTAAGACCGTGATGTCTCGTGCCGCGATGGGTCTGCTTTCCGGCAGCAATCTGCGGCGTTCCGGCCAGGTTGTCTTTGACGGCAAAGAGTTGACGGCAATGTCTCCCAGAGAGGTTCGCGACCAGTTCGGCACGGGCATGGCAATGATCTTCCAAGATCCGATGACGGCCCTGAATCCGGTGCGTCGAATTGGTTCTCAGCTTGCCGAGGGCCCCCGCGTTCGACTTGGCATGGATAAAAAGGCGGCGCTGAAGCGCAGTGCCGAGCTGTTGTCGCTGGTGCGAATTCCAGACCCTGAGGCGATGTTGCGTAAATTTCCCTATCAACTTTCGGGAGGTATGCGTCAGCGTGTGATGATTGCCATCGCCATCTCGTGTAATCCTGAGTTGCTTTTTGCCGACGAGCCAACAACTGCACTCGACGTAACAGTGCAGGCCCAGATTTTGCAGTTACTGTCGGAACTGCGCCGCGACCTGAAGATGTCAATGGTGCTCGTCACCCACGACCTTGGTGTCGTGGCTAATCACACCGACTTCGTCGCCGTGATGTACGCAGGCGAGATCGTGGAACAGGCCCCAACCGCCGAATTGTTCGCCAACATGAAGATGCCATACACCAAGGCACTACTCGACTCAATCCCGAACATTGAGATGAAGAGCGGTGCTCGCCTCAAGGTGATTGAAGGGCGCCTGCCCAACCCAGTCGACCGACCGAAGGGTTGCGGCTTCGTCACTCGGTGCTCCTATGCCCAGCAGAAATGCCACGATGAGCACCCGCCACTCGTTGACGCCGGCAGTGGTCACCTCTATCGCTGTTGGTACCCGCTCGGTCACACGATCGCGAGGAAGCCGTAGTGGCTGGCTCAGGCACGGCGCACATGCGCAACAACGATGAGGTAGTGCTCGAAGTACGCGACCTCGTCGTGGAATTCAAGGTCGGCGGTGGCAAGGTCGTCAACGCCGTATCAAAGATCAGTTTCGATGTGTGCCGTGGCGAGACGCTCGCCGTAGTGGGCGAGTCTGGCTGTGGCAAGACCACGCTCGGTAAGGCGGTGCTGCAATTGCCACCACCGAACTCTGGTGACGTAATTTTCGAAGGCACGAACCTGTCGAAACTTCCCAAAGAACAGTTGCGCTCGGCACGTACTGCGATGCAGATGGTGTTCCAGGATCCAATCTCATCACTTGACCCACGCATGACCGTGCGCGATCTGGTGGAAGAGCCGCTGTGGATCTGGGACCGTGGCAACGAGGAGGACCGCGCTGCCAAGGTGCGCGAGCTCTTGAACAACGTCGGTCTTGACCCCGAACTCGTGCTCAATCGCCGCTCCTATGAGTTTTCGGGTGGTCAGTGCCAGCGCATCAGTATTGCCCGAAGCCTCGCACTCGAGCCGCGCATGCTGATTTGCGACGAACCAGTGAGTGCGCTCGACGTAAGCATCCAGGCGCAAATTCTCAACCTCTTGCAAGACATGAAAGACCGCTACGGCCTGACGATGATCTTCATCAGTCACGACCTGGCAGTGGTCAAGGCCGTGAG
>CAYFNN010000082.1:0-5762 GCA_964344465.1 uncultured Bifidobacterium sp. | reverse complement strand
TGGCGCTCTAACCAACTGAGCTACACGCCCGAAAGCGACCGTCAGCCTACCTGTGTTGGCGTGGGTCGTTCGGATGCGGTGTGACGTGGCGTGCAATGCGAGACTGCTGGCATGAAGAAACTCACGCTTAAAGACCTGCGCGCCGCCAAAGGCACAACACCCCTCGTGCAGGTGTTCGTGCGAACACCGCAGGAAGCCGCTGCTTGCGAAGAAGCGGGCATCGACATGCTCGTCGCCGCCGAACTTCACGAAGGCAAGAGCAGCGACTACGTCGGCATTCGCAAAGCGGCGCCGAACACGTTTCTCACCATCGGCATCGCAGTTGGCACCTATGCAGGCGACGTTGAGGCCCTGCGCGCTGCGTATCGCATGATGAATCACGGCGCCGACGCCATCTATTGCGGGTACGGCTTTGGCACCGTCAAGGCACTCGCTGATGAATACGTGCCGGTGGTCGGCCACGTCGGCCTCGTGCCCTATCGCAACTCGTGGTTCGGTGGAATGAAGGCCGTTGGCAAAACCTCGGCGGAAGCCCTGGAGATCTGGCGCCTGACGAAGCGCTACGAAGAAGCCGGCGCCTTCGCCGTGGAGATGGAAGTCGTACCCACCCCGGTTGCCACCGAGATCACCAAGCGAACATCGATGCTCGTGGTCGGCATGGGTGCCGGCCCGCACTGCGACGTGCAGTATCTGTTTTCTACCGACGTGCTCGGCGACAACGACGGACACATCCCGCGTCACTCAAAGGTGTATCGCGACTTCAAGACCGAATACGCCCGTTTGTACCGCGAGTCAGTTGGTGCGTTTGGCGAACTGAAGAACGATGTTCGTTCTGGCGCGTATCCCGCGGCGAATCACGAAGTGACGATTGCCGACAGCGAGCTGAAAGCATTCATGAAAGGCCTCGGCTAGGCGCGCAGGCGAAGCGACACCTCGTTGGCGAGCAGCCGGCCCGCACGAGTGAGCACCAGGCGTTCGCCGTGGGGCTGCACGAGTTCGCTCATCTCTTCGACGTCGCTTTGCGCGAGGGCACTGGCGGGCACACCATCGCGCGTGCGTAGCTGCAACTGCAGGCGCTCGAGAGCTCTCGTGTGTGGGTCGAGAGTTTCGTGCGACGACTCGGCACTCTCGCCCGACTCAATGAGTTCGATGAAGCGATCTGGCGTGCGCACATTCCACGACCGGCGACCATCTCGGTGCGCGTGGGCGGCGCTGCCGAAGCCGGCGTAGTCGCCGCCGCTCCAATACACCGCGTTGTGGCGACACTCGCGACCCGGCAAAGCCCAATTTGAAATCTCGTAGTTGAGGCGACCGCCGGCAGCGAACAGATCATCGGCGAGGTCGTATTTGTCGGCCTGGTCGTCGTCGTCGGGGTGTCGGGCAGGCTGCTCGGCCAGTGCAGTGCCGTTTTCAACCGTGAGGCCATATGCCGACACATGTGGCGCGCCGAGTGCGACCACGCTTTCGAGGGTTGCGCGCCAGTCGTCGAGAGATTCGCCGGCTCCGCCGTAGATGACATCGACGTTGAAATTGTCGAAACCTGCGGTGGCGATGGCATCAACCGCGCGCTGAACGTTGGCGGGTGTGTGCGTGCGACCGAGAGACAACAACACGTGCTCGCGTGCCGACTGCATGCCCAGGCTGATGCGATTCACGCCGATCGAGCGGAAGGTGCGCAGCATCTCGACTGTGACGTCGTCGGGGTTGCATTCGATGGTGAACTCGGCATCGTCACGACGAGGAATCGCGTCAAGCACTGCAACCAAAGCTTGGGGGTCGACGAGCGAGGGGGTTCCCCCGCCGACGAAGATGGTTGAGGCCGCGGGCAATGGCGCAGCGGCGCGCTCAATTTCTGTTTGTAACGCCGCGAGATAGCGCTGCACCAAATGCGCTCGGTCGGTGAAGGTCGCAAAGGCGCAGTAGTCGCACTTGTGCCGACAAAACGGAATGTGCACGTAGACGCCAAAGCCGATGTGCTCGGCGGGTGCGAGCGTCGACCAGGTCACGCTTGTGGCGGCACGAACACGAGCCCCAGGCTGGTGAGCCGCGCGGGCACTTCATCGACCGACACATCGAGCATCACCGCGATGGCGCGAATGTCGTGCGCACGTACCGTGATGACCTTGCCGTTGAAATCTTGGCGCTGAATCTGAATCATGCGGAGAAACTTCTCCAACATCGAGAACTGCGGGCCCTGCATTTGGCTGAGTTTGGCCACATCAATGCGCAGTTTGCCCTGCGGCGCTGCGACTCCCGGCTCGACACGTTGTGGGTCGCGTGGCAAGAGTTGCTCGACGCCCACGTCGTAAACGCGCGCCAGACGCTCGAGCCGCGACACCGACACCGCACGTTCGCCACGCTCGTAGGCACCGAGCACCGAGGCTTTGAACTCTTGATTCGAGCGCTGCTCGACATCGCCGAGCGACATGTTCTTTTGCAAACGAATCGACCGCAGACGCTCGCCCACCAGCCGTGAGTATGCCGAACCGACTTCGTCGTCGATTTCGCTCATCGGTCTCCCCCGTTGCGGTGGCGCATATCGGCGAGCAGTGTCGCCGCCACCAGTGTGGCAGTCTCGGCGCGCAGAATCGTGTCACCCAGCGACACGCGAGGCACCGATGATGGAATTTCGTCATCGTCGAACCCGCCCTCGGGGCCAATGATCACGAGCGAGGGGGCCGAAGATGCCGAACCTGCGGAGTGCGTGGTTGTTGCGGTGAGCAGCACACCAGACGGATCGGCAACCGCGGCGCCTGCACGTGCACACACCTCGGCAAGCGACACCGGGCCGGTGATCGTGGGCAACCAGACGCGTCGCGACTGCATCGCTGCCTCGCGGGCCACTTTGGCGAGTTTGCGCATGTGCTTGTTGTCGTTCGACGGTGAGGCGTCGCCCCAGCGCACCACCGCACGACGAGTGGGAGCCAGCACAATGATGTCGTCGACACCAATCTCGGTGAGTTTCTGCACGGCCCACTCGGGTCGGTCGCCTTTTACCGGCACGAATGCGACTGCCACCCGATGCGATGGCGTTTGCTCGCGCCGAACCTCGCCGGCGGCGTGCAGTGCACCATCACGCCATTCGCATGAACGCCACGCCCCGCGACCGTCGCTGGCCGACACCATTTCGCCATCGCGCAGACGCAAGACGCGAGCAAGGTGATGCTGATCGTCGTCGTTGAGCTGAGGCGCAGAAATATCGGCCACGAACACGTGCGCAGCCGAGTGGCGCAGGGGTGTCACGAAAACGCCGATTTGATTTTGGCGACCAAACCTTCGTCGCCGCTTACCGATTCGCCACGCAGCTCGGCAAGTTTGCGCAGCAGATCGCGTTCTTGGGGCGACAACTTGGTGGGCACCTGCACCGCGACTCGAGCACGCAGGTCGCCACGGCCCCGCGTGCGACCACTTGACGTAAGTCGTGGCACGCCACGACCGCGCAACACGAACTCATGCCCGTGTTGCACACCGGCGGGCACCACCAGATGTTCGACGCCGTCAAGAGTTTCGAGGTCGAGCTCGGTGCCCAGTGCAACCTGGGTGATGGAAAGCGGCACTTCGGTGACGAGATCGTGTTCTTCGCGATGCCAGCGTTCGTGGGCAGCAACACGAAGATGCACGTAGAGATCGCCCGTGTCTCCCCCGCGCGGGCCGACGGCACCACGGCCGGTCAATCGCAAGATTTGCCCCGAGTCGACACCAGCCGGAACTTCCACCGTAAGCGTCACCTCTTGCAACACTCGACCCTCACCTCGACACTTGCCACATGGTGACGCAATCACCTGACCCTGACCAGCACATCGATCGCACGCGGTGGTGGTGACCATTTGGCCGAGCATGCTCTGTCGCACTCTGCGCACACGACCAGAGCCCGAACATTCGTTACAGGTTTGTGGCGCCGAACCGCGCGCCGCGCCAGAACCACTGCACTCGTCACAGCGCACGGCGTTGCGCACCTTCACCTCGCGTTGCGACCCGAAGATTGCCTCTTCGAACGGCACATCGACCGTGGTCTCAACGTCTTGCCCGCGCGGTGGCCCACCACGAGATGCGCCACCAAATGGCGAACCGCCGCCGAAGAACGCATCGATGATGTCGCCGAACCCACCGCCGAACGGATCACCCGCTGTGGCACCACCGCCGTTGATGCCCGCTTCACCAAACTGGTCGTAACGAGCTCGCGACTCAGGGTCGCTCAACACTTCGTAGGCGCGCGACACTTGCTTGAAGCGTTCCTCGGCTTCTTTGTTGCCAGGGTTCTTGTCGGGATGCAATTCGCGCGCGAGCTTGCGATAGGCGCGCTTGATTTCGTCGGGTGATGCGTCGCGCGCAACCTCGAGCAGCGCGTAAAAGTCGGCGGCCATGGTGGGTCAGCTCTGCGTCGCCATTGTCGGTCAGCCTTCGGTGAGATGGCGACCGAGGCGATCACTCACCACTTCCACCGTGGCGAGCGCTGCCGGATAATTCATACGGGTTGGGCCGAGCACGCCGACGCTTCCCACGGTTTCGCCGTCGCGCACGAGCGGCGCCAACACCACCGAGCATGCACTGAGCGGTTCGACACCATGCTCAGCACCGATAGCCACGCTGACACCGCGATTCAACATGTCGCGCACGAGCGAGACCACCACATATTGCTGTTCGAGCGCTTCGAGCACTGAACGCACCACTTCGACGGCGTCGAAAGCGCGGGTGAGACTCGCGGTGCCACCCACGAACACCGTTTCACGGGCGCTACCCGCACCGAGTGCACGCGCGGCTTGCGACGCAAGTTGCTCGGCTACGCCATCGACCGATACGCCGCTGCGCGCGGCGAACGACACCGACGACAACGTCTTGCCGACAAAGGTTTCACGCAGACGCTCGGTGGCGCGCGAAACCTCGGCATCAGTCGGCAGATGATCGAACTCGATCGGCTCGTTCACAATTTCACCGCTCGACAACACGGCCACCACGGTGCCGACGCGTTCGTTCAACGCCACCACCTGCACCGAACGAACTTCGGCTTCCACTGCCGTGGGGCCGGTAACGACCGCGGTGTAGTTGGTGAGTTGTGCCAACAGCAGCGACGTGCGATGCAGCGTTTCTTCCAACCGAAAATGGGCGCTGTCGAAGAAGTTGCCCAACTGCTGACGTTGCAGGGCGTCGAACCGACCGGCCTTCGCGACATCAGACGAGGTGAGATGGTCGACGTACATGCGATAGCCCTTGTCGGTCGGTACGCGACCCGCAGAGGTGTGCGGTTGGGCGAGAAAACCCTCTGCCTCGAGCGCCGACATGTCGTTACGAATGGTCGCGGCCGACACATTGACCCCTGGCAACGAGGCGATGTGGCTCGAGCCGACGGGCTGACCCGTCGACACGTAATGCTCGATCACCTTGCGCAATATGGCGATCTTGCGGTCGTCAACACCACTTGTCGGCATGATTCTTGACCGTAAGGCTACTGAGCGAGCGCATCGTGAGCGCGCGTTGCGGCTCGCGGTGTTGCGCTATTTGCCGGTGACCACTTTGTAACGGCGCAGCGCCTCGTCACGCTCTTCGTGGTGATCGACCATCGGCGCCACGTATCCCTTTGGCAGACCAGCAGGATTCTCACTCGGCGTATGCACGAATTTGTCGGGCACGCCGGCGAGTTCGGGCAACCATGTGCGAACGTACACGCCATTGGGGTCGAATTTCTCGGCTTGCATCGCCGGGTTGAAAATGCGGAAGTACGGCGCCGCGTCGGTGCCAGTGCCGGCGGTCCACTGCCAGCCATG
>CAYFNN010000081.1:0-5938 GCA_964344465.1 uncultured Bifidobacterium sp. | reverse complement strand
TTGTGGGCTGCCTGTTTTCAAGACAGGTGCAATCGTCCGCTCTGCCATCGTTCCGTTCTTCACGCTACCTGTCATGCAGTGCAGCGCCATTGGCAACGGCACGCGAATATCGAGGTGCTAGTCGCGGATGCGTGAGCGAATTTCGCGCAACCAATCGTCGGCATCGCGCCACCGTTGGTCGGCATGATCGCGAACCGATGCTGGCTGCGGTGACGCATTCGGATACGAACCGAGAAACTTCACGTCTCCTTGTTTGGTGCGAAGGTCACGCAGGGCGTCGGCCATGACCTCATCACTAACGTGCGCGTCGGCGTAGATGATGAAGCAATAGTCGCCGAGACCACCACGTTTCGTGGGGCGACTCAGCAGTTGCGACAGATTGATTCGGCGTGCAGCGAACTCTTGGAGAATACCAATCAGACTGCCGGGCTCGTCTGCTCGTTGAAATACAACGATGCCCGTCTTGTCGTTACCCGTTCGCGCGGGGATTCGATCTCTGCCCACCACGACGAAACGAGTTTGATTGCCTTCGTGGTCGGCAATGTTGCGTCGCAGAACATCCAATCCGTACAGGCGCGCAGCATTCGCCGGAGCAATCGCCGCAATGGTGTCGCTCGAGTCTTCCGACACCAATCGGGCTGCTTCTGCAGTGGAGTTGGCGGCACGAATTTCGACGTTCGGCAGCTCGCGACGAATGAACACATGGCACTGCGCAGTTGCAACAGGAATCGACAACAGAACCTTGATGTTTTCCGCCTTGGTACCCGGTCGCACGAGAATGCAGTGTTCGATGTCGAGCACGACCTCGCGCTGAATCAGCAACTCATGGTCAAAGACGAGTGCGTCTTGGGTGAAATTCACCGTGCCTTCGATGGAATTTTCAATCGGAACAAAGCCGAGGTCGACCTCGCCCGACTGCACGGCATCGAGCACATCAGGCACGGTTCGATAGGGAACATGCTCGAGGGCTGCGAGATCTCGCTGAGTGAGCAACGCCTGCTCTGTGAACGTGCCAGCAGGACCGAAATAACCGACTCGGCGTGCTTTCGTCACCTCAATAAGGCTACGAGCGAGCGATAGCCTGCCAGCCATGTTCGAGTACGCCGCGTTTAATCCGTTCAACGCCAGCGCCGAAGGTCTCGCTGCCGAACTCACGCGCAAGTCAGCCGAAGGATGGGAAGTCGTCTCGATCACCACCACGCACGACGGGCGCTTCTGTGCATTTCTGCGACGGCCCGCACGTACGACGGCACCGGCATCGGCGAGCTCTGCCGCTGTAGTTAGTGCAGCCACCGCGGTGACGAACGATCTTGGCGCGACGACGAGTGCGAATGCGGCGGCCACCCCGGCGGTTCCCGCGGCGTGGTACAAAGACCCCTCGGGTCGTTATGAACTTCGCTACTGGAACGGCACCGCCTGGACCGAACATGTCGCTCGTGCCGGGCAGCAGTTCACCGATCCGCCCGTCGCCTGACGCCCCGATGCGGGCCACATCGCTCGGTCACGCAGGCATTCTGATTCGTTGCCGACAGGCGACGATTGTGTGCGACCCATGGTTCGTGCCAGCGTTTCTCGGCTCGTGGTTCCCCTTTCCGCGCAACGACCAACTCAATGCCGACACGATGTCAGCGGTGTGCTCGCCTGACTACCTCTATATCTCGCATCTGCATGGAGATCATCTTGATGAGGTATTTCTCCGTGACTCGATGGACAAATCAACCACAGTGCTACTACCCGACTTCCCCACCGATGAGCTACAGCGCACACTGACACGTTTGGGGTTTCGCAACTTCCTGCGTACTCGTGACGGCGACGAGGTCGAGTTGCGCGATGGCTTACGCGTGGCGATTCACGTTGAATCGTCAATCACCGACGGCCCGGGCGGTGACTCTGCACTCGTCGTAAGCGACGGAGTCTCGCGCTTGGTGAACCAGAACGACTGTCGCACCCACGACCCCGCAGCACTGGCTGCACATGGCCCTGTTGATCAACATTGGCTGCAGTACAGCGGCGCAATCTGGTATCCGATGGTCTACGACGAGCCTGATGTATCGCGTCGTGAACAAGCACAGGCGAAGGTGGCGAGTCAATTTGCGCGAGCAGAGCGTTATGTCGCGGCCGTCGATGCACGGTACGTGGTGCCATCGGCTGGGCCACCATGTTTTCTTGACCAAGAGTTGTTCGACCTCAACATGATTGATGGAGACGAGATTTCAATCTTCCCCGACCAGACCGTCTTTCTCGATCGGTTAGCGCACAGCGGTCGGCATGGAGAGCTGAACGTACCCGGCACGACCATTGCATCTGGGCACGATGGCGATCAGGTGACGCATCCGCATGTTGATATTGAAGCGCCATTTCGCAACAAGCGTGAGTACTTGCGTCAGTACCAAGCCGACTGGGCACCGTGGCTGGAGCAGCACAAGGCGACGTGGCCCACGAAGTCGGGAGCGTTTCAACCTCGGCTAGCTGCGTGGTGGCAGCCGTTGCTATTGCGTGCGCCATCGCTGCGCAATGGTGTGGGTGGCTCGTGCCTCATCACTGCCGGAGACGAGCGCATCATTGTCGACTTTCTCGGCGCCGAAGTGCGCCCGTACGCCGGTGAGGTCGTGCGCTACCGATTCGAGATTCCCGAGCGTTTGCTCGAAAAAGTGCTCGTCGAACATGCCGTCGACTGGTCGAATTCGCTGTTTCTCTCGTGTCGTTTTCGGGCGTGGCGCGCGGGTGCGTTCAACGAATACCTCTACAACTTCTTCAAGAGCCTCTCGGTTGAACGCATCACACGAGCCGAGACCGAAGCGCGCCGGCGCCTGGGCACTGATGCAGAGCCTTCAGAGGAAATCGCACTGGGTGATTACATGCTCGAGCGTTATTGCCCACACCGCAAAGCCGACCTCTCGGTGTTTGGTCGGCTCGAAGGTGACGAAATTGTCTGCACGCTGCATGGCTGGCGTTTCCGCACCGTCGATGGTCAGTGTGTCACCGCCGATGATCGAAAACTTCAGATACGTCGCACGACGTAGCTGAACTCATAGACACCAGCCGGTATCTCGTAGCGCGGCAACACGTCGGGACCACAACTGGCCGTACCAAGGCCGCGATGAGCAACATCAAGATGCACGATGAGATCTTCTGACCGCAGTAGCTCCGTCGTGTCACGAGCCTGCAGTAACTGCATCGGCGTGTGGTGTACCGCGCTGAAGTGCAGCGTCGCCGGCGCGAGCGCATCGATTCGCAAGCGACCATCATCTGCAACAAATTCGATCCATTCGCAGTCGGTTCGAAGTCCGAACTCCTGTGGCACGAGATACGGCGATTCGTCGGGTTCGCGTGCCCACACGTCACGCAGTGCACTTGAGTTTCGGTCGGGGTAGTTCTCATGTGGTCCGCGCCCGTACCAACGGATGTGGCGGAAGCTGGGCGGTAGTGCAAATCGCACACCAATCCGCGGCAGATGAGCAAGTGCTTCAGGCACCACTACTCGATGTTCATAAACCACGGATCCATCGTGTTGTATGCGTCGTTGTTGTACGTGTTGGATGCCCGCCGGAATGTTGTCGCTAAGCACTCCCTGGCGTTGCCAGCGTGCCAGTGCCCTCCCGCCGATGTGATTGGCTTCTCCGAATCCGGGCATCAGTTTGTAGCCGTCGTTGTCAATCGGCGCGCGCATGAGTGCCAGTCGAACCGGTGAAGCGAAGACGGAGTCAGCAGGTTGTACGGCGGCGCCGACACTTTCATGACTGTCGCGTGTCGAGGCGAACAGTTTCGTCACTGGGGCGCGTAGATCGATTTCATCCCACGACACGAGGTGCCCAGCTGGTGCAAACGACGTGTCTAGCCGCTGGGTCCAGCGAAACTGCAGGGTGATAGTGGCGGTGGCTGGTGCGGCATCGATTGCTGCCATAAGTGTCGTGGAAAACTCGTGGGTCTCACGCTGGTGCGGGGCCAACGTGGTGACAATGGTTTCTTCGTGCGTCGGCTCTCCGGCCACCAACAGCACCGCAACACCCTGCACGTCGCTTAATGAAGAGTGTGAACGTCGATTGTGCACGACGAACGCGGTTGTCGAGTCAGGCGCTGCAGTGACCGCCACGGGTCGATGCACCCACGCGAGCTCGCGGGTCGCAGGATGCGCCGTGAGATCTGGCGCGTTGATGCCGTCTGCAACGAAATTGCCGTCGTTCGGATGATCGTTGAACTGTCCGCCATAGGCGTAACGCCACGAACTTCGAGTGGGATTCGAGGCTGGGTCGATGCGCTGTCGTAGACCGTGGTCTTTCCATTCCCAGATGAACCCGCCGGCAAGTAACGGCTCGCGTTCGATGGCTTCCCAGTAGTCGGCAAGTGAGCCATTCGAGTTGCCCATTGCGTGGTTGTATTCGCAAATGACAAGGGGGCGGTCGGCGCCGCTTCTGGCGTAGTCGACAATGGCGTCGATAGGCGGATACATCGGGCACACCACGTCAGTTGCATTACGACCACCATTGAGCCACGGGCGCGATTCGCCAGGCTGCCGGCCATGGAAGATTGCACCTTCGTAATGCAGCGGACGAGTGGGGTCGAGTGAACGCACGAGCGCAGCGAGCGCATCGTGATTGACACCGAAGCCCGACTCGTTGCCAAGCGACCAGAACAACACGCTCGGGTGATGGCGATCGCGCACCACCATGCGAGAACCCCGCGCCAGCCAGGTAGCGAGATAATCGGGGTCGTTGCACAACAACGTGTTGTAGGCGTGTGCCTCAATATTCGCCTCTGCAACGACGTATAACCCGTGTTCGTCGCACAAATCGAGAAAAGCTGGATCGTTCGGGTAGTGGCTGGTGCGTACTGCATTGCAGTTGAGACGCTTCATCGCGAGCACATCGGCGAGCATGTCTTCGCGTGTCACGGCTTTACCGCGAACGGGATGGTGGTCATGACGATTCACCCCTCGCAATGTGACTCGTTGGTCATTGACACGAATCTCACCGTGTTCGACCCGCACTCTTCGAAAACCCGTGAGCAACGAGACGTACTCCCGCGTCGGCCCGATCAGTTTCACCATGACTCGGTAACGATGCGGGTCTTCCGCCGACCACGGTCGGGCATCGTTCACCACGCACCGTACGGAGGCACGGTGGCCAGTGAATACATATTTCTCGGCGAAGTCGTGCGGAATCGGCAGCATCCGTGGTTCGCACACACGTCGTCCAGCGAGATCTTCCATCCACACCTGTACCTTTACGCCCTCGACTACCGCTTTGACGAAGGCAACTTCGATATCGAGATCGGCCGTGCCAGTCGATGTGGTGGAGTCATAGTCGACAAGGCACGACACCGCGCGAATATGCACCGACGACCGGGATTCGACAAAGACACTGCGGTGCAACCCAGCCATCCACCACTGGTCTTGGTCTTCTACATAACTCTGCGCGCTGTAACGAACGACCACGACGGCCAGTTCGTTGCGTCCCGAGTGCACGAAATCTGAAACATCGAACTCACTCGCGAGGCGATTGTCGGTGCCGTACCCAACGAATCGTCGATTGACGTACACCATGTGCACACTGTCGGCAGCACCGATGTGCAACACCACCTGGGTGTTGTTCCATGCGCGTGGCACACTGAAACTGCGACGATAGATGCCGGTCGGATTGTGATCGGGAAGTCGGGGTGGTGGCCCGTCAAACGGCATCGAGATGTTCGTGTAGTGCGGAAAGTCGCCGACATCCTGCATTGTCCAGTTGCCTGGTACATCGATCTGGCGCCAAGCTGCACCGAGTTTCGATGTGCTGCCTCGCAGCAGCGATGACGAGAACTCATCGGGTGAATCAATGAGGCGAAACCTCCATCGACCGTCAAGTGAAACTCGGCGGGCTGGTGCGCCGCGCCGTGCCCGTTCAACCGTCGGAAACACCGCGAGATGCTGGCGCATCGGCAGGCGATTGATGTCGGT
>CAYFNN010000080.1:0-6024 GCA_964344465.1 uncultured Bifidobacterium sp. | reverse complement strand
GGCTATGTCTGCATAGTTATGCAGAAGCCTGTATCATCATACAGGTGGGAAATTCGGGCACGTTGCGTACGGGCATCATCGGTGCTTCGGGCTACACGGGCGTCGAGCTGCTGCGCATCCTCGCTGGGCATCCGGTGCTCGATGTGGTGTACGCCACAGGTGATACGCAAGCGGGAACCCTTGCATCGTCGCTGTACCCCTCGCTTGCGGCAGCGTACCCCTCGTTGGTATTCGCCGAATACGAAGCCGCCGAAGCCGCGAAGTGTGATGTCGTGTTTCTCGGACTTCCACACGAAGCTTCAATGGCGCTCGTGCCGCAACTCATCGACAAGGTTCGTCTCGTCGTCGATCTCTCGGCTGCATATCGACTTACGGATGCTTCGTTGTATCCACAGTGGTACGGCTTCAGCCACGATCAACCAGAGTTGTTGAAGCGTGCGGTCTACGGTTTGCCCGAGCTCTATCGCGACCAGTTGGCAGGCGCATCGCTGATTGCGACACCAGGTTGTTATGTGACGGCAGCATCGCTTGCGCTCGCCCCACTCGTGCGTGGTGGCGTGATCGACCCTGCATCGGTCATCGTCGATGCGGCCTCGGGCGTCTCTGGGGCTGGTCGAACCCCAAAGCCGAACACACATTTCAATACCGTCGATGAAGACTTCACCGCCTACGGCCTGCTCGACCATCGACATACACCGGAAATCGAACAGGTCACCGGTGCAAAGGTGCTCTTCACACCGCATCTCGCGCCGATGAATCGTGGAATTCTTGCCACTTGCTATGCCAAGCCGGCCGCTGGCACTTCACCGACGACGCAATCGGTGCTTGCCACGCTCGCCAAGTACTACGCCAAAGAGCCGTTTGTCGTGGTTCGTCCCACCTCGCCTTCCACCAAGGCGACGCTTGGCTCGAACTCGGCCCACATCACCGCGCGGTTCGATCAGCGCACCAACACCGTGATGGCACTCTGCGCAATCGACAACTTGGCAAAGGGTGCCGCGGGTGGGGCAGTGCAAGCGGCCAATGTTGCGCTCGGAATCCCTGAGGTCACCGGCCTCTCGGCGGTGGGGGTGTACCCGTGAAATCTGCCCAGCGCGCGGTGCAGCCATGAAGGTGTCACCCAAAACTCGTGCGGCGGTGCTCAGTGAAGCCCTGCCGCACCTGCAGAGATTTACCGGCAAGGTCATCGTCGTGAAATATGGCGGCAACGCGTTGGCAGATTCAACCGAAGATGCGATGGAAGTGTTTGCGCGAGACATCGCGCTGCTGCACGCGGTCGGTATGAAGCCTGTCGTTGTGCACGGCGGTGGCCCGCAGATCACGGCGATGATGGAGCGGATGGGCAAACAGTCGACGTTTCACAACGGGCTGCGCGTTACCGACGCCGAGACGATTGAGATCGTGAGCATGGTCTTGTTGGGCTCGGTCAACCCGATGTTCGTCTCGCTCATCAACCAGTCGGGCGCGAATGCTGCTGGAGTGTCGGGCAATGATGTCGGCCTCTTTCAGTGCGTGCAGCGCGACCCAGCGCTCGGTTTCGTGGGCGACATCGTTGCGGTGAATCCGATGGCGGTACAGGGTCTGCTCGACGACGGTGTGGTGCCCGTCGTCGCCACGCTCGGCACCGACGCAGGCGGCCAGAGCTACAACATCAACGCCGATACTGCTGCAAGCGCCTTGGCCGTGGCATTGAAGGCCGAGAAGATCCTCTTTCTCACCGATATTGCCGGGGTGTTGCGCAACCCGGTCGACCCCGAGTCGCTCATCGCAACACTCACGCCGTCGAGCGTTGCGCAACTCACCAACGACGGAGTCATCAGTGGCGGCATGATCCCGAAACTCGAGAGCTGTCTGCACGCGGTCGACGGGGGAGTCTCTGCGGCACACATTCTCGACGGTCGGGTGGCGCATGTTGCTCTGCTGGAATTACTGACCGACGCCGGTGTGGGCACCATGGTCGTCGCAGACGAGGTGGTCGCATGACTTCCAAACACGCATTTGCCGAATCGCCTGCAGTCGCGGCAATGGCAGCGATGCACTGCCCGTTCATGCCGGTGTTCGGAGCCCCGCAGGTCATGTTCGTGCGCGGTGAGGGAACACAACTCTGGGATTCCAACGGCAAGCGGTATCTCGACTTTTTGTCGGGTATCTCTGTGACATCGCTCGGTCACTCGCATCCCGTGGTGGCTGACGCCATTGCAGAGCAAGCTCACACGTTGCTACATGTGAGCAACTTTTTTGCAAATCCGGTTGCGACTCGGGCGGCGGTGCTGGTCGATGAACTGCTCGGCGGCGGAGGTCAAGTCTTCTTTTGCAATTCCGGTGCCGAAGCAAACGAGGCAGGCATCAAACTGGCGCGCAAATTCGGTGGTCGTGGCCGCTACAAGGTCGTGAGCATGCTCGGCAGTTTTCACGGTCGCACCCTCGCGGCACTCGCCGCCACCGGTCAGCCCGCCAAACACGAGCCGTTTCAGCCGATGCCAGAGGGTTTCATTCATGTGCCATTTGGCGACTTGGCCGCGTTGTCCGGGGCAGTCGACGGGTCGGTTGCCGCGGTGTTGGTCGAGTGTGTGCAAGGTGAGGGTGGGGTGATACCTGCAACGGTCGAATGGTTGCGCGCTGTTCGCCAACTCTGCACCGAGAGGGGCGCATTGATGATGATCGACGAAGTGCAAACCGGCTTTGCTCGCACCGGCGACTGGTTCGCTTTTCAGCACGCAGGAATCTCGCCAGACGTCGTCATGCTCGCCAAGGCAATGGGCAATGGCGTGCCGGTCGGCGCGCTGTGGGCTCGGCGTGAAGTTGCCTCAGTCTTTGCTCCGGGCGACCATGGCAGCACCTACAGCGGCACCGCACTCGCCACGGCTGCGGTGTGTGCAGTCATCGGTGTGATGCGCGAGATCGATGCTCCGCGACTTGCGCGGGAGAAGGGCGAATACCTCACCACTCAGCTGCGCACCATCGCCAAGGTGCGCGATGTGCGTGGTCGCGGGCTGCTGCTCGGTGTCGAGCTCGGCGATGGTGCCGACGCCAAGGCGGTTCAGATTGAGCTACTCGCTCGCGGTCTGGTGACCAATGCTGTGACTGCGACGGCACTTCGGCTTGCGCCACCAATCACCGTGTCGACCGATGAGATGAACGAGGCGCTCGGCGTGCTGCGCGGGGTGTTGGCATGAGGCACTTCCTCAACACCAGTGATCTCTCGCGACTCGAAGTCGGCAAGGTGTTGACGCTGGCTACTCAGCGCCCCGAGAGCCTCGGTTGGCCGCTCGCCGACTACGGCGTTGCGATGATCTTTGAAAAGCCGTCGAACCGAACCCGACAGTCGATGGAGATGGCAGTGGTGCAACTCGGCGGGCACCCTGTTTTTACACGTGGTGAAGAAGTCGGTTTCGACGTGCGCGAGTCAGTCGAAGACATCACGCAGATTTTGGCCGGTTACCACGCGATCTTGGCAGCGCGCGTGCTCGACCACTCGGTGCTCGAGCGCATGGCAGCAACCAACGCCGTGCCCATCGTGAACATGTTGAGCGATTTCTCGCATCCGCTGCAGAGTTTGGCCGACGTGCTCACCATGCGCGAAGAATTCGGGTCGCTGAAGAATCGTACGGTCGCCTGGGTCGGCGACTACAACAATGTCGCGCGTTCGCTCGCCGAGGTGTGCGCGTTGGAGGGGGCGCACGTTCGCCTCGGTTGCCCGCAGGGCTATGGCGCATCTGACGACGAACTCGCACGCCTTGGCTCGCTCGGTGCAGCGTCGGTCGAACAGACCACCGCACCGCACGAGGCGGTGAGTGGTGCACATGCCGTGCACACCGACGTGTTCGTCAGCATGGGACAAGAAGCTGAGACCGAGCGCCGCATGCGCGACTTCGCAGGTTTCCAAGTCGATGAGTCGATGATGGCTGCTGCCGACCCTGACGCAATTTTCATGCACTGCTTGCCCGCGCACCGCGGGCTCGAAGTTGCGGCCGAGGTGATCGACGGGCCAACGAGCCGGGTGGTGCGCCAGGCCCACAACCGCATGCACGCAGCTCGTGGGCTGCTGGCCTTCCTGTGCGACGTCAACGACATCACCAAGGGCGATACCCAATGAACGAAGGGAAGATCTCATGACGAGCAAAGTCGAGCGCCAACAAATCATCGTGCGACTCATCTCGCAACGCGAAGTGACCAGTCAGGCTGCTCTCACCAAGCTGCTGAAAAAAGAAGGCATCGAAGCCACCCAAGCAACGGTGTCGCGCGACCTCGAAGACCTCGGTGCAGTGCGCGTGCGAGTGGGCAAAGGCAAGAGCGCCTATGCGATTCCTGATTTTGAGCCCGATCGCATCGCCCCTCGCGAACAATTGCGACGAGTCATGTCAGAGTGGGTGGCTGAGGTGGAATTCAGCGATCCGATGGTGGTGGTTCGCACTCCGCCGGGTTGCGCCCATGTCGTCGCGTCGGCACTCGATCGCTCTCGACTAAAGGGCCTGCTCGGCACCGTGGCAGGCGACGACACGTTGTTCTGCATCGCAGAGTCGAACTATGGTGCCAAGCGCTTGGCGACCGACTTGCGCTCGCTCGCCGGGCTAGGGAAGTAGCACGCATGCCCAACTCGATGACTTCCGATCACAGCGACTCGGCCAACTCATCAAAGCACCTTTGGCATGGGCGCTTCACCGAGGCGCCAGCCGATTCGCTCATGGCGTTTACCGCAAGCATTGGGTTTGACGTTCGTCTCTGGCGTGACGACATCGCGGGTTCGACCGCACACGCCGAGATGCTCGGCGCAACCGGTGTGTTGCCGCGAGTCGATGTCGACGCCATCGTTGCCGCACTACGCCAAGTTGAGTCAGAGTTCGTAGCCGGAAACTTCGTGTTCGTTGCGAGCGATGAAGACATCCACACCGCAATCGAACGCCGCGTCACCGAAATTGCCGGGCCGGCGGGGGCCAAGCTGCACACGGCTCGTAGCCGAAACGATCAAGTTGCCACGGCGCTGCGTCTCTTTGCCAAGCGCGAACTTACGGCCACTGCTCGACGCACGCTGGCTCTCATCGACGTGCTCGACCGTCGCGCCGACGACGCAGGCGAGGCGTATCTGCCTGGTTATACCCATCTGCAACGTGCCCAGCCGGTGTTGCTGTCGCATCACCTGCGCGCGCACGCCTGGGCCTTGGTGCGAGATGTCGAGCGGCTGCTCGATGCCGTAGCTCGACTCGATGTTTCACCACTCGGCGCCGGGGCACTGGCAGGCACGTCGTTGCCGATTGATCCGCGTGAATCTCAAAAGCGCCTGGGGTTCGCTCGCGTATTCGCGAATTCACTCGACGCAGTGAGCGACCGAGATTTCGTTGCCGAGGGTCTGTTTGCCCTGGCGATGGTTGGCTTGCATCTCTCGCGAATGGGCGAAGAGTGGGTGTTGTGGACCACCGAGGAATTTGGTTTCGCATCATTGAGCGACCGCCATGCGACGGGTTCATCGATGCTGCCGCAGAAAAAGAACGCCGATATCGCCGAACTTGCGCGCGGCAAGGCAGGTCGCTTGGTGGGCAATCTCACGGGTCTGCTCACCACGATGAAGGGCCTCCCATTGGCCTACAACCGCGACCTGCAAGAAGACAAAGAGCCATTCTTTGACTCGCTCGATCAGGTGAACCGCGGCCTCGACGCGCTCGCCGAGATGATCGCGGCTGCTTCTTTCGACACCGATGCCATGCGTGTCGCCGCAGATGCTCCTGCAGCCGTCGCTACCGACATCGCCGAGTGGTTGGTGGCCCGAGGGATGCCGTTTCGTCAAGCTCACGCCAAAGTGGGCGAACTGGTGTCGCGGTCGCTGGCGGGAAACACCCCGCTCGTCGATCTTGTTCGAGCCGACGCTGACCTCGGCGCCGATGCCGCTGCGTTGTTCGCGCCCGGGGTGGCCGTGCAACGTCGCGCCAGCCACGGTGCAGCCGGCCCACTCGCGGCCGTTGCACAACGTGACGAACTGCGTCACACGGTGGCTGCACTCGTCGCTCGTCTCGCATGACCAGACGAGTC
>CAYFNN010000079.1:0-6034 GCA_964344465.1 uncultured Bifidobacterium sp. | reverse complement strand
TCTCGGAAGACGTCGGAGAACAATCGATCGAATGTCTGGTTGATGGTGTCGCGGAACACGAAGGTGCCAGACAAAAACCCGGTGCCCAGAATGATGGCGAGCGAAGTAAGTACGAGACGGCCCTTGCGGGCCCAGGTCATCTTGAGGGCAAGTTTCAGCATTGGCGAACTACTCGCCAAGATGCTTCAGATAATCGAGCACTTTCTGCGCAGTTGGCGAGAACATCTCACCAGCCACCTCGCCGTCGGCCAAGAAGACGATGCGGTCTGCATAACTTGCTGCCGTTGCATCGTGGGTAACCATCACGATGGTTTGGCCGAGGTCGCTCACCGCACGTCGCATGAAGGTGAGCACTTCGGTGCCGGTTTTTGAGTCGAGGTTGCCCGTCGGTTCGTCGGCGAAGATGATGTCGGGACGGCTGGCGAGCGCGCGGGCGATTGCCACACGCTGTTGCTGGCCGCCGGAGAGTTCGCTCGGTCGGTGCTCGAGGCGATCGCGCAGGTTGATGGTGTCAATCACGCGGTTAATCCATGCCTCGTCACCCTTGTTCTTGCCCAGCGTCAGGGGCAGCACGATGTTTTCATACGCCGTCAGAGTGGGGATCAAATTGAACGCTTGAAAGATGAACCCAACCTTGTCGCGACGCAGCTGGGTGAGGGCTTTATCGCTCAATTTCGACAGGTCGGTATCCCCGATGTACACCGAACCCTTGGTCAGCGCATCAAGCCCCGCAATGCAATGCATGAGTGTCGACTTACCCGAGCCACTCGGGCCCATGATTGCAGTGAATTTGCCGCGCTCGAAGGCAACGTCGACGTTGTCAAGAGCGTGCACTTCGCTATCGCCCGTGCCGTAGACCTTGGTGGCACCTTTCGCGTGAGCGGCGTGTGTGCTGGCGGTCGAGATTGTTGGCGGGGGGAGTGAAGTCACTCCGTCAGACTAGTTGCGAAGGGTAAAACCAACGTAAGGACCCATCGCTATTTCGGCTGTGGCAAGACGCGAAGGTATGCCTTGATGGTTTTCCAGCCCTGTGGAAACAACTTCTTTGCTTCGTCGTCAGTAACAGCTGAGCCGATGATCACATCATCACCATGTTTCCAATTCGCAGGCGTCGCGACTTTGTGCTTGGCGGTGAGTTGTAGCGAGTCGATGACACGCAAGATTTCATCAAAGTTGCGCCCAGTCGATGCCGGGTAGGTAATCGAGAGTTTCACCTTCTTGTCAGGGCCGACGACGAACACACTTCGCACGGTGAGCGTGTCGTTGGCATTTGGGTGAATCATGCCGTAGAGATCACTTACCTTGCGGTCGGCATCGCCGATCATCGGAAAATTCACTGGCGTACCCTGCGTTTCGGCAATGTCGGACTCCCACTTCTGGTGCGAGTCGACCGGGTCGACCGAAAGGCCGATGACTTTCACATTTCGTTTGTCAAATTCGGGCTTGATGCGTGCGACATAGCCGAGCTCGGTGGTGCATACGGGGGTGAAATCTTTTGGATGACTAAAGAGCACACCCCACGAGTCGCCGAGCCACTCGTGGAAGCTGAGGCGGCCGTGTGTGGTGTCGGCCGCGAAATCGGGGGCAATATCTCCGAGGCGGATGGTCACGGTTGGGGTCCTTTCGTTGCTGCGACATCATGTGGGCTCCGGGAGCCCCCACGAGGTGGGCCTCCATTCAACCAAATGTTGACCCAATTTGTCAACTTTAAACAAGCTGTGAATAGGCGCTGAAACTCAACCCGCCAGATTCAGCCCTTCGGGCGAATATCGAGTCCGAAACGTTCGGCAAACTCGTCGTAGTACGCGTTGTCGTCGTCATGTTGGCCGAGCGCCACCCATTCTTCATCGGTCATCGATTCGCGCGCGCGAATGAGTTCATCTGCGCCCCATGAACAGCGCCAACGCAGACGTGGCTCAGTCGTCGTGATGGCTTCGAGAATCGTTGCTGCGGCTTCCTCGGCGGGTGTTGCCTTTGCGATTCCTTCTGCGTAGAAAGCGAACAACCTGCGGTAGTGCGCGTCGTATGCGCCCGATTGATTCGGCGCATCGATGTTCTTGGCGAAAATCGAACTGCGCGTCACGCCTGGCTCGATGATCGCCACACGAATGCCGAACGGAGCAAGTTCTTGGGCGAGACCTTCACTCATGCCTTCTACGGCCCACTTCGACACGTAGTACGGCGACTGGGCTATTGCAGTGATCTTGCCAACCACCGACGACACATTCACGATGGTGCCGCTCCGTCGAGCACGCATGCCGGGTAGCACGGCCTGAATGCATCGCACCGAGCCGTTGTGATTGATATTGAACACCTCGTTATAGGTGTCGATCGGACACTCTTCAGTTACCGCGTTGCCCCCGACGCCTGCGTTGTTCACCAACACATCGACACGGTCAGTGGAGGTGAAAATCTCGGTGAACCCGCGAGTGACCGAAGCCGAGTCGGCGACGTCCATCTCGATGAGCGTGATGCGCTCGCTCACCCCATCGGTGGCGGCTTTGGCGAGCAGTTTGTCGGCTTTGCCCAGCCCCCGCACGGTGGCATAGATGTGGTACCCCGCCTTGGCCAAGAGGAGGGTGGCGGCCCGGCCAATGCCCGAATTGGCGCCAGTAATGACGGCGACGGGGGTGTTGGGCGGCGGCGACCCAGGGGTGTCACGGGGCAGCAATCCAGGGGTGTCGGGCATCTCCACCTCACAGTAGGCGTACGAAAGAATCTTGTCACAATTAGGGGGTACCCTGCCGTTAGATAGTCGTGCGAACTCTCGGGCGCTGGCCCCTCTTCCTCTCGGTGACGATCGTCGTTGCCGTGCTACCCGTCGCGCCGGCCGCAGCGACGACTCGTGTCGCTGATGCAGCGCAATCGAAAGATTACGTCGTCATCCTGACGGAGAATGCAAGCGTTGCAGCAAAGGTAAATAAAGAAGAGTCGCTTGGCAATGACGTGAATGACGTCTTCTCGAGCAAGGTAAAGGGATTCGTCGCCGAGTTGGATCCAACCGATATTCGCCGGTTGAAGAAAGATCCCCAAGTGTTGGTGGTGGAGCCGAATGCAACGTTCTCAGTGGGCGCACCAGATGAGAGCACGACCACGACCGTCTCGCTCACCACAACTGTTGAGTCAACGTCGAGCACCTCAAGCACGACGACATCATCAACGACGAGCACCTCAAGCACGATTCCAAGCTCATCGACGACAGTCGCCGTGACGTCGGTCGACGATCTCAATATTGGCGATGCAATTCCCGGTGAGTACATCATCACGCTGCGCGAGGGCGTTGGCGCAGCGTCATTCGCCAGCGCACAGGCCGACAACGGCATAACAATTCTTGGAACCTTCACCGAAGTTCTGAACGGCTTTGGCGCGCGGATGTCGAAGAGTCAACTCTCCTTGCTCGCCAGCGACCCGAACGTGCTTGCAATTGAAGAGAATCAGGTCGTTGGTGTCGAGGGTGACCAGGCGAGCCCACCGTGGGGTCTCGACCGTATTGATCAACGAACGCGCACCCTTGATTCGAATTATTCGTATAACTTCACTGGCGCAGGGGTACGCGCGTACGTAATTGATACGGGTGTCCGCAGCGACCATCGTGACTTTGGCGGTCGAGTCGTGGCCGGACACTCCCGAATCGGCGATGGCCGTGGAACCGAAGACTGCAACGGTCACGGTACGCACGTTGCAGGAACCATCGGTGGCCAAACGTACGGAGTCGCCAAAGGGGTGACAATCGTGCCCGTGCGCGTGCTCTCCTGCGCGGGTCGCGGCAGCTTCTTCGATGTAATTGCTGGAGTCAACTGGGTAGTCGCCGATCACACCGCAGGTGTGCCCGCCGTTGCCAACATGAGTCTCGGAGGCGGTTTCTCCACTGCCATCAACACCGCAGTGCGGGGCGCCGTCAGTGACGGTGTCGTCATGGTGGTTGCAGCGGGCAACAACAATCGTCCGGCATCCAGCTACTCACCGGCATCAGAACCACTTGCAATCACTGTCGGTGCGACAACCGCAACTGATGCGCGAGCTTCGTTCTCCAACTATGGCTCGGTGGTTGACATCTTCGCTCCTGGCTCCAGCGTTCTCTCGGCCTACTACCGATCATCTTCCGATGCACGTAGCTTGTCGGGAACGTCGATGGCGTCACCCCATGTCGCTGGTGCGGTGGCTCTGTTGCTCGAAGAAAATCCGGGTGATTCGCCAGCACAAATTGCAACGACTCTCGGGTCGTACGCGACCCCCGATGTGGTGACTAGCCCGGGGTCGGGTTCTCCGAACTTGTTGCTCTTTACGCGCGCCCGCTGGACTCCGCCCGCCCCGGAAGCACCGAGCAGCCCGCGCTCGCTCGTAGTGGTACCTGGCGTAGCGCAGGCTGCCCTCTCGTGGACTGCGCCAACGCAAACCGGTGGTGCGGTAGTCACCGACTATCTCATCGAACACTCAGCGAACAACGGCGTCTCATGGTCAACGTTCGTTGACGGCACCTCAACATCGACATCAGTAACCGTTACGGGTCTGACCAATGGCACCACGTACTCGTTCCGCGTGAGCGCGGTCAATTCGGCAGGTACGAGTGCCCCAACCGATGTAGTGAGAGCAGCAATCGGCGTACCGTCTCTACCCACTGGCTTAACGGCTACAGCTGGTGGCGCTCAGGTGGTGTTGCGCTGGACTGCACCTGCGCAGAACGGTGGTTCAGCGATCACCGATTACATCATTGAGTACAAAGCCGATGGTGAGGATGACTGGGGCATCTTCGCTGATGGAGTTTCAACGGCAGTTACCGCAACGGTCACCGGTCTGACGAATGGCACCACGTATTCGTTCCGCGTCAGTGGAGCCAATGCAATCGGCACAGGTGGAGCCTCTTCACTCGTCACTGCTGTTCCGTGGCAGGTTCTCGTTCCAAACGCGCCACGGAGCCTCGTCGTCACCACCGTGAACACGATGTCGATTGGTTTGCAATGGCAGATACCGACGGCCGACGGTGGCGGAGTCATCACTGGCTACGTCGTTGAACAATCGGGTAATGGCGGCAGCACATGGGCTACTTCTCTGGTCACTGGTACTGGCGGGCGAGCCGGAGGAATTTGGTTTACGACGGCGTACGACCTCGTGTCAGGTCGCGAGTATCAATTCCGGGTTCGAGCTACGAACTCCGCGGGCAACTCTGAGCCGTCATCGGTCGTCACCCAAGCCCCTGGAATTCCGAGTGCACCCGAAGATGTGGTTGCAACAGAGGCGGGGGCACGCCGCATCACGCTGCGATGGGAGCGGCCGACTTCCGACGGCGGCTCTGGACTGCGTGGATACACCATCGACTACTCGACGGATTCGGGCAGCACGTGGACCACCTGGCCTCAAGACACTGGTGTCGTTGGTTGTACGTGTCAGTACATGTCACGCACCGTCACCGACCTCAACGATGGAGTCGCTCACATCTTCCGGGTCCGCGCCTACAACCTGATCGGTGTTGGCCCGGTTTCAGAGTCAACCGAACCGCTAACGCCACTCACACCAGCCGTGCCAGGGGCTCCGCTCAATGTGGTTGCCTCAGCATTGCCCGCCGTGGTCGAAATTGACTGGGATGCTCCGACTTCAGACGGTGGAGCACCAATCACCGACTACGTCATTGAGTTCTCGACGAACGCAGGCACGACGTGGAGCACGTTTGCCGATGGCGTGAGCACTGCAACGTTTGCCTCGCTGCGCGGTCTGGCGTTGGGCACAGCGCACGTATTTCGGGTGAGTGCCGTCAACTCTTCTGGGCGAGGTATCGCATCTGGCACGTCTTCTGCAGTGACCCCAATCGCTGCGCTAGTGAATGACGCGCTCACTGGTGCCATCGCGATCACCGGTAATTCTGGTCGGGCCAACAGCTCGACTCGCACTGCAACTCGCGAAGTGGGTGAGCCAAACCATGGCGGCTACGGGGCTTCAGCATCAATCTGGTATTCCTACACCACCAGCACCGCCGGCACCTTGGTGATCGACACGATGGGGAGTGATTTTGACACTCTGCTCGGTGTCTACACCGGTA
>CAYFNN010000078.1:0-6115 GCA_964344465.1 uncultured Bifidobacterium sp. | reverse complement strand
GTACGCTCGCCCCAACTACCCGAGGGGGCAATGTGTCTGACACACCACGACTGAAACACAAGTACGGCACCATAGATAAGGACTACGGCCTCTTTCTCGCCACCCGCCCCCCAGCCGAAGACGGCCCGATCTACATGATCAACCTCATGAAGTACCACGAGGTGGCGCAGTACACGCAGGACGCTGGGGTCGACAAACCAATCAGCGGTCGCGAGGCGGATGATCGGTACAACCCGTCATCGATTCTCGCCAAAATTGGCGCGACGATTGTTTTTGTCGGAGATGTCACTTCGAATCGCGCAGGCGACGAAGACTGGGATCGCATCGCCATCGTTCGCTATGCCACCCGTAAGTCGTTCATCGATATGCAGGCGCGTCGAGATTTCGCCGACAAGCACGTGCACAAGGCAGCCGGAATGCAGCGCACCATCATTGTGTGCTGTCGCCCAGAAGACACCGAACTTGATTCGTACGGTCGCCCCAAGAATGATGACAACCGTTCCGTGCTCATGGTGGTGCGTCGCACTGAAGACCGGGCTTCCGCTTTTGCGGCGCTACCTGGTGCGGTGAATTTTGCAGCTGAGGGCACAATCATCGGTGACGGTCGCAAGTGGGACACCGTTCAATTCATCGCCGCAAACTCTCCCGGTGAGCTCTCGTTACTGCACACCAAGATGTCACAAGAGGTCGCTGGTGATGCATACGTCATGGCCGTGCGCGCGTCGATGGACTCCATTACTCAGGGCTGACATGCACTTCGAAATCGAGCGTCGCGACATTCGAGTAACACGTTGGGCAAACACCTCGGTGCCGACGTCGCTCAATGCAGGTGAGGTTCTGCTCACCCTTGAACGAGCCGCGCTCACCTCAAACAATGTGAGTTATGCGCTGAGTGGCGAGATGCTCGACTACTGGGGCTTCTTCCCCACTGAACCATCGTGGGGCCGGCTACCTGTAATGGGCTTCGGTGTCGTCGCAGCCTCTGCACACCCCGAGATTGCAGTTGGAGGTCGATTCTTTGGGTTCTTCCCGCTTGCGGACCATCATGTTGTGTCGGCCCGACCCACTGCAAGTGGTTTCAGTGACGCCGGCGCCTGGCGCGAGAAACATGCCGCGGCGTATCGAAACTTTGATATTGCTGAGCGATCCGAACACGATGACGCATTGCTGATCTTCCGCGGTCTCTTCATCACTTCGTTCTTGTTGGAAGACTTCCTCCGCGACAACCACTTCTTTGGCGCCGAACAAGTGGTGATCTTGAGTGCCTCGAGCAAAACAGCAATCGCGCTCGCCCACTGTTTGCAGCGAACCAGCGACCTCGAAGTGGTCGGCATCACTTCAGCACGAAATGAACACTTCACTCGAAGTCTCGGCGAATACGACACCATCGTGTCGTATGAACAGATTGCTTCGCTTGCGGTGCGGCCGACCGCCATCGTTGACATGTCGGGCAATATGCACGTGTTATCGCAGGTGTATTCAGCCCTCGGTGGTCAGATCGTGCATTGTGCCAGCGTCGGTGCCACTCACTGGGATGCCCCTCGTCACGGGGTGACACTGCCCGACCCGCGGCCGCAGTTCTTCTTCGCGCCATCACAGCTTTCAAAACGGGGCAAAGAGTGGGGTCGTGATGTGCTGAATCAACGCATCGCCGAAGCGCTTGAAGTCTTCGTCACCTCTACGGATTCATGGCTGCAGATTCGCCGATCGGTCGGCAGCACGGCCATCGGCGAACTGTATGCCGCACTTGTACGTGGCGACACTCAGCCCGCTGAAGGCAACATCATCTCATTCGTTTAGGCAAAGCCTCTCCCACTCAGTACGGCAACGTATACGAGTTTTCGAACTCGTCTTGCAGCACGGTGGCCAGCGACGTCGTCGTGTCAATGATGAGTTCTTCGTGCAACACGCGCGTGCGATACGACCAGCCATTGGGCAGCTTTAAACGCTCGCCGAGCGACGGCAGGGATGCTTCACTCATGGTCGGGTCGACCCCCATGCACAACGCCTGCATCACATAGGTCTTCCCGTCGGGGCCCACGAGTTCGTACACGGGTTTGCCAGCGTCAAAGAAGAACACCGCGCCACGATTGACCTTGTTCTCGTTATATGGCCCAGCGGGTGGTTTGTCGCCAAGGTGAAGCGTTGCGATACGACGAAACGTGATGCCGCCGAAATCTCGTAGCACTGGGTCAACCGGCGCCACCTTGTTGCCCAATCCATCCAGCACCCACTTGCGTGGCCCGTTCAACTTCACCATCACGGCACCCATCTCCGCGGCAATCGCAGCAGCATCGAGCTTTTCCCACAAGTGTTGCGGGCAGTCATTCAACATCTGCGTTCCGTAGACCTCGGCGTGCAGTCCGTCTTCGCGAAGGTAAACAGGCAGCACCTCGCCGTAGCGCACCCCGCGCATGTGATCGATGAGTCGTGGAGAAGCGATGACCTCACCGTAGCCGTCGTCGGCAACAATGGACGCATGGGACGAGCCCCCGAACGCATCGATGTAGCAATCGTCGGTGCGGGGTTTGCAGGCATGTACATGTTGCATAAGGCGCGGTCTGCGGGTTTCAGCGCGCACGTGTTCGAACGCGGCGGTGGAGTCGGCGGCACCTGGTACTGGAACCGATACCCCGGCGCACGATGCGACGTGCCGAGTCTCGAATACTCGTATCAGTTCTCTGACGAGCTGCAGCAAGAGTGGCAGTGGTCAGAAAAATACGCTACGCAGCCCGAGATTCTGCGCTACGCCGAGCACGTCGCTGATCGATTCGATTTGCGTCGTGACATGTCATTTGACACGACCGTCACATCACTCAGGTGGCTGGACGAGTCGTGGCAGGTGGCGACGACCGCCGGCGTCACCACAGCACGCTTCGTCGTGCTCGCGACGGGCTGTCTCTCGGCTGCGAATGTTCCGCGCTTCACCGACGACCACTTGTTTGCAGGCAGCACGTATCACACGGGCAACTGGCCCCACGAAGGTGTCGACTTCGCGGGTAAGCGGGTTGCGGTGGTCGGCACGGGTTCGTCTGGCATTCAGTCGATCCCCATCATCGCGAAGCAAGCGGCCCATCTCACGGTGTTGCAGCGCACGCCGGCATATTCAGTGCCGGCGCGCAACCAGCAGCTGTCGCCTGACTATGTGGCGTCAATCAAAGCGAACTACGGCGAGTTCCGCCGAAAGAACAGTCTCACTCGCGCCGCCCTCGGTGGTGACACACCAACAGGGCTTTTTGGTGCCTGCGAAGTGAGCGACGAGGAACGACGCGCCGCACTTGAGGCCCGCTGGCAAAAAGGCGGTTTGTTGTTTCTCGGGGCATTCAACGATGCGCTCACCAATCCCGAGTCGAATCGGCTGATAGCCGACTTCGTGCGCGACAAGATTCGTCACATCGTGCGTGACCCCGACACTGCCCGGCGGCTCTCACCAGACTCGGTGATTGGTTGCAAGCGACTGTGCGTCGATACCGACTATTACGAGACATTCAACCGACCCAACGTCTCACTCGTTGACTTGCGCGAAACGCCGATCAAGCGATTCACCGAACGTGGCATCATGTTCGGCAGCAACGAACACGAATTCGACGCCATCGTTTTTGCAACTGGATTCGACGCAATGACCGGAGCCATCACCAACATCGACATTCGCGGTCGCGAAGACCGAACTCTGCGCGACGCCTGGTCAGAAGGCCCCGTCAACTATCTCGGGTTGGCGGTGCACGGATTTCCAAATCTCTTTATGGTCACTGGTCCGGGTAGCCCGTCGGTGCTCACGAACATGATCGTGTCGATACAGCACCACGTTGAGTGGATTACTGCATGTATCTCTCGCCTGCAGAGCAAGGGCTCAACCACGATTGAGGCGCAAGCAAAGGCTCAAGAAGACTGGGTGCAACACGTAAACAAGGTTGCCGGCATGACCCTCTATACATCGTGTAGTTCGTGGTATCTCGGCACCAACATGTACGGCAAACCACGCGTGTTCATGCCGCTTCCAGGCTTTCCGGCATATGTCCAACGCTGCAACGATGTTGCGCAACACAATTATCAGGGCTTCGAGGTGCGATGATCATCGGAGTTCACTATGTCGAGTGACTCATCTCCGGTCGACTCCTCAAGTGGTCACCGATACACCGAATACATCGGTGTTTATGATGCCGACGCAACACTCTGGGGTGAAGTGTCGTACTGGATTGGTGCTCGCATCGGTGCGCGACACTGTTCGCTCTGCGACGTGACGCACGGACTCTTTCGCCCGCGCGCCGAGTGGCAAACCTGCGCACTCGAGCTGCCCGCGCCGTTCACCACGTATCACCGCAACGACGCACCAGCCGATGTTCGAAGTGCTGCGGCTGGCCGATACCCAATCGTGCTCGGTCGACACGAAGGTGGCCTCGTCGTGCTGTTGACGAACACCGATATCGAACGATGCGACGGTTCGCCGCAGGCACTGGTCGATGCACTACTCACGAGGTAGCGTCGCGCCATGACCATCGTTGATCGACCCTCGCCGAATCCGTTTCTTGCCGGAAATCTCGCGCCAGTGCACGATGAGGTCACGGTCACCGACTTGCAGGTCACTGGAGAGATTCCGAGCGAGTTAGTGGGGCGCTACCTACGCAACGGGCCGAACCCTGCTGGGCCCGTCAACGAAAAGAAATACCACTGGTTCACCGGCCATGGCATGGTGCACGGCATTCGCCTGCGTGATGGCAAAGCCGAGTGGTATCGCAATCGTTGGGTGCGCACCAAGGAAGTGTGTGACATTCTCGGCGGCACGCCGCCACCATCCGACTGGCCTGCCGACCATCCGTCGTTTCCTGCAAACACGAATGTGGTTGGCCATGCAGGTCGCACATTCGCCATCGTCGAAGCAGGCTCTCCGCCAGTTGAAATGTCATTCGACCTTGACACCGTACGAGTCTCAAACCTTGGCGGCACACTGCCCATGGCATTTTCTGCACACCCGAAACGTGACCCTCGCACCGGCGAGTTGCATGTGATGACGTATTGGTGGGGCTGGGGCAACAAGGTGCAGTATCTGGTGGTTGGTGTCGACGGTCGTGTGCGTCGGGCGGTTGATATCGACACACAAGGTGGGCCAATGCTGCACGATCTTGCAATCACCGAGAAATACGCACTGGTGTTTGACTTGCCGTGCGTGTTCAATCTTGATGCGGCAATGAAAGGCGCCCGGCTTCCCTATTTCTGGGATCACGAATACGAGGCTCGCATCGGTTTCTTGCCACGCACCAATGAGAAGGCCACCAGTGCCGACGTGAAGTGGGTGTCAATCGACCCGTGCTACATCTTCCACCCGATGAACGCCTACGACGATGGTGATGAGGTAGTGCTCGATGCTGCGAAGCATCCGAAGATGTTCGACCGTGAGCGACGTGGGCCCAGTGAGGGCGACCCCGTGCTGACTCGCTGGCGCCTTAACCCGTCGACCGGTTCCGCGCGCGAGACGGCAATCGACGACCGTCCGCAGGAGTTTCCGCGAATTCGCGAGAGCCTTGTCGGCCTGCCGTATCGCTACGGCTATTCCGCAGGTATCGGTGCCGGGTTCGCACAAGACACGTTGATGAAGACTGATCACACAACTGGTCGCGTAGTGGCGCGTGATGATCAGCCGCGATTCGGCTACGGCGAGCCGGTGTTCGTCGCGCGCACCGGTGGTGTCGCCGAAGACGACGGCTGGGTCATGGCGCTGCGTCACGACACGATGAGCGACACGTCTGACCTTGCCATCTTTGATGCTGCCGCCCTTACAGATGAACCGGTGGCCGTCGTGCATCTGCCTGTGCGAGTGCCGAACGGCTTCCATGGCAACTGGATACCCGACGGGCAATAACTGACTCGCCGCGCTGGGCCTCACCTGCTGGTGTCGGCCCGCTCGCCACGCTGGGCCTCGCCCGCACGAGCCAACCTCGCCTACGAACGGCGCGACCGCTTTCGGCACATCGCGCACACACCTGAGTGAACCCGCCGACGCGGGCGACTTGACAACTCACACAGGAGTGCTACACCCATGACCATGACCGACACCCAAACGATGAATCCGACCGCGCCCGGCAATCGACTCGTCACCGTCGACGACCTGCGCTACGAG
>CAYFNN010000077.1:0-6293 GCA_964344465.1 uncultured Bifidobacterium sp. | reverse complement strand
AGATCATTGACGTTCAGACACGCTTCATCGACACCGGCGAGGTATTTTGCGCCAAACTCGGCACTATCGGCTTTCCACACATCGTCGCGGCAGGAATCTCGCAACAAGTCGAACATCGCACCGGCAAACGTGTTGCGAGTCATCAAGTTCGTGAGGTTGGGTGCCGCACCCGACCAAACGTTTTCATCGGGAGCAGCAATCGCCAGCGAACCGTCGGGGCGCTTCAGCCCGTCAACTTGATGGCACCGCACGCACTGATTCAAGAACACCGACTCGCCTTCCTTGGCCAACGTTCCCTCGGCTGGTGACTGGTAGGCGGCCTGCTGGTTGGCGACCCATGTCGCAAAATCTTCCTTCGACAAGGCGACAGCTTCCATGCGCATGTTGGCGTGCGAGAGACCACAGAACTCGGTGCATTGACCGGCATAAATGCCCGGCTCGTCGGCTTCAAGCCGCAGGGTATGAATGCGGCCGGGTACGGCATCGCGTTTGCCGTTGAGGGCCGGGATCCAATACGAGTGAATGACGTCGCGGCTGGTTTCACGCAGGAGCACCTTGGTTCCTACCGGCATGACAAGTTGTCCCGAGGTGATGATGGGTTTGGTGATGCCCCATTCGTTCTGCGCTGGATAGTCGTATTCCCACCACCACTGCTGACCCGTCACATTGATGACGAGTTGTGTGTCGTCGGTCTTGGCGAGATCGAAGATGACTCGGAAAGTGAACACACCGACCACCGCCAAGATGAGTGCGGGTATCACGGTGAGGGTGATCTCAAGCGCGGGTTTGCCGTGCGTCTGCTCGGGGATTGGCTGGCCGCGATCTTTGTAACGCCAGATGGCGTACGACACGGCGGCAAAAACGATGATGCCGATGATCCCCGCCACCGCAAAAATCGGCTGCTGCAGGTCGTCGATCATCTTGGCGTTCGGCCCTTTGGGTTGCCAGGTGTCTTGAGCCGCGTTCGTGGCGCACGAGCCGAGGCCGATTGTCGCACCTACTGCCGCGGTCGTGCGCACCATCGCGCGAGAGAGAGATGCCCGACGCATGCGCGTCAGGCTAAGGCGCGTGCGCTGCGCCCGTTCGACACCACCTCGGTGATTCACGGCACCACCACTCTGATTGATTGACCTGCAAGGCCTGCGACCGACAACGTAAACGGCTCGTCTTTTGCGGCCTCTTGTGCGATTGATGGCTTGTTGTAGGTAATGGTGAGTGCCTGCTCAGCCCCTTGCGGGATGAGTTGCGTGCAGGTCTCGTTCGAGTCGCCGTGTTTGCCTGCCATCTCGCCGTCGGCCGGGGTCGCGGCAGCGGCGGTGCCGAGATACGCGACCATGCGGTGTTCGGCTGCATCAAAGTTTCGGAAGATGAACGTGACCGGGTTAGCCCGCGGCACGCTGACTTGTTGTTGGGGCTGGCTAAAACCGCTGACTTCTGCACTCAGCTTGCCGTCGCGCAACTCGACGACGGCCACCACATTGCTGCGCAGAGAGAGCGTCTTCATCGCCTTCTTGTCGAAGTACGTTGACTTTTCCGGGCCACATTCGCGGTGGGTGTAATGGCCCTCTTCGGCTGCTTCCACCAATTCATCGCGCATTCCCACACCCGTGCCCGCAATGCCGCCCGCAACGATGCCGACCGCACCGACTACGCAAATGCCGCTGACGAGAGCGGGCTTTAGAGCCGGACGAAGAGTAAACAACGTTCCGACCGTGAGCACGATGGCTGCCGCGACGATGAATCCCACAGCTCCCGCGCTCTTGGAGATCGCCAACATGATTCGCGAGAACGAGAAAATCACTACACCAAGTCCCAGGGTGGCAATCACGGGGAACTCAATCGGATGCAGCAGTCGGCGGCGGGCGAAATCATTGTGTGCCGCATCGTCGGACGCTGATTCGCTCCACGCCTGCACCATCCACTCGGCGAGCGCAGCGACGAGTACGACACCACCCAAGACGAAGTACATCGGCGACACCACGAGGCCGAGTACGAGCAACAAGAAACTGAGGGCGGCCACGAGCGGCCACATCGAGGCACGTGTCAAGGTCGCATCACGGGGCTGGGTTTCATCGTCGCCTTCGTTGATCATCAACGCGGCAGCCGAGATACCGACCAGTGCCGCAAACAGAATGCTGAGTGCAACGCCACCGATGGCGAGACGTTCGACGAAGATGACATAGGCAACGAGGTTGACGGCTGCGAAGCCGGTGATGCCGAGGAAGAGTTTGGATCCGACCTTGAACATGGCGTTACTTCTGCACGTAGACGACGAACCACATCGCGGCAAACATGCCCGACACGGCGTACCAATAGAGGGAATGGGCGCGCAACACGTCGTGGTCAGCACCACGGCCCGCCAAGACGCGGAACATCGCAACGAAGGAATACACCACCGCACTCACGATGATTGCCATCATCGTGCCGGTGATCGCATAGAACATCGTCTCGTAGGCATCATTGCGCAACACGAGATCAATCTGCATCCACAATGCAACTTGCGCATTGATGATTGCCAGACCAGTGAACATGGTGATGCCGAGGGCGAGCGTGGTGTGCGACTTGTCGCCACGACGCGCCGAATACACCGCCCATTGCGCCATTACGCAGGCAATGACGAAGGTGAACATCAAGGTGGTGGCTGCCACCTCGGGAATCGCGACGTCTTTCTTCAGCCAATCCTTGATCAACGACACCCCGTCGCTTGCCACACGCGTCGGTGCCTTGGCGCGGAAATCCAGCCACATCGCCAGCATGGAACCCATCAACATCGACGCGGCCGCCGCGACGAACGCCGTCGCCACGAACACCGTGCTGGTTCGGCGTGCGGGCCCGGCCGTGAGTGCAGGAGCGGTCATGCTGCTTCCGTTCGATAACGATCGCTGGCGACATTGCCACGGCGTGAACCCACCACAAGCGCGACGAATGCCAGCACGGTGACGAGCATCAATGCATGGCCGACTGCGACGAGCAGATTGGCGACACCAACGACTCCAGCGTCGTCATAACCACTCGCGGCATTGGCGGGCTGATCGAGGAACCCCGCCACGTAGTGCGGCAGCGATGCGAGCACGGTGGCAATGAATCCAAGTAGGGCAACGAGCACGACCTTGCCGTCGGGCAGGGCGCGACCCGTTACCGAGCCTGCGTGCAGGGCAATGCCACCCATCGCAGCGAGCACTGCTCCGTAGACGACATACACCACCGTGGCTTCGGCAAATACGGTGCCGACGATGCCGAGCGCGTCGAGGTGCATTGCCGCCGAACCCGCAAGTCCGGTGAAAATCATGCCAACACCAAGGAATGATGCGACGAATGCGCCAGAGATGCCTGGTGTTCCCGCTCGCAGGGCAAGCAACGACAACGACACCACCACGAGTGGCGCCAAGAGCGGCACGAGATTGAAGAGTGCATACGGCACGAACGACTGCAGCGTGCCAAAGGGCGTCTCCCCCACTGCAAACACATGCGCTTGCTGCGTGGCAGAACTGGCCACGACACTGAGGGAGATACCAACACCGATGAGCACCGCTCCGCGCAGCGGCTGGCGGCTTTTCGCCGTGCGCACTGCGGCATCAGCGAGAACTCCGAGGGCGGGCACCACGACGAGCAACGTGTGCGGCTCGCGCGTCACCCAACCCAGCCACGAGTCGATGAGGTCGGTTCCGCCAAAAGCAACGCGCGCATTCACGAAATCAAGCCACACGTACACGAGCGTGCCGAGCGCAACCGGCAAGGTGAGGGTGACACCGATTGCCGTGACGAGACCCGCGAATGCACCGACGGGCACATCGCCAAGTCGTTGACCATTGCGTCGGGTCATGACCGTTGCAGCAATGGAAACGGCGATTAACACCAGTGCGAGAAGCACAATGCCAAGGCCCAAAAGATACGTCTCTACATACTGCGCGTCACCGCCACCCGGGCCCCCATTGCCGAGATATGACGCGAGTACCACCACGCTGCCGACGAGCCACGACCACCAACCAAATGCCGCAAGACGCGGCAGCGAGAGATTCGCAGCATGCAACTGCGAGGGCAGCGACCACACGACGACGCCAAGCATCGCTGGGGCGGCAACACCGAAAACCAGGGCATATCGGTGCAGCGAGAACAACTGGGTAAGCGCATCCGCGCTCACCGTCGCGCTCCCGGCATCAAGGCGATCAACACCCAAGACGGCGCCCACTGCGCTGGCGACGAGCAACCACACTGCCGCACCCACAAGTAGCGATGCGCCGATCGTGGCGTGGTGCACGCTGGTGAGCCAGTTGGCGAGGCGACGAACGGGGGCGGCCACGGCACCAACGGGTGTTTCGGTGGATTGGGCGCCGCTTGCCGTTATCGACACGTGGCAAGGCTACTCAGCGCACCCCCTGGCACAGGATTTCAACCGCGCGCTGGCGCCGCATCGACCGTGCGTGCACCATCGAACTAGCGCACGAGCACGTCAATGGTGAGCGCGATGAAGAGCAACGTCACATAGGAGATGGAAAACGTGAACACCCGCATGGCGGCGCGTGGAGTGGGGTTGGTGCCGAGACCGAACGTGAGCGCAACGAACGCAACACCGAGCACAACGGCCGAGGCGAGGTAAACGACACCCATGTCATTCAGCGGTACGAGTGCAAGTGATGCGAGAGCCACCGCCACCGAATACCAGCCCATGGTGCGCACCGTGCGCGCCGACGTCTCAACGACCGGAAGCATCGGCACCGCGGCAGCGCGGTACTCATCGGCATGACGGATGGCGAGCGCCCAAAAATGTGGCGGTGTCCACAAGAAGATAACGAGGAACAACACGACGGCCGACCATGACACTTCGTTGCGCACTGCTGCCCAGCCGACGAGCACTGGCACCGCGCCGGCCGCACCACCGATCACGATGTTTTGGCGCGAGGTGCGCTTCAGCCAAAGCGAATACACGAAGACGTAGAACAACGTGGCAGCAATCGCCAGGCTCGCCGCAAGCAGGTTTGAGCTGACGAACAAGACGCCGAAGGCCACGATCTCGAGCGAAACTGCAAACACCAATGCGTTTCGTGGCGCGATGCGCCCGGTGACGATCGGTCGGTTGCGCGTGCGCTCCATCAGGCCGTCAATATCGCGGTCGATGTACATGTTGATGGCATTTGCTCCGCCTGCGGCGAGGGCACCACCAACCACCGTCCACACGACAAGTGCGGTGTTCGGCCAACCGTCGGCTGCCAACACCATGGAAGGAATCGTCGTAATCAACAACAGTTCGATGATGCGAGGCTTGGTGAGAGCGACATATGCCCCCAGCACACTGCGTGCCGGACGCGACCCGGTGTGCGAGAACGCCGCATTCAGACGTGACGGCACGAACGGCCGGTCGAGCACCACGCCGCAAGGCTAGGAGCGCAGGCGCACCACACGACAGGTGCTCGGCACAATGGAGGTATGTCGACGGTCACCGACATCGAGCGCGGCAGCCAAACGGGTATCGATCGCGCCTGGATTGTGATCGTGTGGAACGACCCGATCAACCTCATGGTGTACGTCACTTGGGTGTTTCAAAAACTCTTCGGCTACAGCGTCGAAAAAGCGACGGCACTGATGCTCGACGTACATGAGAAGGGTCGTGCCGTTGTATCGAGTGGCACCCGAGAACGAGCCGAGGTCGACGTGCAACGACTGCACGAACACGGGTTGTGGGCGACGATGCAGCAAGACGACGCGTGACGGCGTTCGAGCGAACCGCCACCGGGTTTCGTTGTGTGCTCGAAGCACATCTGCGCGAGGCCCTCGTCGTGCAGCTCCGCGAACTGCGTGACGAACTCGAGCATGCGAAGTCACTGCCGTACGACCAACTCGGGCCGCACCTCAAGCGACTGTTTCCCACTGGGTATCACACCAATGCCGAACACGATGCGGAGTTTCGCCGTCTCACCCATGACGAACTCGCCGCCACGCATAAAGAGATGGTGAACGACAGCATTGAATTCATCCAGCGCGTCGGAGAACTGAGCGCCGACGAGCTCGACCGATTCGTGCGTGCGATCAATGCGACACGACTCGTCGTGGGCACGATTCTCGACGTGAGCGAAGATGACACTGAGCCCAAGCCTGATGACCCGCTGGCAGATTTCTGGGAGATGTACGACTTTCTCGGTTGGGTGCTCTACCAGGGGCTCACTGCGCTGACGGGCAACGCTCCCTGAGTATTCGTGGGGTTGCGCTGGTAGATTTCAGATGCTCTTCCAACGAATTCAACATCCTTGCCCCCATCGTCTAGAGGCCTAGGACACCACCCTTTCAAGGTGGCGGCA
>CAYFNN010000076.1:0-6498 GCA_964344465.1 uncultured Bifidobacterium sp. | reverse complement strand
CATGCCGCTCAGCGAGCATCGCCACCATCGTCATGAAGGCGAACGCCTCTGAGAAATCTTTGAACTCAAATTCTCGGTGTAACGCACCATCAACGTGATGCCAACCGTCTGGTGCGCCACTCACGCGAGCGAGGCTATGCCGGCATACATGCACGCGCCAAAGGACATCCCTACCGTGATGCCGTCGCCGGGATGCACGTACCCGAGGTTCTGCTCAGCTAGATGTTCTTGCTTCGCGTCGAACCCGGGTCGAATGCATCACGAAGCCCATCGCCGATGAAACTCACCGCCAACACCGTCAACACCAAAGCTGAACCAGCGAACATGAACAACCATGGATACGTAAGAGCTGACGCAGTTCCGTCGGCGATAAGGCTGCCGAGCGACACATCGGGCGGTTGAATGCCAAAACCGAGATACGAAAGACCGGTCTCACTGAGAATCGTGGCCCCCACGTTCAATGTGGCGTCGATGATCAAGATTGAAGCCACATTCGGCAGCAAGTGCCTGAACACAATCTTGTGAGCGGGCACCCCCATGTACTGTGCGGCTCGCACGAAGTCGCGTTCGCGCAGGCTCATCGTTGCGCTACGCACGATTCGCGCGGTCACCATCCACCCGAAGGCCGCAAGCAGCACAACGAAGACCAACCACGTGCGACCTCTATATAGGGGCGACAACACCGCGATGATCAAGAACGAGGGCAGAACCAGCAGCGCGTCAATCATCCACATCACGGTGCGATCGACCTTGCCACCTAGGTAACCCGCAAAACCTCCAGCCACTGCCGCGAGCCCCGTGGAGAACACGGCGACAAGTAAGCCGATGATGAGCGACTTTTGCAAGCCGCGCACTGTGAGCGCGAACACGTCGCCACCAATCTGTGAGGTACCAAACCAGTGCGCACTCGACGGCGGCTGCAGCAGTGCGAGGAAGTCAAGTTCATCCCAGCGGTATTGCGAGAAGAACGGCCCCACGAACGCAAGCAAGAACATCAGCACGAGTATCACGATGCCGGCAACCGCCAGTTTGTTGCGCCTGAACCGTCGGCGTATGAGTACGCCGCGAGTAACTCGTTTTTCAGCGCTCATCGCAACCTCACTCGCGGGTCGAGCGCCGCAACCGCAATGTCTGCCAAGAGCCCAGACAGCAAGACGAGCACAGCGGAAAAGACAATGACAGCAGACACTGCATTGATGTCATTCGATTGAACTGCAACAATGAACCAGCTGCCCATTCCGTTCCACCCGAAGATGGTCTCGGTGAACGGCGCACCGGTGACCAACAATCCGAACGAGTATGCAAAGAACGTCGCCATCGGAAGAATCGCGACGCGAAGACCGTGGCGGAAGAGTGACTGGCTGCCTGTCAGGCCCTTTGCTCTTGCGGTGCGCAAGAAGTCGCTGCCCAACACGTCGAGCATTGCGTTGCGCTGATAGCGGGAGTAGAACGCGATTCCACCCAGCGCGATGGAGAGAGTCGGGAGAATGAGGTGCTGCAGGCGATTGACGAACAGATCCCAACCGTTGCCGGAAAAGTCTGCCGAGTATTCGCCGATGGTGTAAAAGAACGTGGTTCCAATTCGATTGTTCAGGTCAATGGCACCGAATTTCAGAAGAATCGCGAGCAAGAAGACAGGTGTCGACAACAGCGCAAACGACAGCATGCTCGCCGCGCGATCCGTGGCACCGTACTGCCGCACCGCGGACACAACTCCGAGCCCCACACCAAGCACCGATCCGAGAATTGATCCGAGCACGAGCAGTCGCAGACTCACCCAGATGCGCCGCGAGATTTCCTCGTTGACGTTCTGCTCGCCCACCGTGAGCCCGAAATCGCCGGTGACGGCGTTGCCGACCCAAGTGGCGTAACGGCTGAGAAGCGGCTTGGCCGGGTTGACTCCGAGGTTGTCCAACTTGGCGTTGATGGTGGACTCGGGGATGGGTGGGTTCGCACCCTGGTAGTTGGATCGTGGGTCGAACGCCAAGGAAGAGAGCAGATAGCCCAGCGTGGATGCCAGAACGACCATCACGAGGAAGTTCAGGACGCGTTTGATGACGTAATTCAGCACGCCTGAAGAGCATAAACGAGCCGCACGCGAGTCTTTGCCAGCTTCGGTCAGTTGTTATCGTGCTATTCGGCGCCTTCGTGGTGCCCCAGGGGTGAGGTACACCCGAATCATGACCACTCGGTCAGAGGGGGAAAGCATGAAAGTAAGCAATCAAGGGAGCAGTCTCACTAAGCGCTTCGTGCGCGTAGCGGCTGCGGCACTCGTTGCCTCGCTGGCACTCGCGCCAAGCATGGCGTCGGCTGCCAACCAGGACAACGCAGGTGCTCCGGATGTGAATCCGCAACCTGTTTCGAAACTGAAGAAGGGTGGCACGTTCATCTGGGCGACCACTCAGCTCTGCGACAACTACAACACCAGCCACGTCGACGGCAACTTCGCCGGCTGTTCGTATCTGATGAGCGGCCTCTTGCCAGGCACGTTCTACACAGACGAGCAGGGTGCGTTCCAGGTGGACAAGAACTATTTCACCGACATCGCGTTGACGAGCCGCAAGCCACAGACCATCACCTACACGCTGAATCCAAAAGCGAAGTGGAGTGACGGCAAGGCAATCGGCCTCGCTGACTTCGTCGGATACTGGAAGGCCAACAACGGCTCCAATGAAGCGTTTGAGATCGTCTCGAGCACCGGCTACGAAGACATCGAGAGCGTGACCAAAGGTGCTTCGGCCAACCAGGTCGTCGTCAAGTTCAAGAACGTCTACGCCGACTGGCAGGGCCTCTTCGGAGGTCTGCTCCCAGCATCGGTCACGTCATCGCCCGACAAGTTCAACAGCTCGTGGAAAGATGCGCCGACGCTCTCTGCCGGACCGTTCAAGTGGGGCGGCACCGACAAGGTCGCCGGCACCGCGTGGATTGTTCCGAACAGCGCGTGGTGGGGTGACAAGCCAGTGCTCGACAAGATGCTCTGGAAAGTCGTCACCGCAGCCGCGCAGCTCGACGCTCTCGCCAACGGCGAAGTCGATGCAGCCAACACCGGTCCGGACGCCAACCAGTACAAGCGTGGCCTCGGCCTCGCGGGCGTTGATGTTCGCGTCAGCGTGGCACCGAACTACCGCCACATGACGTTCGGAAACACCGGCTTCATGACTGACACGCGCGTTCGCCAGGCCATCCAAATGGGTGTCGACCGCAACGTGATCACCAAGGCGTTGATCGGACCGATCGACCCGAAGGCAACGCCGCTGAGCAACCACATTTTCGTGAAAGGCCTTAGCTGCTACCGCGACAACGCCGGTATCTACGGCACCTACAACCTGCAGAAAGCAGATGCACTGCTCGATGCAGCTGGGTGGGTGAAGTCTGGCACCAAGCGCACAAAAGCAGGTGTCGACCTCAAGCCGAAGATCACGATTCCTGCTGGTGTTCCCACCAGCGCGCAGGAAGCCCAGTTGATGCAGGCGATGCTTGCACCGCTCGGTGTTCAGTTGGAAATCAACGTGGTGCCGTCGGCTGACTTCTTCTCGAAGTACATCATCCCAGGCAACTTCGAAATGACCGTCTTCACCTGGCTCGGCACGTCGCTGCCGATTTCGGCGTCGAAGTCGATCATGACGACGGATGGTGGTCAGAACTACGGCAAGATCGGCAACGCGGAGATTGACAAGCTCTATGAGCGCGCCAACCGCGAACTCGATCCGGCCAAGCGTTGCACCATTGCTACACAAATCGACAAGAAGCTGTGGGAAGTCGGTCACTCGATGATCAACTACCAGCGTCCTGACGTGTGGCAGGTTGACGCCAAGTTGGCGAACTTCGGAGCCTTCGGATTCTCGTCTGGTGACTACACCAAGATCGGATTCATGAAGTAACCATCACGCGTTACATGAGTGGGGCGGCCCGAGAGGGCCGCCCCACTTTTTTGTATCCGCGCCTGATGCGATGTCCGTGACATTGAACGGGCCCAACCGACCTCGTGTGATACACCGTACGAGTGAGTTTCCCCCGCGATATTCGGGCTCTAGCAACGGCGCGTCTCGTTTCGGAGATGGGCGATGAGCTCGCACTCATTGCTCTGCTGTTCCGTCTAAAAGACTCTGGTCCGCTCGCCGTGTCAGCATTGCTGGCAACCTTCGCGGCCTCCCGCATACTGCTTGCGCCGGTATCTGGCACGATCGTTGATCGATTTGCCACTCGCCAGCTTGTCGTAAGCGTGTCTTGTGCCCAATTTGCAATAACTACATTGCTTGCCTTCACCGATGGTCTCGCTCTCTACGCACTCGTGTTTGCGCTCGCAGTTGGAGGCAGCATCATCGGGCCAACCTGGCAGAGCTACATCGCCTCAGTCATACCGAGCGAGAGACTCAGCAACACTTATGCATTCATTCAGACGTTCAGGTCTGTTGCGATTGTCTGCGGTGCCGGGCTCGGCGGATTCCTGGTCGATGCCTTCGGTAGCCGCAACGCGCTCATCATCAACGCGCTCACGTTTCTTTTCGTGGCGGTCGTCGGTGGCACTCTCCAATCGGAACGTGTCCCAGAACCGCGTTCTCGCCAATCGGGTGAGTTCATTCGAGGCTTTCGAGTGCTCTTTACGAATCCCGTGCTTCGCTGGTCACTTTTTCTGCTCGCTTCGTTCAACATGTCCGCAGGTGTGATCGAAGTAATGGGAGTCTTCTTGGTAACCGATGAACTCGGAGGAAGCGCTCGCGACTACGGGCTTGTCGTCGGATCACTCGGTGTCAGCATGGTGGTGTCCGGCGCAGTGTTGAGTCGCGCCAAACCTGCTGCCAGAGACACGTCGATGTTGATGGTTTCGGCACTCACAAGTGCTTCCGGAATGGTCGTCTACGGCATGGCGCCGAACGTCGCCACTGCGATCGCGGCTTTCCTCATCAACGGTGCCGGGCTCACCGGCTTGCACGTCTTTGGCACGCCAATCGTCGTGCGAAACACTCAAGACGAGGAAAGGGGTCGAGTGTTTGCGGCAACGTCTTCAGTGACAACCGGCGGAATCCTGTTGGCGACCGGGATTGCGGGTGCACTCGGGACCACTTTCCCCGTTCGGCAGGTAATTGTCGTCTCTGCCCTACTGTGCGTCGGTTGTGCAGTCTTCGGCGGCGTGAGCATCCGCCGAAACGATCGCAGCGTGGCGCGGAGTTAGTTCAGCGGTGCGTGGCATGCCACGCGGCTTGCATGGCGCGAGGTGAGTTCAGGGCGATCACTGACACACTTTGCGGCCAACTCGGGTGACAGCGTCGAACGAACGTGACAACGAGTGTGGAAGCGGCAACCCGTCGGCGGATTTGCCGGGCTTGGTAAATCGCCCTGAAGGATGATTCGTTTACGCACGCGTTCAACCTTGGGGTCAGGAATCGGTACGGCGGAAAGCAGCGCCTGCGTGTATGGATGCTGTGGACGGGCGAAGACTTCGTCGACCGGACCGGACTCAACGATGCCACCGAGATACATAACCGCAATGTCATCGGCAACGTGCTGCACCACCGCGAGGTCGTGCGAGACGAACAAGTATGACAACTGCAGTTTCTCTTGCAGCTCTGCCAACAGATTAAGCACGCCTGCACGCACGCTCACGTCGAGTGCCGATACGGGTTCATCAAGTGCGATGACTTTCGGGTTCAAGGCGAGTGCGCGAGCAATAGCGATGCGCTGGCGCTGGCCACCAGAGAACTCGCTCGGGTAGCGGCTGGCGTGGTCACGTTGCAGACCGACGAGTTCGAGCAGCTCCATCACCCTTTGGTTCTGTTCAGCCTTCGGCATGCCGAAGTTGTCGAGCGGCTCGGCGATTGCATCACCGATGGGCAAGCGCGGGTCAAGCGATGCGAACGGGTCTTGAAAGACGATCTGCAGGTCTTTGCGCATCTCGAGACGCTGCTTCTTGGAGAGCTCGGCAACGTTACGACCGAGCACGGTGATGTTTCCTGCTTCGGGCGCAACCATGTTCAAGATCTCAAGCAACGTGGTGGTCTTGCCGCAACCCGACTCGCCCACCAAGGCGAGGCTGCGTCCTGCTCGCAGCAAGAGGTCGACTCCATCGACCGCGTAGACCGAACCCACTCGACGGCGCAGCACCGAACCCTTCATCAACGGGAAGGTCTTCTTCAGGTTTCGCACTTCAAGCGCGACTGCATCCGTCGCCGAGGTTTGTGCCACGTGGCGCGGACCCTCGACGAACAACTTGCCCGAAGTCTGCAAGCTCGCAATCTCCGACTGGCGCGCACAGGCGGTCATTCGGGTCGGTGAGATCGAGACGAGTGCGGGAATGCTGGCATCGCACTGCGGCGCTGCTGCTGGACAACGCGGAGCGAACGCGCAACCAGGCGGCAGGGCGACAGGTGACGGCGGTGCGCCATCGATCGATGTGAGACGGCTCGAGCCTTCGCCGTCAATTCTTGGGATGGAGCGCAGCAGACCAATGGTGTAAGGCATCGCGGGCGAGGCATACACCTCATCAACGTTGCCGATTTC
>CAYFNN010000075.1:0-6589 GCA_964344465.1 uncultured Bifidobacterium sp. | reverse complement strand
TTGCGGAATTCATCGAGCGTCGTCGCGCCGATTGTCTGCAATTCGCCACGTGCCAACATCGGCTTCAGGATTGACGCAGCATCAATGGCGCCCTCTGCGGCACCTGCACCAACCAACGTATGGATCTCGTCGATGAACAAGATGATGTCGCCGCGAGTGCGAATCTCCTTGAGCACCTTCTTCAGGCGTTCTTCGAAGTCGCCGCGATATCGGCTACCGGCCACCAACGCACCAAGGTCGAGCGTGTAGAGCTGTTTGTTGGTGAGTGTTTCGGGCACTTCGTTGGCGACGATGCGTTGGGCGAGCCCCTCGACAATGGCCGTTTTGCCGACGCCGGGTTCACCGATGAGCACCGGGTTGTTCTTGGTGCGGCGCGAAAGAATCTGCATGACGCGTTCCATCTCGCGCTGCCGACCGATGACCGGGTCGAGCTTCTTGTCTTTCGCCAGTTGCGTGAGGTTGCGGCCGAACTGGTCGAGAATCTGACTGCCACCCTTTTCGCTCGGGGTGTCTTTCGCGCTGATCGGCTCGCCCTTGCCCTCCGCGCCACCGCCTTCATACCCGCTCAACAACTGAATGACCTGTTGGCGAACCCGCGACAAGTCGGCGCCGAGTTTCACCAGCACCTGTGCTGCAACACCTTCGCCCTCGCGAATGAGACCGAGCAAGATGTGCTCGGTGCCGATGTAGTTATGACCCAATTGCAGGGCTTCGCGCAACGAGAGTTCGAGCACCTTCTTTGCCCGGGGGGTGAACGGAATGTGCCCCGATGGTGACGAGCCGCCTTGGCCGATGATCTCTTCCACTTGCGCGCGCACGGCTTCGAGTGAGATGTTGAGAGCCTCAAGGGCCTTGGCCGCGACGCCTTCGCCCTCGTGAATGAGACCGAGCAAGATGTGCTCGGTACCGATGTAGGAATGGTTGAGCAGCCGCGCCTCTTCTTGCGCAAGCACGACCACACGTCGCGCCCTATCGGTAAACCGTTCGAACACTGCTAACTACCGCCTTGCCTGGGGTGAAGCCCCGAGTAGTGGAAAGTGTATCCCCGTGGCAGTGACCTAGGAGATGACGTGCTCCACATCCGAAGCACGAAACCTACGCACGAATCGCCCGCCAGTGTGACACCTGTTGCGTTGTGCCGTGAGACGATGGTGGCGTGCGTGCTGGTCTCCATGCTGCGCTGGCATAGCCTGAAAAGGTGAATCTCGTCTCGCCGCTGCTTGATCTACCACTGATGACCGGCGATCGTGAGCGCATTGAAGTGGCGCTGCGCGAATCAGTGCGTACTCCAGATGCGTATCTCACGGAGATTGCGTCACACCTCATCGTCGCAGGCGGCAAGCGCTTGCGTCCGGTGCTGGCGGTTGCCGCCGCGCAGGTTGGCAGTTCAACGAACGTGTCGGATGATGTCGTACAAGGCGCCATTGCATGTGAATTGGTACATCTCGGTTCGCTGTATCACGACGATGTGATGGACGAAAGCCCCACTCGTCGTGGTGTTGAAACCGTCAACGCGAAGTGGGGCAACCTGCAAGCCATCGTGGCGGGCGACTTCCTGTTGGCGCGGGCTTCAGAGATCGCCGCGTCATTGGGCAACGAGGTGGCTGGTCTGCTTGCGCACACGATTGCCAGGTTGTGTGAGGGCCAGGTCGAAGAGTTGCGCCACACCTACGACCGTGGCCGCACCGTCCCCTCGTATCTGGTGAGCATCGAGGGCAAGACGGCATCACTCTTTGCGACTTCTGCACGAATCGGGTCGTTGATCGCGGGGCACTCACGAGCCGTGACTGACTCGATTACGAACGTTGCGAACGCCTATGGAATGGTGTTCCAGATTGTCGACGATGTTCTCGACATCGTCGCCACCGATGAGCAGTTGGGCAAACCCGCCGGTCACGACCTTGAAGAGGGCGTCTACACGTTGCCAGTGCTACTGACGCTCGCGGAAAACACCGCCGAGTCGCGTGAGTTGTTCGACCTGCTCGGCTCGCCACTCACCGCATCTGAACGAGTCAAGGCGCTCAAGATCGTGCGCAATGGAGGGGGCCTGGCCGCAGCGATTGAGTCGGCGCGCAACTATGCCGCCATTGCCGAAGCAGAGTGCGACCGTCTGCCAGCCAGCGAAGCTACCGAAGCGCTTCGTCGTGCACCACGCGCATTACTCGACGCACTCGTCGCGTTGTAGAACTTCCAGTTTCAGGCGAGTAGACGTCTGGCGGCAGCTCGACCAGAGAGCACGGCACCCTCAACACGCGGACCCGCGAAGGCATCGCCGGCGAGAACGATTCGCTGTTGCGACCAACACTGCTCGGGCCATGTGCTGCGTGGTGTTGCCATGCGCCAACGTTTGGGTTGATGGTCAAGAATCTTTGCGTCACCAACCCAGCGCCGTGCGTGCTCGAGAAGTAGTCGGTGTGTGACGTCGGCATCATTCCACCAGTGCTGCTCGCTGAACTCTGGGTTTGCATGCAGGGTAAGCGCCCCGTTCTTGCTGATGCCTTTGCGCTGATTGTCGGCCACGAAGGAGAACACTTCATCGCCGTATTGCACGCCGCCTGGTTCGGGCACGTTCGTCGTGCCTTCCACTGCAATGAGCGCGGCAATCGTCTTGTCGTAGTCAATGGTGCGAATGGCATCGGGCACCTCGAGTTCGGAGTGCACGAGAAGTGCGACGGCTTGGGGTATCGGGCAGGTGACCACTACCGCATCCGCAACGAGCCGCGATGCATCATCGAGCATCACTGACCACCCGCCTCTTTCAGAGCGAATATCGAATGCCAGAGAGTTGTAACGAACATCAAGACCAGCCGCGAGATGTTTCGCGATGGTGGTCATCCCCCCGTTTCCGCAGTAGCGAGCGTGGCCATCACCCGTGCCAAAACCGCGGCACCACTCACGCGCCACACCCGCATCTCGCCAGAGTTCAACGAGCTCAGAGAACTCGTCACTTCGTGCAGTAAAAAACTGCGCGCCGTGGTCGAATACCGCGTCACCGATGCGGCGAGTTGCACAACGACCACCGGTTGCTCGAGACTTCTCAAGAACGATGACGGCGTGACCCGACTCATTCAACATGCGAGCCGCCGCAAGACCGGCCAAACCAGCGCCGACGACAACGACCTGCACGGCGGTTTACGCCGAGGCGGTGGCTGGATTTTGAGCGGCGCGCTGCAGACGTTCGGCGCGTTGGATGAAGTCAAAGACGATCGAGTTGAAGGTTGAAGCGTGTTCAACCATCAAACCGTGTGCCGCGCCAGAAATCACCACCAACTCGGCATGTGCGATGCGCTCGGCAATCTCCTCACTGTCGGCGCGAGGCGTGAGGATGTCTTGGTTGCCTACGATGACCAACGTTGGAGCAGTGATGCTCGAGAGCTCCGCGACAGTCGAGTCGTCGGTGCCGACGATTGCTGCAACCTGGGCCGCAAAACCCTTCGATGGGCGGTAGGTGGCGAATGGTCCGAGCCAACTGAGAGCAGGCGCCAATCGACGGAACGATCGTGGCCCTACGAGCCAGCGGGCCGAGTCGTTCGCCCACTCGCGCATACCACGAACGTTGGCGGTATCGGCCCAGTGACGAAGTAGTTCGGTACGCCACGGCTTGTTGCGACATGCAGTGCATACCAGCGTGAGTGAGCGCACGAGCGAAGCATGTTTCACGGCCAGAATCTGCGAGATTGCCCCACCCATCGATGCACCAACGATGTGTGCACTCGATACGCCGAAGTGCTGCAGCACTGCGGCAGCGTCATCAGCCATGTCTTCGAGGGTGAAAGGCGTGTTCGGCGTTGTACTGCGACCAGAGCCACGATTGTCGAATGCAATCGTGCGGAATTTGGTGGCCATGCCGAAGCGTTGGAAGATCCACCCGTTCTTGTCGGTGCCCAATCCCTGGATGAGCAGCACTACCGGCGCATCGGGACGCCCGGTGACTTCGGCGTGAATTCGCACACCATCCGGCCGTGAGATGAACGGCATTACGCCACCTGTTCGCGGGGTTGATGTGGACCAATTCGCACGACCGAAGGCCACGAATACAAGCGTGCGAGAACATCTGGTGTCGAGTGTGTGGGGCGATATTCGACGTTGTGCACGGCACTCGTGGCAAGGCGTCCGTGTTGCAAGAGTTCCGCAACGTGATCGGGTACGGGTGCTCCTGCCAGCGTGGTGAATGCGGTTGCGATTCGCCACGTTCGGGGCAAGACCGGTGCCATCGCACGGCGACCCAGCCGCAGGGCCGCACCGACAGTGGTCGGTTCTTCCGCGACGACGTTGACAACCCCGTGATGGCCATGGGTGGCGGCGTATGCAAATGCGCGTGCGGCATCGTCGTCGGCAACCACCTGAAACTTTGCACGCGAGAACGGATCTATCGGCACCACGGGTAGTCGTAACAGTCGACCGAGTGGGCTCGGCACATGGGCACCAATCACCGGCGCGAGACGCAAGGTCGTGATGGTCGCCGTAGCCGATGCCGACTCACGCAACATGGTTTCGAGTTCGCTCAGCATGTGACCGTAGGTCGACGTTGGGGCGACTGGCGAATGTTCGTCAGGAACCATCGCCGGACGTGCTCCGTATACCTCGATACCCGAACGAATCACCAGTCGACTGAGGTCGCGCAAATGGCTGAGTGCTTCGCACAATGCACTCGCATAGTTGCCGGTTGCGGCGCGAGCTTCGCTTGTTCCGACACGCGCGTGCGGCTCCCATACGCCCATGTGCACCAATACGTCTGGGCGATGGGCGACCACCTGCCGCACCAATTCCGCGCGTGCAGCGTGTTCGACCCGAACGAACTCGGTGCGTCGTAGTCGACGCCGCGGCGGATGCACGTCGATGCCGACGATGTCGGTGAACTGCGACTGCTCTTCGAGAAATGCTGTTGCGAGCGAGCCAAGCTCACTGCCGACACCGAGCACCAAGAGGCGCTGCTCGCTCACAATGGCAACACTACCGAGTGCAGATTTCTCGCCGAGTGCACCGCGACGTCAACGAGGACTAACGCGCAAACTCGTGAGCTCGAAAGATCAGCGCGCGAGATGCTGGTTCAAGACGGCGATTCGTGAGGCGTTCGATCAGCGATACGGCTTCGGTCGACTCGGTCACTACACCGAGCCAGCGAAGATAGGCACCCATCACGCTGACGACTTGATCACCGACCTCCTCGGCATGCACGATGATGCGTTGACCAGCGGAAAGCAGGGAGTTCAGGTCGGCGAAGAACTGCGAGCACCACAGATCAATGTCGGTGCTGGTGAGTAATGGGTAGTGGCGATACGGCATCCCGAGTTCGTCGTAGCTGTGCAAGTTATGCGGAGCACTGCAGATACTGACAATGCAATGAAAGTCGTTTTCTCGTAGCCAGATGATCTCTTCTTGTCGTCGCACCTTGCGATGATTGGTGCCGTATCCGCCCGGACGTTCGCAGATGGCCAGCTGGTCTTTGATGATCCACAGCAGATCACGCGGCTGAATGCCGAGAGCCCACTTGCCACGCAGTTTCTGAGACATCGGCTTGCGATGTTACACCACGTTGTTGTCGCGAATCATTAGTCGTTGCCGGCTTCTGCGCACCTGCCGACCCTCTCCGATGTCGCAGCCAGGCATCTCGCCCCGCGCGACTGCCAGCACGCGCTCGACGGTGGCCGAGTCGGGCGGCAACGGATTCGCCAACCAACGCCGCACTGCACGGCGCGCCAATGCAACCGGCGCATTTGCCAGTGCGTGTGCGTCAGAAATGTCGATGGTCGCAGCAAGTTCGTTGAGCAGGTCGTCGTCGGCGCGCAACATGTCGGCTTGTCGAACGAGAACGTCCACCATGTCGCGCCGGGCAATTTCGTTGAGCTGCGGCAACAGTTCGGTGCGTACCCGCACGCGTTGAAAACTGTTGTCGTCATTCATCGGGTCGTGAAGTGCGGTTACACCAACTTCGGCGCACAGTCGTTGTGTCTCGGTGCGCCGAAGGCCCAACAATGGGCGCTGGTCGTGGCGCATCGCCGCCAGACCGGCTGTTCCCGAGCCTCGCAGCAGGTTGATAAGCACCGTTTCGGCCTGATCATCGGCGGTGTGGCCGGTGAGCACTCCCGTGGGCAGTGCTCCATATCGCGCTGCGCGCGCGCGTGCCTCGAGGTTTGCGCCCGGTTCGACGGTGACCGTGCACGATCTGGCCTCGATACCGAGTGCAGCTGCCACGTCGCGAACTGTTGCGAACTCATGGTGTGAACCTGCACGCAACGAGTGGTCAACATGCCACGCGGTGGTCGGTGTTGTCGTCATCGATGCAAGCAACAAGAGCGCCAACGAGTCGGCGCCACCCGAGACCGCACAATGCAGGTGGGCAACGACAGGGAATCGCGTTCGCGCCAGGAGCTCACGCGCCAGCGGGGAAGTTGCAAGCGCCTCACGCAGGGCGCTCATCGCCCGATGCGCCTTATTGCTGCTGCTGGGCTCGTCGCTGCGCGCGCGACGGATGTTTCTGTGCCTCGACTTTGCCGAGATATCCGACAACGACACCAATGACTGCACCAACGCCCGCGAGCAGCAAACCAGCCCCCAACCACCAATGCCACGGAACTGCTGCCAACAT
>CAYFNN010000074.1:0-6722 GCA_964344465.1 uncultured Bifidobacterium sp. | reverse complement strand
GGCATAAGGGGGAGGTGTTGTTCCGAGAGTAACGCACACGAGCACACAGGGTGTGTCTGTGTGCGTAGGAAAGAGGTGAAATCAGACTATTGGTCAAATGACTAATACTCTCTAACACCCCTTTGACACCATCGTCACGTGCCCAACAACCCAGACCAACCCACCAGCCACGACCACCCGATCACCTCAACCACCTCAACCGCCCAAGGAGCGCAACACCCGATGACTACATTTCCGTCCCCCCAATCCAATCACCCCAACAACAAGAGCAAGGAGAATACCGACAACAACTACCAGCAATACCTGCACTACCACCACCTCACCGCGTTCTCGCGTCGCGAGCGCGAGGAGTACATCATCGCCACTTGGCAACATCTCGAAACGATTTACCGTTTCTACAAGCCCAAGCAATTCCGCGCGCACAGCGCGAGTGAATTGGTGTCGTTCGCCATCGAGAAGGTGATCAAGAACGCCGACGTCTACATGCGTCGCTACCGCACGCCCGAGCACTGCGCAAACGCAGTCGCACGCACGAGTGCGAAAGATCACCGACGTCGTGAACTCGCCGATCGCGGCCACGGCGCACGCAACACTCGTCGTGGCGAAGAACTCGATGCACCGATTGCAGTCGGCGACGACGGCGGCACGATGACCCTGGGCGACCTGCTCATGGCGCCCGAGGGCAACCCGGAAGCCATCGTCGACGTGATCACCCTCGAAGAAGAGATTGTTGCGTTGCTGAGCGACGCAAGCGATGAAGAGCTCTTCCTCATTCACGCGATCTTCGCAGAAGAGCGTCCGCACGGTGACATCGCCAAAGAACTTGGCGTTCGCCGCGAAACGATCGTGCGTCGTTACGGGCGCTTGATCAAGCGACTGCAAGAGAAGGGTTTCGACACGAATCGTCTGGAGGAAACGCATCTCAAGACGAGCGACCGCAAGATCAGCGACCGCAAGCCCAGCCACCGCAAGACGAGCGACCGTAAGACCAAGGAGGTCAAGTAATGACGGCCATCACCGATTACATCAAGCAGCTGATCACTGAGATGGCCGAAGGGTCAGTCGATGGTGAGATTGCAATCGGGGAGACGTTTACGTTTTCCTACGACGATGAAACCATTGAAGGCCGCATCTACGAACGGTTCAACGACAACATCGTCATTTCATTCACCGTCGACGTGTGCACCACCGTACTCAGCGCCCGTAAGCAGTTGTTGATCAATCAGCTGAACGGAACGCTGCCGTACACCACCTTCAAGTTGGTACCGGCAGCCCAGAGCAAAACGGTGGTGCAGGCCACACACTCCCTGTCGCTTGCCGACATCTCCGTCGACCAGTTGTTGCAGGCTCTCGGCAGCATCACCTTCCAGGCGCGCGAGCAACGCCCGCGGCTTGAAGCAGGCAGCAAGCAGACCGTGAAGCCGCCGCGATACCACGACGACGAGAAAAAACCGCCGCACATCGAAGTAATCAACGATGGCGTCGACGATGACTGCGACGACTTGCGCACGTCAGACTCTGACTCGCCGGCGGCCAAGCGGGCGCGTGCTCCACGCGTGCGCGAGGGTGAGCACAGCGTTGAGGAACTCATCGATCAGCTCAACCGTCTCGTCGGCCTCGAACCCGTGAAGGAACAAGTTCGCCGACTCGTGGCATCGCGCCGCATCGCGCAGGCGCGTGCCAAGGCGGGTTTGAAGCCGGTCGAACAGTCGCCGCACCTCGTGTTTACCGGCAATCCCGGCACGGGTAAAACCACGGTCGCGCGACTCGTGGCCGATTTGTACAAGGCGCTGGGTCTTCTGAAAAAGGGTCACGTTGTCGAAGCCGACTGCTCGAAGTTGATCGCGGCGTACATCGGTCAGACCCCGATCAAGACGCAGCGGTTGTGTGAGCAGGCGCGCGGGGGAGTGTTGTTCATCGACGAGGCCTATGGTCTCGCTGGTCACCAGCACCAGGGCTATGGTCCGGAAGCCATCGAGACGCTGCTCAAATTCATGGAAGACAACCGTGGTGAATTCGTTGTGGTGGTTGCTGGATACCCGGCAGAGATGCAACAGTTCCTCGATGCCAACCCGGGTTTGCGCAGCCGCTTCGACATCGTTATCGACTTCCCCGATTACGCCGGCGAAGAACTCGAGCGAATCTTGCAGTTGTACTTCGACGAGCACCAATTCGGCGTCACCGATGCTGCTCGCGACAAGATTCGTGCGTACATCGAGACCTTGCCGCGCGGACGTGGGTTTGGCAACGGCCGTGCGATGCGCAATTTCTTCAACGAGATGATGCGTATGCACGCTTTGCGCGTGTCAACCGAGACCGAGATGTCGCTCGACGACCTCACATTGGTGACCGAGCACGACGTGCCGGCACCGCGGATGGCCGAAGCTGGTGACAAGACGCTCGGGTTTACCGGCCGCGGTTACCTCTGACGCGTCGCGCGGCTAGTCAGTCGAGGCACGACGAGGTGCGCGGCATGCCCGACGAGAAGCTTCCTTCTTCTTGTCGGGCATGCGCACCGCGCGCAGTCGCACCCCGTCGCGAAACTGGTCGAGTTCTGTGGCGTCGCCGACGCGACGGCGGGTGGCTGCACGTCGTTTTGCGGTCCGAGTAGTCGCCTTCTTTGGTCGACCGCGCGTTGAACGTTGGCGAGCCATGTGCCGAGGCTACGACGGACGGCGTCGCAGGGCCGCGACAGTCGGCGTCGCAGGGCCGCGACGGTCGGCATCGGGGAATCGACAACTACGGTTGAGGCGTGCTGCTTGCCACCTGGAACGTCAACAGCCTGAAAGCGCGCCTGCCGCGCGTGCAGGCGTGGCTCGCCGACGTGCAACCCGATGTGCTGCTGATGCAAGAAACCAAGATGACCGACAAGGTGTTTCCGGCACTTGCGTTTGGCGAGATGGGGTATGAAAGTGCGCATTTCGGCCAGGGTCAGTGGAACGGCGTGGCGATCGTGTCGAAGGTGGGCTTGACCGATGTACAGACGAACTTTGCAGCTGGTCAGCCCGATGCGGAGGCGCGAATCATCACTGCCACGTGCGGCGGAGTCAAAGTGGTGTCGGTTTACGTACCCAACGGCCGCGCCCTCGACCACGAGCATTACCAATACAAGTTGCGGTGGCTCGACTCGCTGTTGACGCACGTGCAAACCGTGGCCAAGCCGACTGATCACCTCGTGGTGGGTGGCGACTTCAACATCGCCCCAGCCGACATCGACGTGTGGGACACCAAAGCGCTCGAAGGCTCGACCCACGTGAGTGCGCCAGAGCGTGAGCGGTTGCAGTCGTTGTGCGATTGGGGCCTGCGCGATGTGGTGCGCGAGCAGCACCCCGAGCCAAAAATCTATTCGTGGTGGGACTACCGCAATGGCTCATTCCATCGTGGATGGGGCATGCGCATCGACTTGATGTTGGCGAGCGCCCCAGTTGCTGCCCGCACTACGTGGTCGGCCATCGACCGCAACGCACGTAAGGGCGAGCAACCCAGCGACCACGCACCAGTTCTGATTGAGGTGTCGACATGACCTCGGGCGACACTGCACCAAACCACTTCGGTGGCTTCCACGTGCAGACTGGCCCGCTGACCGACGCAGATCTCGCGCGAGTTGAACTTGCCGATGAAGTGCGCGCGTTGATTCGAGAAATCATCTCCACCGATGCCAGCCCCGACGAGATTCGTCGAGCCCGCGACCAGGTTCACGCCGGTGTGCAGGCGCTCGTGAGCAAGGCGCATGGCACGCCACCCGGAGTCGGCGAGGCGGCACTCATCGAGCGGGGCCGCAATTTTCTGGCACGCAGCCCGATGATGGGGTCGATCAACCCGATTGCAGTACCTCTCGTGCTGTCAGTGGTGCGCGAGGGTGCAGACAGCAGTGTTGAGGCGCGAGTCACCTTCAGCAACACCTACGAAGGTGCGCCAGGATGCGTGCATGGCGGCTTCATCGCCAGCGCGTTTGATGAAGTACTTGGCGTTGCACAATCGGCATCGGGCAACCCAGGCATGACCGCGAATCTTTCGGTCGACTACCGGTCTCCGACGCCGATTCTGCGCGAACTCGTGTTCCGCGGATGGTGCGAGCGCATCGAAGGTCGCAAGATTTTTACGCGCGGAACGGTGCATCATGGCGACACGTTGTGTGCCGAAGCAACGGCGCTGTTCATTTCGATGCGACCCGAGTTGTTCGCCAAACTGCTGGAGATGCGCGACGCGCCGAAGTAGGCGAGAACAACCGGTGGGGTGGCGCCGCGAGTCGGCGCCGAGTGCCGAACTGTGTGGTGACGCGTTATTCGGCGATCTGCGTCGCAGGCTGGTGACTAACCGACTCAGGTTGCTGAACCATCCCGGTCGCCTTGAGGTCGCGGTACTTGGCGCTGCGCAAACCAACGGGTGCAGCAATGGTGAAGCCTGCGAGGTGACGCTCTTCTTCGCTCTCGGCGCCCCACAAACCGTATTCGCGATTGACGCGCGCAAATTCGCGGCAGGTTTGCTTCACGATGCAGGCCTCGCACAGGGAGCGGGCCTTTGCTTCGCGACGCGCGCGGGCCTGCGGGCGCTCGGCTTTGGGGGCAAAGAACAGGTGAGTCTTGCCTTTGCAGTTGGCAAATTGGGTCCAGTCGATGTCGCCGATTGGTCCGCGAATGTCGAAATCGTCTGGCAGAGCGGTGCGTGTATCGAAAGTGGTCATTGGCTACCTCGGTTGCGGGAAACCATGTCGGGGATTCGTGAACGGGGACCTACGCACCGCCAATCTGCTCCCCACGCTGGGAGCAGACCCTCGTCCGGCCGAATGGGAGGGGGCTGGCCGGACGAGGGGAGACTGTGCTCGGCATTTAACACTAAACAGTCGAGGTGGGGGCTGTCAAGTGGCGGTGCGTGACGTTTGACGCAAGTGCGGGGAAGATGCGACGCGGTGCCGTTGCTGGCGGGTGGGGGCTGTGCGCGCGGCGACTACAGCAGTTCGGCGGCGAGGCTCGCCACTTCGCTTCGTTCGCATGCCGCCAAGGTGACGTGCCCGAAGAGCGACTGGCCGGCAAATGCCTGAATCAACACGGCGAGCGCGTTGTTGCTTTCCCCCATGTAGGGGGCATCGATTTGGCTCGTGTCACCGGTGAACACCACTTTGGTGCCCTCGCCGATGCGGGTGAGGATGGTCTTCAGGGTCGTGGGCTCGAGGTTCTGGGCTTCGTCGACCACAACGAACTGACCCTGCAGCGATCGTCCACGCAAGAACGTGACCGACTCGAGTGTGAGCTGTCCTCGGTCGGACAAATCTTCAATCAGGCTGCGGGCGTCGCGACTCGAACGCTCCTGAGTGAGAGCCACGATGGCGTCGTGAATTGCCGACATCCACGGGTCGAGTTTTTCTTCCAATCCACCGGGCAAGAAACCGACGTCGGCGCGACCGACGGGCACGAGCGGGCGATACACCGCGAGTCGTTCATAGCGCCGGTGTTCGACCACTTGCTCGAGTCCTGCGGCGACGGCCATCACGGTCTTGCCGGTGCCGGCACGACCATCGAGGGCAATCACTGCGATATCAGGGTCGAGCAGCAACTCGAGGGCGAAGCGCTGTTCCTTGTTGCGCGCCCGCAAGCCCCAGGCTTCCGGCACGTTGGAGTCGAGCACCGAGAGTCGACCGTCGTGCATGCGGGCCAGCGCCGAGTGAGAGCCGTGTCGTACGACGACGAAGTTGTTGTTGTAGAGATGTTCGCAGCCAGGCACGCGGTCGGCTTCGACGTACCCCTGTTGATAGAGCGAATCGACGGCGTCAACGTCGGCCTCGAGGGTGACCCAGCCCATCATTCGCTCGGTGATGGTGCGTGCGACGGGATGATGTTCGTCGGCCGTCAACCCCAGATGGGCGGCTTTGATGCGCAATGCCGCGTCGTTCGACACAAGGCAGGTAGGGCCAATCAGCGACTGGCCAATTGCCGCCCCGATAATGCGATTATCGGGCACGCCAGCATCAAGCCCATGCTCGGCCAGGCGGTCATGTTGAACGCCATTGACCTCAATGTGCAGGGTGGCTGAAGACGGATCGTCGGACAGGGGGGTGGGTTCGGCGAGCGAGCCACCCGCGCGCCGACGCAGTTCCTCAATATTGCGCAGCGCGGTGCGAGCCGCACGACCGACGTCGTCCATTCGAGTCTTCAGTCCGTCGAGCTCTTCTACAACGGTGAGTGGAATTACCACCGCGCAACCAGTAAACGCGTGCATCGATGTGGGATCAGCGATCAGCACCGACGTGTCGAGCACGATGCGTTGCGGTACGAGCGACAGTGCCGCAGTCGGTCGACGATGCGACGCGGAGTCGTCAGTCGAAGTGATGCGGCGAAGTGGTTGGGCTGGCAACGAGTTCAAGCATGGTCGCTGCACTCGTCGCGGTGGTGGATTGCCGTGCGATTTTTCGGTGAATTTTTCGGCGATTTCAAAAATATTTTTGGTGGCTGCAGTGCCGCCAAGAGTCGATCGTTCGTTGCACAACAGAATTGTCCGAAAGCCGACGGAATTTGCGAATCAAACGACCCGACGAAATTGCTTGGCGCGAATATGTGGCGATGGGTCGTCGCAGAAGTCGCAGTCTCAACATTGACACTTTGGTCAATGTTTACCGAGGGAATTGACCACCCTTGAGAAAGCAGCAGTGCCCTTGCGCCAGACGTGCACCTGTGGACAACGTGAGATTTCCGACGATATTCCATTCCTGACGGTCGTGGCGCGGC
>CAYFNN010000073.1:1289-6823 GCA_964344465.1 uncultured Bifidobacterium sp. | reverse complement strand
GCGACGCTCGAGCGTCGCATCGATGAGTGGCTCGCGACCGTGCATCACCAACATCCGAATGCGGTTGCCGCAGTGAAGTCGCCCGACGACGATCGACGCTGGATGGTGCGTCTGCGCGGCGAAACGAAGGAGTTCACCACCATCTGGTTGCAGCTTGGTCAGCGCACGCTGCGCTACGAAACCTATGTGATGCCTTATCCAGACGAGAACGTGGGTGAGGTCCTCGAACTCTTGTTGCGGCGTAACGAACGGCTCGTCGGTGCGCACTATGCACTCGGCGCAGAGAACGCGATCTTTCTTATGGGCGAGCTCTTGCTCTCCACGGTGAATGACGAGGAACTCGATCGAGTCATCGGCACACTCTTTGCCACGGTCGAGGCACAGTTCGGTGGGCTCGTGCAACGCGCCTTCGCCAGTCGCTTCGCCGACGATAAGTAGCCTTCGCCACGTGGGGCACGGCGCAAATCTTGCGATAGTCGGTGGCGGCAACATGGGTGCTGCGCTGCTCGCAGGGTTGTTGCGCGCCGGGCATGCTCCTGCCGAGATCGTGGTGGTTGAACGACTCGCAGCGCGACGAAGCGAACTCGCGGCGCAGTTCCCTGGTGTGCAGATTGCCGACGAGCTCTCGCGGGTCGACGCCGTGATCGTCGCAGTCAAACCTGGTGATGTTGAAGCCGTCTGTGCCGATGCCCATGCCGTCGGAGCAACTCGGCTGCTTTCAATCGCGGCAGGGGTCACCATCGCGTCACTCGAAGCATGGTGTGGCGGCACCATGCAGGTCGTGCGCGCAATGCCCAACACACCCGCCGTCGTCGGCCTTGCGGCATCTGCGATGTGCGGCTCGTCGCGAACCTCGATCGCAACGCGCGACTGGGCGCGTGCCATGCTCGAATCAATCGGCATCGTGGTACAGGTTGATGAAGCGATGATGGACGCATTCACCGGTCTCATCGGGTCTGGTCCGGCGTACCTATTTTTCGTCGCCGAAGCGTTGGTTGAAGCCGCCCGTGAAGCGGGGTTTGACGCCGACACAAGTGCAGAGTTGGTGGCCCAACTCTTCGTTGGCTCGAGCGCACTGCTGGCGCGCGAGCCCAGCGCAGCGCGAGACTTGCGTGCGCGCGTGACTTCACCAAACGGTACAACTGCCGCAGGAGTCGCAGTGCTCGACCGCGAACGCGTTCGTGACGCTATCGTGGCGGCCGTGCTTGCTGCACGCAAGCGCAGCCATGAATTGGGTATTGGCTGACGCGCACGCGAGTCGAGAAATTTCTTCGCAAATGCTGTTGTAATTGTCGTGCTCGTGCGTAAAGTGAGAAACACAAAATCACCGGGCGGTTCGCCGCTCCGGGAGTCGCGCCCGTAACAGGGATGCGCCGTATGGGTCGGTGCCGTCGGGGGGTTGGCACCGGCCCTTACGTTTTTCTCCGACAAGTGCGTAGCGTGACCCCATCGTGAACAGTGCCCGCTACGACACGATTTCATTTCTGTCCGACTACGGCACTCGTGACGAGTTCGTCGGCATCGTAAAGAGCGTGATCAGCGACATTGCGCCACACGCACGAGTGATTGATCTCACTCACGAGGTTCCTCCGTTTGATGTGCGCGCCGGCTCATTGGCGTTGGCGCGCTGCATCTCCTACGTGCCGAGTGGCATCGTGCTGGCCGTGGTCGACCCCGGAGTTGGCACGGCACGTCGCTCGATTGCGGTGAGTGTCGGTGATGGTCGAGGGGTGTTGATCGGGCCCGACAACGGCCTGTTGTCGATGGGTGTCGCACTCGCTGGTGGGGCTGACTCGGCAGTGGTGTTGAACAATCCCGACTACCAACTCGCCGCACCGGGAGCCACATTCGCTGGTCGCGACATCTTTGCACCGGCGGCAGCCCATCTGTGCAATGGTGTGGCGATTCACGAACTCGGCGAAGCAATTGATCCCGCGCTGCTATTGCCCGGCGTCGTACCACTTTCACGAATGGAGAACGGCGCGCTGATTGCCGAGGTCACATGGGTCGACCGCTACGGCAATTGTCAGCTCAACATTGGTCCGGATGAACTCGCGCAAATCGGCGATCATGTGAACGTTGAAATTGCACCTGTCACCGGTGAGCGTACGACCCGGTCAATGCGAGTGGTTACAAATTTCACCGAGATCGGTGCAGGAGTCGGTTTGGTGATTGATTCGTTCGGCATGCTCGCCATCTGCGTCGACCGTGGCTCGGCTGCCGCCGAACTGGCGCTTGCATCAGGCGACAGTGTGTACATCACCGCCTTGGCCGAGGGTGCCTCGGTGGCTACGGGCGTCACGACTCCAGTAACCCTGCGTCGCTGAGGGGCATCAGCACTCAAGGCCACTGCGCGCGCCGCAGCGACACGCGGCCAAACGTCGCCACCGTCCACATCACTAGCGTTGGCGATGTGCGACCAGCAACCACCTTGGCTCTGGGTCTCTTGCTCTTGGCAATTTTTGCCGCAGGGCTCACCTCAATTTTGATGAGCTAACGAACATGGGCAATCTGGCAAGTGTCATAGAAGGTCATCCGACATCAAGCACCGCAATCGTTTCGCGCGGTGCCGTCACCACCTATGGGCAACTCTGCGAGCAAGTTGCAGCGATGCGCGGTGCACTCGATGGCCTCGGTGTCGGCCGAGGTGATCGAGTCGCGTTGCTCTGCGGTAACACGATTGAATTCGTCGTCGCCTACTTTGCCTGTCTTGGTCGCGGCATCGTGTGTGTGCCGTTGAATCCAACTGCGCCCGCGCCAGAACTCGAGCGTGAGTTGCGCGTAGTCAGCGCACGAGCCGTGGTGCTCGCACCGTCGGCAGTGGCGGGTTGGAGTGGTGTGGATCGCGCGCATCTTCCCGCACTCGCTCACGTGATTGCCACCACCGAGCTCCCCGGCGCGTTGTCGTATCGCGATCTTCTCGCGACGACGCCTGCGCCCGTCGTCGAGACTGCGTCTGACGACTTGGCGATCATGCTCTTCACCAGTGGTACTGCGGGTTCACCGAAAGCAGCCATGCTGTCGCACGGCAACCTGCAGGCGAATCTCGACCAGCTCGCGCTCGTACGACGACTCGACGACGCCGACGTGGTGTACGGAGTCTTGCCGCTGTTCCACATCTTCGGGCTCAATGTGGTGCTCGGTTCATCGCTGATGCGCGGCTCGGCGATCGTGCTCGTCGAACGATTCGACCCGATGACCGCAATCGAGACGATTCGCGATCGCAAGGTGACGCTGATTCCCGGTGCTCCACCGCTGTGGATGGCGTTCGAGCAGATGCACGGTCTGCCCGCCGACACCTTCGCCAGCGTGCGAACAGCCCTGACCGGTGCCGCCAAGATGCCCGAACACACCACTCGAGCGTTGTACGAACGATTCGGGCTGCTCGTCACCGAGGGCTATGGACTCACGGAGTGTTCGCCGGTGGTCACGACCACGACCGATGTCGATAAGGCAACGGCTCTCACGAAAATCGGCTCCATCGGCCGCGTGCTGCCGGGTGTCGAGGTGCGAATCGTTGACGACAAGGGCGACGACGTGCTGCAAGGCGACTCTGGCGAAATCTGGGTGCGAGGTCCGAATGTGTTTCGCGGATACTTCGAAGACGCCGCTGCCACTGCTCGAGCATTGACCCCCGACGGGTGGCTACGCACCGGCGATGTCGCAGTCGTTGACGGCGATGGTTTCTTATATCTCGTTGATCGCGCGAAGGATCTCATCATTGTGTCGGGCTTCAACGTTTATCCGGCCGAAGTTGAAGAAGCCATCGGCGAACACCCTGCGGTGTTGATGTCTGCCGTGGTCGGCGTTGAACATCCGCATACGGGCGAGGCAGTGCGCGCGTACGTCGTGCTGAGGCCAGGAATGAATCTCGACGAAGATGCACTCATCGATCACTGCCGTGCGAGGTTGGCGCGATACAAATGCCCGACGAAAGTGTTGTTCGTCGAGCGACTGCCGACGGGATCAACCGGCAAGGTGTTGCGTCGCGAGCTTCGTTGAGCGACCGAGGCTCGCAGTCGCAAAACCGGCGAAGAGAATCGAGACGCCGACAGTGAGTGTCACGGTGAACGCGCGTTCTTCTCCGAGCCGGCCGGCGAGCGAGCCGCTGGCCGACAGGACCAAGGTTCCGAGCGCAACAAGCAGGTTGCTGACGAGCAACCTACGCGGTGTCGCAGTGGTCTGACGTTGTGCCACTGCTAAGGCGGGCGTGCGTCGGCGAATGAGACGAATCGCCGACCACAGTGCGCCGGCGAAGATCACCACGGCGGGAACTCCAGACCCAATGCCAGCAAGCACGCGCGGTAGAACACCGAAGTGGTCGCGGGCGCGCGGCAACTCGTCAGATATGAATTCGCCGCGACTCGGCGCCACCATCATCACGCCAACGGCGAATGCGCTCAGCACGGCGAGCACTCGCTGAGCGCGCACCGCGAATCGCTCGCCGATGAGCAGAGACAAACTTCCCAACGCGAGCCACGACACGTTGAGTACGGCACCAGCGGTGAAGAAAACGCGAAAGACTCCGCTCGACCAGCCCGTCGTCGTCGCCCACCACAGAGCGAATGCACCAACCGCAAAGATGGCCATCGCCATGGTCCAGGCCGCATGATGCGCCTGTCGGCGACGATGCCAGCGGTCACCAACCACCAGGGCAAATGCCGTGGCCACCGCGCCCGAGGTGCCGGCAAGTGCCGTGGTGAGTTCGTTCACGATGCGAACGCTAGAGAGCATCACAGCCTGGCGACGCGGCTCGTTGGGTGGCCTGATTGCAAGCGGGCGTGGCATGCGACACGACCCCGACATTGGCTCGTGAAACGATGCGCAAGCGCCGTACCCTGAGAGCCATGACGCCGCCCGATGCCCCGAATCCCCGTCGCCGCAAGATTCCGACTGCCGCGGTCAATCGACTGCCCGTCTACTTGCAGATTCTCACCGATCTACAGCTCACCGAGACAAGCCAAGTCTCGAGCGACCAACTCGCGGCGCTCGCCAACGTGAATGCAGCGAAGGTGCGCAAAGACCTGTCGTACCTCGGTACCTACGGCACGCGCGGCGTGGGTTACGAAGTTGCATTCCTCATTTACCAAATCAAGCGCGAACTCGGTTTGCTTACCGAGTGGAAGACCATCGTCATCGGCGCGGGAAATCTCGGCTCGGCAATCACGGTGAATGGTGGCTTTGCCTCGCGCGGGTTTCCGGTCGTCGCAATTTTCGATGTCGACCCGCGCAAGGTTGGTTCGAAGGTGGGCGAACTGTCAGTGCGCCACCTCGACGAGATGAAGGATTTCGTACGCAACAATTCGGTGCACATCGGCGTGTTGGCAGTTCCGTCAACTGCTGCGCAGGCGGTGGCTGACGAACTGATGGCTGCCGGAATCGGCTCGCTGCTCAATTTTGCACCCGTGGTGTTGACCACACCATCGGCGGTGTCGGTACGCAACGTCGACCTCGGCGTCGAACTGCAAATTCTCGGCTACCACGAACAATCACGCGGCCAGTCGAGCACCCAGCGCCCCGCCCGCGTCTAGTCG
>CAYFNN010000073.1:0-1189 GCA_964344465.1 uncultured Bifidobacterium sp. | reverse complement strand
TACTGCGTGTTGGTGAGTTGTAACTGGAAGCCGTCGTAGTCTGACGAGTGATGCGAGCGTTGCTGTCATGGCGAACATGGGCGGCAATTGGTGCAGTGCTCCTGCTCGTCACGGTGGTGCAACTTGCGACAGGTCGCGGGCCACGCGGCGGATCTCACGACAACTTGGTGCAACCCAGCGTCAAAAAAGTTGAGGTAGTGGCCTCCGTCATGTCCATTGCTGCGAGCGAAGCCTGGTCGGTGGTGGAAGGAATCACTGTTGGCTCGGCGTCGCTGGCCCTTGACGACGGGCGCAGTGTCAACATCGCGCGCGACACCCCCGGCGAACTCGACTGCGCAGATCGCACAACGCCTGCCGCGTGCGTGTTGCTCGCCGATGTACTCGGTGACGCAGTGGTGTGGTACGCCATCATCAACTCTGACGGCCCGGCCGCGCGCACGCTCGCGTTGCCAACGCTCCTCGATATGACTGATGGCGGCGATACGGGGATTCTGCAAAACGGCTGGCATGTGCCACTCGCGAACGGAGTCACTCGCACATGTTCGGGCGACCCGCGCAGCGAGAATCTGCGCGCGTTCATCAACTCCTACGCCGAGCGGGGGATTCGCACGATGCTCGATCTCGATCGCGACGAAGTCGTCGAAGTGATTTGCGAGAAGTAGTTTCAGGCGTTCGGGGCGAGTCGCACGATGCGGGCGGCCATCGCATAGGCGATTTCGGCCGGGCCCTTCTCATCGGGGCGCAGCAAGTTGGCCATGATGCGCAGCACCCATTCCATCAAGGTGCGACTGTGGATACCGACGCGCGATAACTCACGCATGAGTGCGGGTCGACCGATGACGCGGGCGAAGAGCCGCGCCACCTTGAAGTACTGCCCGTACTCGGCGTCGAGCAACTCGGGATACTGCTGAAGTGCCGAAGCGTCGCCACTCGCAAGCGCATCATGCAAAACACCTGCGGCAATGCGCGCGGTCTCATATGCGTAGTCGATGCCCTCACCGTTGAAAGGGTTCACGCTGCCTGCCGCGTCGCCAATCATGAGGTGCGTAGCTCCGACTTTTGGAAACACCGAACCGCCCATCGGAATCTTGCCGCTCGTCGCACGGCACTCGGGCTTGCCGGGGTCGATACCCCAGCGCTCGGCGATCATGTGGGCGTACGAATCCAACAGATGCGAGGTGTTGACGTC
>CAYFNN010000072.1:0-6932 GCA_964344465.1 uncultured Bifidobacterium sp. | reverse complement strand
AACCCGGCCAGCCACCCATACGCACGACGTGTACCGCGCCGTTTGACCAAGCGTCGATCAACACGGTCACGGCTGATACCAGCGATGCACCAAGCGTGGCGAAGCTCAACACGCGCTGGGTGGTCCGATGGCGCAGGACGAGCGCAGTTGCCGCACCAATCAAGGGCAGCAGTACGACAAGGGAGAGAACTGCCGTCATGGAGTGACGTCCTCCCTGTGACGCGAATCAGTTGCCTTCGCGCTGCTCGTCTTGCGTCGGATGATGAGGCGATCTTCGACGTCGTCTTCGACTTCGTCATTCTCGGTAATCGTCCAGTTTCGCCAGGCAAGCGCAAGCACGAACGACAGCAAGGCAAAACCGATGACGATTGCAGTCAGCACGAGCGCTTGCGGCAATGGGTCAGTGAGTTCACCAGCACGACCAATGATCGGAGCCTCGGCAGGGTCGCTGCCAGCCACGACGATCAGCACGTTGACACCATTGCCAAGTACACCGACGCCGAGAGCGATGCGGGTCAGCGAGCGCTCCATCAGGAGATATGAGCCCACAGCGAAAAGTACGCCGACGAGAATCAACAGCGAAAGGCTCATGTCGCGCCATCCTCTGCGAACAATTTGGACTGCCTGGTGCCAAGCGACAGCAGCACCATCAGCACAACAGCGACCACCACGAAGAACACGCCGAGATCAAAGAACATGGACGAAACCACCTTCACCTCGCCGATGAGCGGCACGTCGAGTTTCCAAATGTGCGACTCAAGCGGCGTGGCATTGAACGCGAGCGGCAGTGCAGTGGTGCCGAGCGCCAACAACAGACCCAAGCCAAGCAAACGAATCGGGTGCAAGATGGTGCGGAAACGGACGTGCGGCTCCCTCCCAGTCAGATATTGCAGGACGAAGACGCCGCCAACAATCAAACCGCCCGCAAAACCTCCGCCTGGCGCATTGTGGCCGCGGAACGTCACGTACATCGCGACGAGCAGAGCGACCTTTGACAGCCAACGATCGACGAGTTCATTGAGAATCGGCGACTTGACGTAACTGGTTGAACTGTCGCCGGTTCGTTCTTTGGAGCGACGATGACGCTCGGCGACCCGAACGAGGTTCACCACTCCCAGTGCCGCGATGGCGAGCACGGTGATCTCACCCATGGTGTCAAAGCCACGAAAGTCGACGAGGATTACGTTCACCACGTTCGCGCCACCGGCTTCATCGACCGAACGCGCGAAGTAGTCGGACGCAACCGACGGCGCAGTACGAGAGCCGCGTACCAGCACCACGAAAAGCGGCACGATCACGCCGATTGCGGCGGCTACTGCAGCACGCGCCCACCGCGGCACCCACTCTGAAGCCGGGGCAAAGCGCTTGGGCATCACACGCAACGCCAGCAGGAATATGACGATCGAGAGCGTCTCAACAAGCAGTTGCGTCAACGCCAAATCGGGTGCGCCGCGCATGACGAACAACACCGCAATTCCGTAACCGACACCGCCCAACAACAACGCCGCCGTGAAACGCAGCGGCACCACGAGTGTGGCGACGGCGAACACCGCGACGAGCAGGGCGACCAGCACCGTGAGAGGCGAATCGTCGACGAACGCCACTGCGCTCGGCAGACCGTCAACCGACAAACCCGCGAGCATCGCTGCCGCGGCGATTGCCGCCGTGACTGCGACGTACATCGGGAGCGAGCCCGATTGTGTGGCCGCAGTCAGACGTTTGGCGAAACCGAGCGTGGCGTCGTACGACTGATCGAATGCACGCTCACCACGCGAACCGCGAGAGATTGACGCAGCGAGCGGTGCACGCCAGCCGATGACGACACCGATTGCGATGACGAAGATTGATATGACGAGTGCGTCGTTGACCCCACCCCAGAGAACGAGCTTCCCCTTGGCTGCAGCATCAAGCGAAAGTGCCGGACTTACGAGCACTTTGCCGACATAAGACGCAAACAAGCCGAACGCAAGCGAGAAACCGGCAGCTTCGACCACAGGACGAGCGAGCAGGAACGCACCTATCTGCGAGCCGTGATGTTCGGTGTGGGTCGTGTCATGTTGTGTGGCCAGTTGTGCAACTTCTGCAGTTGGGGGCTTACGCAACAACGCATGCAGCAAACGTGCGCTGTAGGCCACCGACAAGACAGAGCCGAGCACGACACCCGCTAGTGCAACTTTTGCAACGTTGCCGAGGTCGGCATCGAGGAGCGCAACGAGTGCTTTCTCTTTCGTGACGAAGCCAAAGAACGGGATGATGCCCGCCATTGACAGGGCCGCGGCCACGAGCGACGCCGTCACAAGCGGCAGTTTGGTGCGCGCTTGGGCAAGACGTGAAACTTCACGAGTACCGAGGTCGTGGTCAATGACTCCAACTCCCAAGAAGAGACCGACCTTGAATACCGCATGCGCAAACAAGTGAGCCACGCCCGCATACAGAGCCAGCGGAGAGCCGATGCCAACCAACACCGTGAGCAGACCAAGCTGCGACACCGTGCTGTGAGCGAGCAACAGCTTGGCGTCATTCTGACGAAGGGCTCGCCAGCCACCGATCAGCATCGTGACTACTCCGGCGAGCACCACCCACCATTGCCACAAACTCGACTGGCCAAATGCGGGTGACGTGCGGGCAAGAAGAACGATTCCTGCTTTCACCATCGTTGCGGAGTGCAGGTATGCGCTCACTGGCGTGGGTGCCGCCATCGCACCCGGCAACCAGAAGTGGAACGGAAACTGTGCGCTCTTTGTGAATGCACCCAACAAAATGAGCACCATCGCAGCGTCAATCACCGCGCCAGTTGGTTGAGCCGCCACCAGCTCACTGAATCGGGTCGTGCCAAGTTCAACTTGCAACAGTGCGACTGCGCCGAGCAGGCACAGCCCGCCTGCGCCGGTCGTGAGGAGAGCCCGTACAGCCGCCTGTCGCGCGGAGTCTGACTTGTCGTTGAGACCGATCAACAAGAACGAGCAGATGGAGGTGAGTTCCCAGAAGACGAACATGGTGAAGAGGTCGGCAGCAATCACCACGCCGGTCATCGAGCCGGCGAACGCAAGGAATACGCCGACGAACCGGGCAAAGGTTTCGTCGTGATCGAAGTAGGCGATGGCGTAGGTGAGAACAGCAAACCCCAGCACCAAGACGATGAACGACATGAGTACGCCGAACCCATCAAGTGAAAAGTGGAGGTCGAGGCCGATGGCACTCAGCCACTCGATGGTTGCGGATGGTGGCTCGTTCGAGCCCACACCTTCAAAGAACGTCGCGGCCACACCCGCCAACAACACGCCGAGGCCGGCCACTGCCCCCACCATGGGTCGGCGTCGCAATCCCACCGCCGTCCCGACTCCAACGACAAAGAGCCCCAGCACCGCGACAAGAAGCGCCATGAGCGACCAAAATTACCACTCATCGCATGACGCAGGCAGACTGTTCATGTGACAAAACCCACCGGCAGTGCCGTCATTTCGCCGTTGTTCGACGCGAAAGCGTGGAAGCAAGTACCGGGCTTCGACTTTCACGACATCACATACCACCGCAGTGTCGACTCGGGTACCGTGCGTGTCGCATTCAACCGGCCGGAAGTTCGCAACGCATTCCGCCCGCAAACGGTGGACGAACTCTTCGTCGCACTCGACCATGCACGTCAAACACCAGACGTTGGCTGCGTGCTGCTCACCGGCAATGGTCCATCTCCGAAAGATGGCGGTTGGGCGTTCTGCAGCGGCGGCGACCAGCGAATCCGCGGCAAGGACGGCTACAAGTACGCCGAGGGTGACGATGCGAGCACGATCTCGGCCGCGCGCACCGGGCGATTGCACATCCTCGAAGTTCAACGACTCATCCGCTTCATGCCGAAGGTGGTCGTGTGTGTCGTGCCAGGTTGGGCGGTCGGAGGCGGACACAGCCTGCACGTGGTGTGCGACCTCACGATTGCGAGCAAGCAGCACGCGAAGTTCAAGCAGACCGATGCAGACGTCGCGAGTTTCGACGGCGGTTACGGCTCGGCGTACCTCGCGCGACAAGTCGGGCAGAAGTTCGCGCGCGAAATTTTCTTCCTCGGGCGTGAATACTCCGCCGACGAGGCACACCGCATGGGCATGGTGAACGCGGTCGTTGACCACGACCAACTGGAGAAAGTGGCGCTTGAGTGGGCGCGCGAAATCAACGAGAAGAGCCCAACCGCACAACGCATGCTGAAGTTCGCCTTCAACCTCATCGACGACGGTCTCGTCGGCCAACAACTGTTCGCCGGCGAAGCCACGCGACTCGCCTACATGACCGACGAGGCACAAGAAGGTCGCGACGCGTTCTTGCAGAAGCGCGACCCCGACTGGTCGAACTACCCCTGGCACTTCTAAGCCGTGGTGTCTGAAGACGTCGACGTGCCACCGTGCCACTAACTGCAATCACCGACGAGAGCGACGAACGACTCGACCCGTTTCGTTGGCGCGAACGCCGCCTGACCGGCGTTTTGCAGCAGCGTGCCGGTGGACCACTCTTTATTGCCGAAGGCGACCTCGTCACGCAACGTGCGCTTGAAGCCGGGTGCGAACCAGTCGCAGCACTCGTGAGCGAAAAGGGTGAGGCGCGATTGGCGGCATTCGCTCCGGGCTACGAGCGTTACTCGTATCTCACGAGCGAAGACCTGCGGCGCAACATCACGGGGCTCGGTGTGCCGCTCGACGTGATCAGCCTGTTTAAACGCCCGATGCCCGCAGATTTGGCGAGGCTCAGCGCATCGTTCACGCGCGGAGTGCTCGTCGACCACGTCGACAACCCGGTCAACATCGGCTCCATCACTCGTAACGCCGCGGCAATGGGGTGGGACGCAATGTTTCTCGACGACAACAGCGCCGACCCGCTTGCTCGCCGAGCGCTGCGAGTGTCGATGGGCAATGCATTTCATGTGCCGCACTCGCGGGTGAGCGACGTCGCCGGCTTCGTCAGAACGTTGAACGCAGAAGGTGTGGCGACCATCGCGCTCACACCGAGCGGCGATGCCGTGCCGCTGCGGGAGGTGCGCATCGACCAGCCCCGCAGGCTCTTGCTTTTTGGCTCAGAGCGAGAGGGGCTGGATACAAACGTGATGTCAGCATGCACGCATCGCGTGCGCATCGAGATGCAAGAGGGCGTCGACTCGCTCAACGTTGCAGCAGCCAGCGCGATTGCGTGCTACGCGCTGCGCTGAGCGGCGGCTTCTCTCACGCGTTGCGCAGGTGGTCGGCGGTGTGATTCACACATTGCGCAGGTGATCGGCGGCGCGAACGAAGTAGTCGCGCATCTCCCCCACCACGTCGGCTGTCGTCGCCACCGCATCGAGAGCGGCATTCATGTGCGACAGCCAACGGTCGCGCATCGATTCGTCAATGGGATACGCAGCGTGGCGCATTCGCAAACGCGGATGCCCGCGCTCTTCGAGGTACGTCGTCGGCCCACCCCAGTACTGCGCAAGAAACATCGCCAACCGTCGTTGTGCGGGCGCGAGATCGTCAGGCTGCGGATACAACGCAAGCAACACGGGGTCGCTGCGTACACCGCGATAAAACTCGGCGGCGAGTCGATCAAAGAACTGCTGACCGCCGACGCGTTCGTAGACAGTCGGCTGCGCTGCGCCGTCGGCGAGCCCCGTGTCGGTCACGAACGTCGAGCGCCCGTCACGAAAACTCGGGGTCTTCCCAATTGGGGAAGATGTCGGGCAAATCGCGCGAGACGGAGTCGGTGAACTTCGCCGGGCGTTTCTCCAAAAAACTCGTGACTCCTTCGTGCGCGTCTGCACTACGGCCGCGAAGTTGAATGCCGCGCGAGTCGGCACGGTGGGCCTCCATCGGATGCGAGGCACCCAACATGCGCCACAGCATCTGGCGCGCCAACGCCACCGACACCCCCGATGTGTTCTGCGCAATCTCTTCGGCGAGATTTCGCGCGGCAGGCAAGAGATCAGCGGGCTCGTGCAGCGAGCGAACGAGGCCTCCGCGCAATGCCTCTTGCGCGTCGAACACGCGTCCGCTGTACACCCATTCGGCGGCTTGCGAGATGCCCACCGCGCGCGGCAAGAACCACGACGAACACGCCTCTGGCACGATGCCGCGACGCGAGAAGACGAAACCGAATCGCGCGGTGTTGGACGCAAGACGCATGTCCATCGGCAGCGTCATCGTGGCGCCGACTCCGACTGCTGCGCCGTTGATGGCGCCGATGACCGGCTTCTTGCAGTCATAGATTCGCAGCGTGACGCGACCGCCACCGTCTCGGCGGGTCGAGACGTCGCTGGGGCTCGACCAGTCGCCGTCGTCGAAGGTCTTGGCGCCACCCGACAAGTCCGCGCCGGCGCAGAACGCGCGTCCCTCGCCGGTCACAATCACCGCACGCACTGCATCGTCGGCGTCGATCTCGTCGAAGACTGCGAGAAGTTCGTTCATCATCACGCCGGTGAAGGCGTTCATCTTCTCGGGGCGGTGGAGGGTGACGGTCGCGACTCCGCCGTTCACGTCGTAGCGAATCTGTGTGTAGGTGCTCACGCTGCCCGAGTGTAGAGAAGTGGCCGGAATGTTGGACGGTCGTGGGGCTGGCACCCCTTGTGCGGGTCAGACGCAGAGGGGCTTGCGACGGTGGCGCGGGTCGAACGTCGTGGGTCAGACGTCGAGGAAGCGTGATGCCGCAATCGCCGACCCGATGGCGCCGACAGCCGCACCGAGCAGCAACAACACGATCATCACGCCCGAGAGATACCCGCCCGGCACGACGAGACTCGCGATGCCCGTGCCCGGCTTGAAGGTGGCGACGCCGTTCGTCCACGCGCTGTTGAGGCCCCACACGCCGAAGCACGACACCACGCCGCCGATGAGCCCCTGCAGCAGGCCTTCGAGCATGAACGGGATGCGGATGAACCAGTTCGTCGCACCCACGAGTTTCATCACTTCGATCTCGCGGCGGCG
>CAYFNN010000071.1:0-6949 GCA_964344465.1 uncultured Bifidobacterium sp. | reverse complement strand
TCGCCAGCGTCGGCTGTTGCCGCATGAACAACCTCACCATTGGTGAAACTCACGACAGGCGACTCTTCCCAGAGGTGCACCCCACGACGCCGCGCGGCGCGCGCCAAACCAAGCACCAAGGAATACGGGTTCACTGTTGCGCAGTGCGGTGTGTAGACGGCACCGTGGGAGTCGGCGAGACGTAGCTCGTCGGCAACTTCCCCGGGTTCGAGCCAACGCAGGTCATCGTGGCTGATGCCCACCGCGTGTTGCGCACGGAGGTCGCTGACGAGACGCTCGCGTTGCAGGGGAATGGTGGCCGAAGTCAGCGAACCCCCGCGGTGCCAGTCGCATTCGATCGCTTCACGAGCGAGAACCCGCTCAATCTCGTTGAGCGTTGCGAAGCTTTCGCGATAGGCGTGAAGGGCCGCATCTCGACCGAACTGTGTGGCGAGCTCGTGGGGCGACAGGGCGTACATGCCGCTGCACCAGCCACCGTTGCGACCGCTGGCCCCGAAACCGATTCGTGCCGATTCGAAGACCGCTATCGAGAGGTCTGGTCGGGCGAGTGCGAAGTAATAGGCGGTCCACAATCCGCTGAAACCGCCGCCGACGATGGCGACGTCGACCTGCGCCGAAGATGGCGCGCGCTCGACAGGCCAGTCGTGTCGGTCGGCGTCGTGCCAAACGGGGCGCTGAGTGGCGCCGACCAGGCGCTGAGTGCCGCCAACCACGCGCTGAGAGTCGCCAACGGGGCGATCGGGTTGGTGCGAAGTTTGGGTCAACGATTCCACAGGTCGTACAGCGCACGCTCAGGGTCAACGAGAATGTCGGTACGTTCATCAACTTGCATCGTGGTGCGTTTGCTGTCGGTATGTAGCCATGGCGCCTCGCCGGTGTGTGCAAACTGCCGCAGCGCACCCGACATTGTGTCGGCGATGGCGCGATGTGCCGACGATTGACCGATAAACAGTTCGACCCCAGGTACCGAGATGTTGTCGAAGACGAAAGGTATATCGAGACCATGGCAGGCCCCGAGTACGCCACCGAACACGGGTGTTGGCCAGGTGAAGAAGTACGACCACGTCGGAGAACCCGCCGCATCTCGTCCGTCGATGACGCGCCACGCAGGAGCACGAAACGATTCGTCACTTTGCAGCGCGGCCAGCATCTGTGCGGGGGTGGAACCCGGTCGCAGGTCGCTATAGGCCTTCCACGCGCGTTCGGCGTCGTCACCGAAGCGTTGTTCGAAGTGCTCCCGCGCTTGTGCCTCGGTGAAATTTGCAGCGGCCGGATTGAAGGCAACCCAAAGCCGACTCTCATCACGCATCGTGCCGATGACGAGCGGTCGCTTGTCGTTGTGAATTCGCTCGTGGGCGTCAGCGGGCAACACATCACCGCCGATAGTCGGGCTGAACATCGTGACGATGTCTTTCGGGTCGCGCAACATATTGCCCTGTGCGGCGAGCAGGTCGTCAACGGTGGCGCTGCCAGCATCGGCGAGCGAAGAGACACCGACTTCGCGGAGCAACAAACGTTCAGACTCATCGGCGCGTGCGAGCGTTCGCAGTTGACCGATGGACGGACTCATCGCCCATGCCTTTTGGAAAAGTGCAGTGGCTTGCGGTGCAGCGAGCAGGGCGAGCACGCTGCAGCCGCCCGCCGACTCGCCGAAGATCGTTACGTTCTGGGGGTCGCCGCCGTAACGCGAGATGTTGTCGCGCACCCATTCGAGCGCAGCGATTTGATCGAGCAACCCAACGTCGGCCTTGCCGGTAAAGCCGAAGGCTCCAAGCCGGTAGTTGATGGAGACCACGACACAGCCACGCTGCGCTAGTTGGGTTCCGTCGTACCACGATGCGTTGGCAGTGCCGTTGGTGAATGCTCCACCGTGAATCCACACGAGCACGGGCAGAACACGATGTTGACCCGCTGATGGAGTCGCTTGTGGCGCAAAAACATTGAGCGTGAGGCAGTCTTCCTGCATGGTGACACTGCCCGTGCCCATTGCGGTTTCGAGCAGGCCAGGCACCTGCGGACATTGAACGGCGGAATCGAGTGCACGATGTGCAGAGGTGCGCGTGGGCGCGGCGAACCGACGGGCAGTTGCGTAAACGATATTGCGATGAACTTCGACGGCGTCAGGCATGCCCCGAGCGTACTGAGCGGTACCGTGTTGGCGTGTTGCGCAAGGCCATTGAAGGCGTCATCGCCCGAGTCGTACAGCAGCGATTCGAAGACTGGCAGTTCGCTGCGGCCATCACCGCCGATACGCCCCGCGGTCGGGCGTTCAAGCGCTTTGGCAGTGGATCGCTGATTGCGTTTCCGTGGGTCACCATCTACAACGAGCACTACATCGAGATTGGAAGCGACACGATGCTCGGGCCATATATCGCCCTGTCGGCAGGCATGATGCCCGGCCAGGAATGCGTGACCTCACCCGTCGTGCGAATCGGAGATCGGTGTCTCATTGGCCGAGGAAGCGGCATCGTTGGACATCTCGCCATCGACATCGGCAACGACGTATGGACGGGTCACCATGTGTACATCACCGACCAAAATCACGGTTACGAAGACGTCACACGACCCATCTCGCAACAGACTCAACCCGAACGCCCAGTCGTGATCGGCGACGGTTCATGGCTGGGGGCCGGCACGGTGGTGCTGCCCGGGGCCACCATCGGCAGACACGTTGCGGTTGGTGCCAACTCGGTGGTCACCGGCGAACTCCCCGATTTTTGTGTTGCGGTTGGTGCGCCAGCACGCGTCATCAAGCGCTACGACCCGCAGAGTGGTTGGCGGCCGGCCGACGAGTTCCGCTAACGGGCACTGCGGGCGCGCGGTGCAGGAGCGCGGCGCAGCAGCGTCGCGCGGTGTAGATGCGCGTTACTACACCGATAAGTCGATGGGCGGTGCGCAATTCTTCATGCGGTTGTCTCCGGCAAAGGTCGCAATCCTCTCGCTGAGAGGCAGACCTTCGAACGTCGACTCGGCAAACGGCGGGTTCTCTCCGGTGCGCAGCAATGCGGCGTAGGCACGACGATCGGCGACGTAGGTGTCGTAGTCGGCCAACCAGAGCGGAACGATTGCTTGGCCTTTCGGGTCGGCGGGTGAGTCGTCGCGCAAATCACTGATCATGCGTTCGATGGTGTCTGTGGCTTGATCGACGAGGTTCGCACGTTCGATGAGTGCACTCTGGCCTGCCTCGGTGATCAATCGGAAATCCGCTAGCGCTGCGCGTTCGTTCTTGGCAATGAGACATCGCGCGTCGGCGCGTTGGGTCCATGCTTCGTCGGCAATCTTGTTGACTGCCTCTTTTGATGCAAAGCCGAATGCGTACACCCACATAGCCGCGATTGCCGCACAGACAAGTGACAGAATGACTATTCCCAATCGCCGCATGACTTCCGAGACGCTACCCAGCACCATCGCACCGAATCGGTTCGTTCGTGCCAAGAACCTGATGTGGGCGATGGTCAGTTTTCACAAGGGGTACTTCTTCATCGCCGTCAGCGGTGCGGCGGTTTTCGCCATCGCCACGGTGCTGTCGTCATTCGGCGTCAAGATGTTGATTGACGAGGTGATTCTGCCCACGTTCGCCGAAGGCGCCGTGCGGTTTCGCACCTGGGCGTGGGTATCAGGAGTCGTCGTAGCCATCGGTTTGGTGCGTGCCGGCGGTGTGGTCGTACGTCGCACCTTTGCAGGTGTGGCCAATCAGTCGACCGCCAAGACCATCGCAGACAACACGCTCAGTCACTTGATGCGCCAGCCCGCATCGTGGCACCGCTCGAGAATGACCGGCGACATCGCTGCGCGGGCTGGTGTCGACACTGATGCAGCGGCAACGATTCTCGGCCCGATGCCATTCGCATCCTCGGTGGTGGTGTTGTTGGTCGTTTCAGGTGTATGGCTGATCCTCACCGACGTGTGGCTGGGATTGTTCGCATTCATGGTGTTTCCGATCATGTTGGCGACGAACATCCTGTATCAGCGCAAGGTCGACTATCACTATCAAGTTGCCCAAGATGAACTCGGCGCCCTCAGCGAAGCGGCACACGAGAGCTTCGACGGAGTACTCGTCGTCAAGGCATTCGGAGCCGAAGATCGTGAAACCGAACGACTCGCGGTGATCTCCCGACGCCTGCGAAAGGCGCGCACGAATGCAATCACCTTGCGCTCCACCTTTGAGTCGCTCATTGACGCGGCGCCGTCACTGGTGAACATCGCAATCATTGCTTTCGGTGCCGTGCGCGTGAGGGACGGTGCAATGACCGTCGGCGAATTGTCGGCCTTCGTGTTTTTGTTCACTCTGGTGTCGCTGCCATTGCGAATTGTGAGCTATCTCTTCTCTGAACTTCCGCATGCGGCAAGCGGATGGGCGCGTGTACAACAAGTGTTGAACGAACCACTGACGCCGAATCCGCGAACGATGATCGGCAAGAGCCCTGACGCAATGGTCGACCTTCGACGAGTGAGTGCGGGCCACGTGGACTCTCTGCTTGCTCTGCGCGATGTCTCGCTGCGCGTCGAGCGTGGCCGTACGGTAGCCATCGTTGGGGCGACCGGCTCGGGAAAAACCACGCTGCTGCACCTCATCGCTGGTCTCGTGCCCGCTCGAGCCGGCAGCGTGGCGCTCGGTACGACTCGTATCGGACTGGTCTTTCAGGAGGCGTTTCTCTTCGCCGAGAGCCTGCGCTACAACCTGACACTCGGTGCCGATGTCGGACAAGATGCCATCGATCGAGCGCTACACCTCGCCGCGGCGGCGGAGTTCGTCGCCGATCTCGGTGTCTCACTTGATACCGAACTCGGCGAGCGAGGTGTCAGTCTGAGTGGTGGACAACGGCAGCGTCTCGCATTGGCGCGGGCGCTCGCCATGGGCAGCGAACTCTTGTTGCTCGACGACACGACCTCGGCACTTGACCCGACCACCGAGGCGACAGTGCTGAATAATCTGCGGTCGCTCGGTGACAGTGTGACGACACTTGTCGTTGCATCGCGTCCGTCGACCATTGCTCTTGCCGATGAAGTGGTCTTTATGTCCGATGGTGCAGTGGTGGCTGCTGGCACGCATGAGTCGCTCTTGGGTAACAGCAACGACTATCGAACACTGATCTCTGCGTTCGAACACGACCGACAGTCATCGGAAGCAGCGGGTACCCACTAATGCTGACCGACGACATCACTCAGGAAGTTCGTCGCCGCGGGGCAGTCGACACGATTCGTGCCGGCATGGCGCAAGCCCCTGCGTTGGGCAAGGGTCTCGCGCTGACGTTCGTTCTGGCGTTGCTCGGCGCCGCTGGTCGTGTGGCAATACCAATCGCAATCCAGCAGGCCATCGACAAGGGATTCCTGCCAACTGGTGTGCAGATGGATGTCATTCTGCGACTTTGTGCCGTTGCCGGCGCGGTGGTGTTGCTCGCGGCTTGGGGTCAACGCACCGCGGTATATCGACTGGGCACGGCTGCAGAAGAGGGTCTCTATGGCCTGCGCGTGCGTTTGTTCGACCACATTCACCGCCTGAGCCTTGCTGACCAAAACGAAGAACGTCGCGGCGCGCTCGTTGCGCGTGTAACGAGCGACATTGAGACGTTGACGATGTTCTTTGCGTGGGGCGGTCTGGCGTGGATGCTCGACCTGTCGTTGATGTTCGTCGTTGCATGCGTGATGATCGCCTACGACTGGCTGCTCGCCATCGTTGCTTTCGGAGTGGTGGCTCCGCTCATCATCGTGTTGCGACTGGTGCAACGGCGACTGGTTCGTGCCTACGACCGAGTACGCGAAGGCAATGCCCAAATGTTGTCATCGGTGAGCGAGACCGTCGCCGGCGTTGAGACACTGCAGGCCTACGACGCGGTTGAGCCGGCACTCGAACGAATGCAAGCCACCACGAAGCGCCGTGCACGCGCGTCGATTCGCGCAGGCTTCATCGGCGCGTTGCTGTTTCCTTCTGGGGAGGTGTTCAGCGTTTTCACCGTGGTTGCAGTGGTGGGTATCGGCGTGTGGCGAGGTGATGCCGCTGGTCTCACTGCCGGGTCATTGGTTGGATTCATGTTCCTCACGTATCGATTCCTCGAACCGATCGCAGAATTCACCGAGGTCATCGACCAGACCCAGACGGCAGTGGCCGGTTTGCGGCGGGTGTTGAGCATTCTCGACACCCCGATTGGTCCGCCACCTGCCAGCAACCCGGTGTTGTTGCCTGCCGGTCGACTCGGCGTGGCGCTACACGACGTGACGTTCGCCTATGCGCCACGTGACGACGAACCCGCTGCCAATGTGCTCACATCACTGACGCTCACGATTCCACCCGGGCAGCACATCGCTCTCGTTGGTGAGTCGGGCGCGGGCAAGACCACCGTCGCGCGACTCGTGGCCCGACTGGCAGACCCCACCAAGGGCCGAATCACGATCGGAGCGGTGAATGTGAAGCATGTTGCCAACGACGATCTGCGACGCCGCCTTACCGTGGTGCCCCAAGAGCCGTTCTTGTTCGCCGAGAGCATCGCCTACAACCTGCGGTTCGCTGCCCCCAATGCCACCGACGATGAGTTGCTCGCTGCGGTGCGCTCTCTCGAGCTTGACGACTGGGTGGCCGCATTGCCCGATGGTTTGCAGACGCAAGTTGGCCAACGTGGTGCGTCGCTTGCCGCCGGCGAGCGACAGATGGTGGCGCTCTTGCGCGCTTCACTCGTGAGTCCCGACGTGTTGATTCTCGACGAAGCGACCTCGTCGGTGGATGCGCTCACCGAAGTGCGGCTGGCCCGTGCACTACGCAAACTCTCGGCGGGTCGTACGACGATTTCGATTGCACATCGATTGTCGACAGCCGCACGAGCCGATCGAGTGGTGGTGTTATCGAACGGTCGAGTGGTGGAAGACGGTGCCCACGAGACGCTGATGGCAAATGGGGGAGAATACAAGCGCATGTACGACGCGTGGCTCACTGCGACAAGGGCCTAGTCGTGAT
>CAYFNN010000070.1:0-6991 GCA_964344465.1 uncultured Bifidobacterium sp. | reverse complement strand
GCGTGACCATCCAAGCGAACGGCGAAGCCGGGCGGATGGTGCATGAATCGGTCAACCACAATCTCTCCATGTTCACCGACGATGCGAGCCACGCACGGTGTCGCATGGCGAGTGCTGCTCCGCAAGACAGCCTGGGCACCGCTCGAGTAGCCGAGGGTGTAGGTGGCATCAATGTCGACACCTTGCTCGTTGAGCTCTCCTGCTGCGGTGACGGTGTCATGACCTCCAAGCACGAATCGTGCAAAGTGCAGGCAGTAGATGCCGAGATCGAGAAGTGCGCCACCTCCGAGCTTTCGGTCATTGAGGCGGTGGCCCGGGTCTGTCGACCCAACGAAACCGAAGTCAGTCTCGACGCGCGAGATGCGTCCCAGCGGTTGCGACTGCAGTATTTCGCCGAGGGACACATAGACGGGGAGGAATCGGCTCCAAATTGCCTCCATCACAAAGCGACCAGAGTCGCGTGCAGTACGAATCATTGACTTTGCTTCGGCGCCATTGAGAGCGAATGGCTTTTCACAGAGCACGTGTTTTCCTGCACGGAGGAACATTTCGGTATCGGAGCGATGTCGTGCACTTGGTGTGGCCACGTACACGATGTCGACGTTGGGGTCATCGGCGAGTGCTTCGTACGAGCCATGCCAGCGGGAGATTCCGCGACGAGTTGCAAATTCACGCGCAGTGTCGGCACTACGCGAACACACCGCTACAACATCGGCATCGGGAACCTGTCGTAAACCATCGACGAAGTCACTCGCGATGCGCCCCGTGCCTGCAATACCCCAGCGAAAAGCCATAGCCCTAGCCTTGCCGAACATGGTCGACCCCACCGAATTTGGCGGTGGCGGCGCGCAATTCGGCAAAGCGGGGAAAGACGCCCTTATCACCTCGAGTCGCACAATGTGGCGAGTTCGGCGATGGTTACTGGTGCCAATACACCCGTCGAATGTTGTCTCTTTGTCTCAGTGAGACTCGCGCCACGACACACCAGCGGGCCATCGCCCCACCCCGCCGGTTTCGAGTTTCATTCCTGACAAACCTCGCTCCGTGTGCTGCGATCGCCACGTGAGCATGCGTTGGGCGAGTGGCAGCACACGAGCAGCATCGGTCACCGGCGTGCGCCAAGTTGAGTCACTCGCAAGATCAAAAGCCAACCAGTCACCGTTTCCGAACTGCACATACGCTGCGCTCTCGTCGCGTTGCACGCAGAGGTTCTGACGCTCGAGTCGACGGTCGTTGGGCCAATTCAACGCCGATCCGTCGGGTGCATCGTTGATGTAGAGCTGTCGCCAGTCGTATTCCCACGTGGCCATCTCCCGCCAGTCGGCAGGGGTTTCGCCGGCCAGCCACGGCACGAGCGAGCGACCGTCGCACTGCGCAGGGGTTGGTGTAACGAGTAACTCACACAATGTGGGAAACACATCCACATTCTCAGTGAACGCTCGCACCACACGACCATGTCCGGCCTGGTGTTGCGGCGAGCGCACCATGCCGATGATGTGATAGCTCTGCTCAAAGAAGCCCACCTTTTCGCGCAGACCATGGTCGCCGAGTTGTTCGCCGTGGTCGGCGGTGATGATGATGACGGTGTTGTTCCACTCGTCGCGATCGTGCAGTGTTGCGACGATTCGTCCGAGGTGGTGGTCGACTTCGCCGATCATGCCGTAGTACTGGGCGCGCATTCTGCGGACACCCGCTTCGGTACGCGGCGCAGCCGTGTCGGGTAGTTGCATCACCGCTTCGTGAAAACCGTGGCGTTCGGAAGCAGGGGTGATTGGCATGTCGACGGTCGCTGGGTCGTAGGCGCCGGCCCATTTTCCCGCCGCGGTGTACGGCGGGTGTGGTCGTAGGTAACTGAGGTGTGCGAACCACGGCGTGTTACGCGAGTGCGATGGTGCACTGGTGTTCTTTGCGCCACGCTCATGGAGCCAGTTGAGGAAGTTGTCGGTGAGAAACGCCGTGATGCTGAGAGACTCGTCGCGTTCTGGCTCGCTGATGAGTGCCGCGACGTGGTCGTCGATGTCGTGTCCGTTGGCGCGCAGGTGAGCAAGCCACGGCACATAGGGCTCGCTCAAATCAAGTACCCAGTCGAAGCCGGGCAGCACGCCTTGATAGGTCGAGAGTCGCGGATCATCGGCATTTGTCGTGACCCGGGGGTCGATGCCCTGGTCGGTGTAGCCAAAGAGTGCGGGCGCATATCCAACGCGGCGAGCCAAGCGAGCAATGTTGTCGAGTCGGTCGTCAAGCGGCGAGCCATTGAAACACACCCGATGATTCATTTGGTACGTGCCCGTGTACAAACTGGCGCGACCAGGCGAACACGGTGCGGCCTGACTGTAATGACGGGCGAAAGTTACCGATTCTGTGGCGAGCGCGTCAAGGTTGGGCGTACGTACTACACGGTGGCCAAGCGACGACAAACAGTCACCGCGAAACTGGTCGAGTGTGACCAGTAAGACGTTTGGAGGCATTACTGCGTGCCGAGTGCCGAGCGGTCTTCGCGTACAGGGTCGCGCCACGTTGAGCCCTCCGGCTCGACAGTCACGGTGATGAGCGCCCCTGGCGTGAACGCAAACGGAGCATGCTCCTGCTCAACTACCGAGTGGCCACGCAAGTAACCAACGGTGAAACCAGCAGTTCCGTAGAAGAACGGCACAGTGATGGGAATCTCCGCGGCCCCGACGGGCAAATCGTCATAGAACAACTCGACGTTGCCCTTGAAGCGGCCAGTCATCGTGAAGTCGACGATCAACTGATGCTTGCCGCGAGGCACAGGAACACTTGCTGCAGCTACGAATCTTTGCAGACCCAAGAAATTGTGGAGGTAGTGGAGTCTGTTATCGCGCACGTAAATTGCATAACCTGCTGATGCCGAGCCATGTGCGCAGATTGCACCGTTCACAGAGCCAGGTGAGTCAACTTCGGCGATCACCCTGAAGCCGCGGTTGTGCAGGTTCGGTGCAACGGCGCGTGGCAGCGAGCCGATGCCTGGACGATAGACGTACCGTTCGCGATGATGTCGGCGATCTCCGAACCTCCCCGGCTGATTGTTGAGCGGCAGCACTCGATGCGACTCTGCTTCCTTCCACCACAACGAGATCATCTCCTGCAATTTGTCTTGTCTGGTTGCGGCGAGATTGTTGGATTCTGAACGATCTTTCGCCACGTGGTATAGCTCCCATTGGTCTTCGTCGAAAGGCAAGTTGGGGTCGCTTCCGTCGTATGCGACTCCCGGCATGGGGTGGAAGACGACTGCTTTCCAGCCGTCGTGATACATCGCGCGCGATCCCATCATCTCGAAGTACTGCGTGAGGTGCTTGGTCGGTGCGCCAACATCCTTGAACGTATGGGCGAAACTCACGCCTTCGATGGGATTCTGCTTGACACCGGCAATCTCTTTCGGCGGTTCGATGTTCAAAACATCAAGCAATGTGGGCATCAAGTCGATCGCATGTGTGTACTGCTCACGAACTCCACCTTGCCCGGTGATGCCTTTGGGCCAATGCACGATCATCGGGTCGGTGACACCTCCCTCGTGGGTTTCTCGCTTCCAGCGTTTGAAGGGTGTGTTGCCCGCCCACGCCCAACCCCACGGGTAGTGGTTGTGCGCATCAGGTGTGCCGAGTAAGTCGATGCGCTTCATGTTTTCTTCAAGGCTCTCGGGCACGAAATTGAAGAAGAACACCTCGTTGTATGAGCCCTTCGGGCCGCCCTCTGCGGAGGCACCGTTGTCGCTCATCACGATGAATATGGTGTTGTCGAATTCACCGAGCACTTTTAGGTGCTCGACGAGCCGCCCGACTTGAGCGTCGGTGTGCGTGAGGAAGCCGGCGTACACCTCCATCATTCGCGCATACAAACGGCGTTCGTCTGCCGACAGTGAATCCCATGCGGGCACCCAGTGCGGTCGCTCGCTCAGCACCGTGTCACTCGGCATCACGCCAGATTTCACCTGGCGTGCAAACACCTCTTGGCGCCACACATCCCAGCCCTTGTCGAACTGTCCGCGATACGCGTCAATGTACGACTTAGGTGCCTGATGCGGCGCATGGCAAGCCCCCGGAGCAAACCAGAGAAAGAACGGCTTCGTCGGGTGAGCCGTTCGTGCGTCGTTCATGAAGAGCAACGCCTTGTCGGCCATGTCCTCGGTGAGGTGATATCCCTCAGCGGGAGAACGAGGCGGCTCAACTTCATGATTGTCGAAGACGAGATCGGGGTAGTACTGATCGGTCTCACCTCCGAGAAACCCGTAGTAGCGCTCAAAGCCGCGACCCAGTGGCCACCGCCAACGACGTGCACCCATCTGCTGTTCATGTGGCGGAGTGAGATGCCACTTGCCAACACAGAACGTGCTGTAACCGTTGCGGACGAGAATCTCTGAGATCATGCCGTCTTCGTGCGACATCTCGGCGTTGTAGCCAGGGAATCCAGAGGTTCGGTCTGCGATTCTCGCCATACCAACGCTGTGATGATTTCGGCCGGTCAATAGTGCAGCGCGTGTTGGCGAGCACAACGCAGTGGTGTGATGATTGTTGAATCGCAGCCCATGAGCAGCAAGAGAATCAAAGGTCGGCGTTCGAATGTCGCTTCCATAGCAACCGAATTGAGCAAAGCCGACATCGTCGAGCAGGACGACAACGATGTTTGGTGACCCGTTAGGGGCCACCTGCAGCTCGGGCCACCACGGGGTGGAGTCAGGGAGGGTTTTGCCGATTACTCCGCCGAACGGGGGTCGAGTTGTTTGCGCCATGTGGGCAACGGTAGTGAGCGGCACGCGGGGTCAACGAGGCGCATGATGGTCTGACGTGCCCGCCCAGAGCCGTTGGCGGTTTGCCCCACTACCTTGGAAGGTCTACATAGTGAAGTGGGGGGATTCGGCATGGGCCGCGTAGTAAAGGCAGCGTTGTTGCAGACCGACTGGGCTGGCAGCAAAGACAAAATGATTGATAAGCACGAGGTTGCGGCTCGTGAGGCGGCCAAACAAGGCGCCCAAGTGATGTGCTTCCAAGAACTCTTCTACGGGCCATACTTCTGTCAGGTGCAGGACGCCAAGTACTACGACTACACCGAGTCAATTCCCGACGGCCCGACCACCAAGCGCTTTCAGAGCATTGCAAAAGAGCTGGGGATGGTGCTGGTACTGCCAATGTACGAGATCGTGCAGCCGGGGTTGTACTACAACACCGCTGCAGTAATCGATGCCGATGGTCGTTACCTCGGAAAGTATCGCAAGCAGCACATACCGCAGGTGAAGGGTTTCTGGGAGAAGTTCTATTTCACGCCGGGCACCGACGGGTATCCGGTATTCGACACTGCGGTGGGCAAGGTTGGCGTGTACATCTGCTACGACCGACACTTCCCAGAAGGTTGGCGCGCGCTCGGCCTGAATGGTGCCGAAATTGTGTTCAACCCCTCGGCCACGAGCCGCGGCTTGTCTGAATACATTTGGCGTCTCGAGCAGCCGGCATCCGCTGTCGCGAATATGTATTACGTCGGCGCCATCAACCGTGTTGGAATCGAGGCGGAATACGGCGACGACGACTTCTACGGTCAGAGTTACTTCGTCGACCCAGAAGGAAAGTTCGTTGGAAATGTCGGCGACCCGCACAAGCCCGAGCTGATTGTGCGCGACCTCGACATGGACAAGATCAAGATGGTGCGCGACCGCTGGGCGTTCTATCGCGATCGTCGACCCGACGCGTACCCCGAGCTCGTGCGTAGATAAAGAAACAACGAAGGAGAAAGCCATGGCCCGCATCCTCATAAAGAACGGCACGGTCGTGAGCCCGACGGGACGTCACGACCAAGACGTGTTGATTGACGGCGAAGTCATCGTCGCCCTCTATGCGCGCGGTCAGGCCGACGCGATGGGTGTGACAGCCGACAAAGTGATTGACGCGAAGGGAAAGTACGTGGTGCCAGGCGGCATCGACGTGCACACGCACATGGAGCTGCCGTTCGGTGGCACCGCGGCGGTCGACACCTTCGAGACCGGAACTATTGCTGCGGCGTGGGGCGGCGTTACCACGATTGTTGACATGGCGCTTCAGCGCTACAACGAAAACGTGCAGCTGGGCCTGGCCGAATGGCACCGCAAGGCCGGCGGCAATTGCGCAATCGACTACGCGTTTCACCAAATCGTGGGCGGCATCGACGAACAGGCGCTGAAAGACATGACGTACCTCGTCGACCACGAGGGTGTCACCAGTTTCAAGTTGTTCATGGCGTATCCGGGCGTCTTCTACAGCGACGACGGCCAGATTCTGCGCGCGATGCAGACTGCGAGCGAGAACGGCGCGATGATCATGATGCACGCCGAGAACGGCATCGCAATTGACGTGCTCGTGCAGCAATACCTGGCGCGCGGCCAGACCGACCCGAAATACCACTCGTACTCACGCCCGAGTCTGCTCGAGGGCGAGGCGACTCACCGCGCCATCGTGTTGTCGAAAGTGGCAGGCAACGTGCCGCTGTACATCGTGCACATGTCGGCATCAGATGCGTTGAACGAAGTTGCAGCTGCACAACATGAAGGTCTCAACGTGTTCGCCGAGACCTGCCCGCAATACCTCTACATGACGCTCGAGGATCACCTCGCGCGTCCGGGTTTCGAGGGCGCGAAGTTCGTCTGTTCGCCGCCGATTCGCTCGAAGCATGATCACCATCATCACCACGCCGACTTGTGGAAGGGTCTGCGCATGAATGAGTTGGCAATCATTTCGACTGACCATTGCCCGTTCTGCATGAAAGACCAGAAGGAACTTGGCTTGGGTAACTTTGCCAAGATCCCCAACGGAATGGGCGGTGTCGAACACCGAATGGAGCTGATCTATCAGGGCGTCGTACAGGGTGAGATTTCTCTCGAGCGTTGGGTTGAGACGTGCGCCACGACACCGGCGCGCATGTTCGGCATGTATCCGCAAAAGGGAATCATCGCTCCGGGATCTGACGCCGACATCTTGGTGTGGGATCCGACGAAGAAGACCAAGATCGG
>CAYFNN010000069.1:0-7142 GCA_964344465.1 uncultured Bifidobacterium sp. | reverse complement strand
CTTCAACGCCGGCCTTGTTGAGACCGTCGATGAAGCGGCTGTACGACATGTCGTGTTGACGGCAACCGGCGTTGATGCGCTGAATCCACAGACTGCGGAACTCGCCCTTCTTCGCACGGCGGTCGCGGAATGCGTATTGTCCGGCATGCAACACCGCTTCGTTTGCGGCGCGGAAGGTGCGGCTGCGATCGCCCCAGTAGCCCTTCGCCTTCTTCAGGATCGCCTTGTGCTTCTTCTTGGCGTGAACGCCACGCTTCACTCGTGCCATGGTGTGTGCTCCTTAGGTGTTGGTGGGTGGATGGGACTCGGGTTTAACGCTCGGCGAGCAGACGCTTGATTTTGCGCGCGTCGCCAGGGTGAACATCGACCGTGCCATCGAGGCGACGGGTGCGAGTCGAGGGCTTGTTCTCGAACAAGTGTTGACGCATGGCCTGTTGACGACGCAGCTTGCCCTTCCCTGTCTTGCGGAAGCGCTTCTTTGCGGTTTTTGATGTCTTCATCTTCGGCATGTCGTTGTCTCCTTCGTGGTTTCGGTGATTAGGCGATCTGGGTGTTGGGCTTGGCTTGCGCCGATTTCTTGGCGTTCGCTGCTGCCTTCTTGTCTGGCGAGAGCACCATGGTCATGCTGCGGCCGTCGAGTTTCGGGTGCGTATCGACCTTGGCGATCGGCCCGAGTCGTTCGAGCACGGATTCCAAGACCTTCGCCCCGAGTTCGGGGTGGGCCATCTCTCGTCCGCGGAATTGCAGAGTCACCTTTACCTTGTGACCTTCTTCCAAGAACTCGAGCATGTGTCGCACTTTCGTGTCGAAGTCGCCAGTGCCGATCTTCGGCCGGAACTTCACTTCTTTGGTGACGATCTGGATGGTCTTCTTGCGCGATTCTTTGAGACGCTGGGCTTCCTCGTATCGGAATTTCCCATAGTCCATGATTCGGCAAACAGGCGGATCAGCTTGCGCCGCGACTTCGACGAGGTCGAGATCGGCGGCCCGTGCCCTGGCGAGGGCATCTTCGATCGACACGATGCCAACTTGCGAACCGTCTGCATCGACGAGTCGCACTCGGGGTACCCGGATGCGCTCGTTGTAGCGCGGCTCATTCGTTGACGTGCTTATGACTGCTCACTGCTGTTCAAGCGGCTGGGCCTCCTGTGTAGATGGAATGGTGCGGAAGTCAGGAGGCCGCTTGGGCGTGTGCGCGCGTCGAGCACGACGCACCGCGTCGAAGGCGCTCGACCCGCACTCACTCACCAACCGACATCGCTGCCTTCGTTGGATTCTTGTGGCGAGGTGGATCGGTGGCTTGCACCGCCGATCACTTTGCCTTGCGTTGGCCGCCGAAGCGGTGGCAACGCCTCCAATAGCGTAGCGGCGATGAGTGACGACTTCCTTGGCGGCGAAACTGCAGGTGACGACTCGACGGCGTTGTCTGACGCGCAGGCTGCACTCGATGACGCCCGCCGCCGCATTGCTGAGGCCCCCGCCCAAGTCGTGGTGGTCAACCACGTCATGGGGTTCTATGAGCTGGCAGCGATTCACCTTTCATCGACTCCCCCGAAATTGAGCGAGGCATCGCTCGCCATCGATGGCATGGCTGCCCTCGTCGAGCGGCTGGGCGACCGGCTCGGCGAACACACCGAAACGATGCGCGACGCCTTGAGCAACATTCAGATGGTGTACGTCGCCATGAAGTCGAAACAGGGGTAGCAGACACCCCGTTGCTACTGTCGCGGCCATGGAAATAGTTCTCGCAGTTCTCGTTGCCGCACTCGTCGTCGTTGTGGTCCTGCAAGCCCGGCGCAAACCTGACGCAGGCGCAGTCGTCGCATCTCCGACCATCTCGCCCGACGAATTGACGACACGTGTTGAGCTTGCAGCGCAGAAGGCTCTGAACGATGCAATCGCCCGACTGAGTGGTCAAGCAGAACAAGATCGTCAAGAAGCCATTCGCCTCGCCACCGAGACCGTCACCAAACAAAGCAACGAGCTGCTCGGGGCGAAAGCGCAAGTTATCGACGCCACATTGAAGGGCGTGACGCAAGATGTCACCAAGCGGTTGTCGGAGATCAATACCGAGTTGCAGAATCTTCGCGAGTCGAGTAGCAAGCAGTACGGCAGTGTCGAAGAGGCCGTCTCTGCGCTCGCCAAACGTACCGACAATTTGAAAGACATTCTTTCCAACTCGCAAAAACGTGGCCAGTGGGGCGAGCGACTGGCTGAAGACATTTTGCGTTCGGCCGGGTTCGTCGAAGGCAAGAACTACTCAAAGCAGCAGCAAATTGAAGGTGGCGGTAAGCCCGATTATCGGTTTGAGATGCCTCCTGACCGAGTGCTCTTTATGGACGTCAAGTTTCCACTCGATCAGTACTCGCTCTATATCGCTGCCGAAGATGAAGCAGTGCGTGCAAACGCCAAGGCGCAATTTCTCAACGCGCTACACGGACACATCTCTGCCCTCGCCAAGCGCGACTACGTCGACAAGGCGGTCACAAACACCATTGATTATGTGCTCATGTTCGTGCCCAATGAGAGCATCAGCTCGTTCGTTCACGAAGCTGACCCAGATCTCATCGATACTGCACTCGAGCAGAAGGTTGTTCTCTGCACCCCGCTCACGCTGTATGCATTTCTGGTGGTCATTCGACAAGCCACCGACAGCTTTCATACTGAGAAGAACGCCGCCGACATCATGCGCCGAATCAACCTGTTTCACAAAGAGTGGGACAACTACACGAAGGCAGTTGACGCAGTCGAGGACCAGTTCAAGAAGATGGTCGGCGCAATCGAGTCGATCAACAAAGACGGCACCCGGTTCAAGAAGCTCAATGTGCAGGTGCGCGAGATAGAGAAGATTCGCAAGCGCGAAGGCATCGCCGAAGTCGATGCAGCTGCTGCCGAGACCCTCGAACTCGAATCAGGCGACGAATAGGCCTTAACTGCGCTGATATCTAGCGATATGCGGCCTGCGCCGATTAGCTGCGTGGGGTGAGCCAGTACTTCCAGATCATCACCATTGCAGCGGTGTCGAGCCCGCAATAGCGGTAGAGATCTTCCGCAAGCTTTGCCCGGTGGGCCTCGTTGCCACGATTCTTTCCATAGAGAAGGTCTTGGTAGGCCCGCATCGCGCCGACGCCGTTGGTGACACCGCTTGCGCCATTGTCATCGTCGGAGACGTCGGCCAACAACGCGCTGGTCTCTGCACGCAACAGCGTGTGATACGGATCAACCGGCTGACCAGACTCGTCCTTCTGGTAGTACGCGCGAAACCACGGGTGCACCCACAAATCGCTCGCCTCCGACCAGATTGCATCGAGCACTTTCTTGATCGAGTGGCTACCGCCCATCTTGGGGTGACAAAAGTACTTCTTCGACAGCTCAAGCATGTCGACGAGGCGCGGCCCATCGGGCATGTCTTTTTCTTTCTCATCTGGGCCAGCGAGCGGCCCCGCCACGCTTTGGAACCACGCAGCGAGCGACGCATCGAGCAGCCCGCGTTCGCGCAACTGGCGACGCACGCCACGCAACGTGGTCTTTTCGTAGTGGCTCCACACCAGCACGGTGCCGTGATTGCCGATTGCGTTGCGTAGCTCGCGCACAAACTCGTCGTTCGGATAGACGTCATTCAGGTTGAGCCATTGCACATGCTGCAACTCGGTGGCGTCGGGTGATGCAAGGGTGTGGCAGCTGAACTGAAACGCCACCTGCTCGTAGGGCTTCATGCCAGGCAAATACGGCACCGGGATGCGAGAAGCTTCGAAGTCAATGAAATGCAGCGGATATTCGAGGCCTGCAAGTTCGGTGATGAGTTGGGTGTCTTGCACGGGCTTGCCAGTGCGCAGTGTTGCAACATGGTTTCGACGCGGTGGGCCATACGACTTGCCGCCATCGAGCACCGAATCGGGAATGTTGGCGAGCGAAAAGTCGCGTCGATCAAGCATTGAGGCCACGACTGCGCCGAGTTCTTTACCGCGAGTGCCGTGCGGCAAGTCGATGACGTGTGCTCCAATCGGTGGGGTCTCGCCCCAGCACTCGGCGAAGCCGTTCGGCGAGAGGTGCGCGCCGCGGAATTCACATTTCTTGCAGGGGTTCGGGGTTAATGCGGGCGTAATGTCAGCACGCTTACCGTCCATGAAATCGAGCAAGGTAGCCGCGGACGTAATGACTTCGGGCATCAACAGCTCGACCACCTCGGTGCAGTCAATGAACTCGAGAAAATGGTCGGCGGCGAGCGCCTTGGCGTCGCCGGTGAACACCGCACGGGGCTTGCTTCGGTCGGAGTCGTCGTCAAGCAGATTGATCTTCGCGTAGATCGCTTCGACATTGCTCGGCTTGTTCTTGTTCACCATGCACAACTTCGGTGTAATGCGCAAGCCCGGATTTGCCGCGCGTGCGACCATCACCTGGAAGGTGATGTCAAGCAGATAGTCGCGCCAGTTTCCAAGCACTTCGCCGTTGGCGCCGAAAAACTGGGCAGGGTCGCCCGACTCAACGCTCTTGGCCTTGATTTCCGTGAGCGTTGCGGTCTTGCCGTCGGATTCCCACCCGTCAACACGAGCGCTGTAACGACCATGGGTGAACGTCTCTTCGAACCTTGCGGCGGGGTTGCGATGCAGCATTACTGCGTGCGCGATGGCCTCGACCATGAAGCCGCCCTCAGCAAAGAACTCGAGCATCTCGTTGTCTTGCAGGGTGCTCGGATACTTGGCCTTGTAGTACTTCAACTTAAAAGGGCAGTCGCAGCCCAGTTTGAAGTTCGACTTGGTCAAGTGGTGTTGGGTCACGTGGGCTCCGGGGGTGCGACGGGCGGTGCGCCCGAGTTCTTACCTTACGCACGGGGAACCACACGATGTGACGTGTGCATCAGCGGACTGCCTTGGGCACGAGAGTCAGCACTTGCGCGAACGAGCCGTCACACCCGCCCGAGATCGAGTCGTCACACCCACCCAGCGACTGTGCGTAACACCCTTGTGGCACGATTGCCACGGCGTCGGAAACGGCGTCACTTCATCAAGACGACCTGAGGGGCCCGGCCCGTCGAAGGTCACCAACCGACCTCGAGTCGGTGGTAACGCCGGATGCGATGAGGAGCACAACATGGACCCACGAGCACTGCCCGTTCAGCGAGAACTGCGCGAGCACCACCCCCAGCGCGAGCTGCTTGATCGAATCGAGGCACTCATCACTGAGCGCATCATCGACACGCTCGGCACATTCGCCAGCGAGAAGTGGCTCGGCACGTTTCAAAGCGAGCTGCAACATCATCCGGCCACGATCGCCAAGCAAGTTGCCGAAGCAGTCGCCAAGGGTGTGGTCGGCACCCTGACCGGTAACCCCGAATGGCCCACTGGAGAATTGCCGGTTGCACGACCCGACGAGATCGTGCTGGTGCCCGATCAGGTGCGGAGCATTTCACGAGCACTGTGGTACATGAACGCCGCCCAGTTTGCACAGCTTCGATATGAGCTGGCGTGGTTCCCCGGCTGGCAATACTTCTGGGTCTTCACTCGTCTGCGAGCGATGCAGGCGATCGTGCACGACCCCAAGGTCACGCACAATGCCATGAACGTGCGACCCGACCTGGCGTTTGCGGTGTTGCACCGTGACGGATCGGGCGAGATTCATCTCATCGATGGCACGGTCATTCGCACCGAAGCCGACCCAGCAGGAGAAGCACTGCCAGCACTTCGCACCCGCGAAGGAGAAGTCGACGAGGACTACGGCAACTACATGACGGTCGAGCAGCTCAAGGCCAAGATTGCCGAGAAGGCGGCCTCCGAGAAGGCTGCGGCCGACTCGAAGTCGTCAACCACACGCGGCAAAGAGAGCAAGAAGCGGCGATTTCGTCGACGGCCATGACACACAACGGCCCAATCGTGCGTAACACCGGTGTGACACACTCGGTACGGCAGATGACCAAGAAACTTCCGCCGCGCTGGCAACCAGGTATCGCACTGTATTGCGCCTACATGGTTGCCGCACGCGAGTTCGCAGACATCAGCCGCAAAGGTGGCGACATCCCCTATCTCTCGCACCTCCTGGCGGTGTCGGCCCTCGTGATTGAGCACGGCGGCACCGAAGACCAAGCCGCTGCTGCCCTGCTGCACGACGTGCTCGAAGACCGACCGATCTCGGCGAACTCGCTGACGTGGGAATTGATGGCCGCCGAGGTGCCGGCCCAGTCGGCGCACAACATCGTCGCGATCATCAAGGGAACCAGCGATGGCGAGTACGGACAGGAACGGTCACCCGAAACGTGGTACGAGCGCAAGACGAAGTATCACGAACATCTCGCGGCAAAGTCGTCTGATGACCCGTCGATCTTGGTGTCGCTCGCCGACAAGGTGCACAATGCCGAGTCGACTCTCACGCAAGTGCGCGCGGGTCAAACACTCGATGAAATCTTCGCCAATTTCAACTTCGGCCGAGAAGGCCAAGAAATGAACTACCGCGGTCTGTTGGCGGCGTTCAAGAAACACTCCACTCAGAACCCCAGCCTGGCTCGGCTCGTCACTCGACTCGAGCGTGCCATCGAGGAGATCTTCACCCCATAACCAGAGAGGAGCCGACCATCACCCGCACGCCCGAACACCCCTTCGAGCAGATACGGCGGCTGCTCACCGAACGACTGGGGCCCGAGCTCCCACGCGAAGTCGTTGACGACTGGCCGGATGCTGAGACGGTCGATATCACCATCGACAACACCGCCGCGTTCCTCTGGCGCGACCAAGAAGTATTCGCAAAGTGGTTCGCCGACACCGACGCGATCGAGGTGCTGGTTGTGGTGATGCCAGCCGACCCACAAGCAGACCACTATGACTTCGTTGACGACATTGAGATGACCGCACCGGAGGGCTTTGAGATCGAGATCATCAGCGCCCTCGACGAACAGCCGATCATCGTGGCGTTGAACTATCCGCAGTCACCACACGGCGATGACGCTGCCATCGTTGCCGACTTCGACACGCTGTTCGAGATTGCCAACCGCGTGGTGCAGCAGGTGTGCTGATTCACGGACCCCACAGCAGCGCGCTGCCCAGCTGCGCAACGACGACAACGAATGTCACCACCACACTCAGCCGCACCACGATGCGATGTTCCATCGACGCCATCTCCAGGCGGAGGGCGGCGATCTCTTGTTTGAGCTC
>CAYFNN010000068.1:0-7204 GCA_964344465.1 uncultured Bifidobacterium sp. | reverse complement strand
GTGCATACAGACCGCTCATCATGCGCGAGTCAAGCGGACCCATCTCGTTGTAGACAAAGCGATAAACAGAGAATGCCGAGTAGAACAGCACGAGCCAGAGACACGCCCCAACGAGCAGTCGTTGATTGGTGCTGCCGCGACGCATCACCAAGAGCAAAGCAATGAGCGCAATCAGCAGAATCCAAAACGCGATGCCCGCGGTTTTCATATAGACGGAAAAATCCGCCCAGTTGAGGTAGATGCCACCATTGCCCTCTAGTGGTGGGCGCGCGATGAGCCAGCTGCCAAATGTTCCGGTGAGGGTCTTGAGCGGGTCAAGCAGCGTGCCGCCACCAGGCTCTCGGTATCCGGTGAGATAACCGCTGATCTCCTTATTGCGCATCAACCACAGCCAAGGCGCGACCATCGAAACGGCGAGAACCGCACCAGCTCTGAACCACGCGAGCAAGACACCACTCTTTCGAGTTTGCGTAATCGCAGCGACGAGTGCGAGGGGCGCGGCGTAGAACGGCCCGACATACCGGACGAAAAAGAGCGCGGTGAAGATCACGATGAGCAAAATCTCCCACGGCCACGCTCGGTCACGAGTCGTGATGACGAGAGCAGTCATCACGAGTGCGAGAAACGGCGGCTCTGACCACGCCATGGTGAAGATGTCAAGTAGCGCTGGGCTGAGCGCTACGAACGCGACGCCCAACCACAATGCACCCCGACGCACCTGCGCACGCGCGAGCAGTCGGTGAGTGCACCAAACGACGACGAACATTGATACGGCGTTGACGATGCGCAGAGTCAAGTCGGGAGAAATCGACAGCCAGTCGCCGAGGCCGACGAGCACTGAGAGACCGGGCGGGCGAATCACCATCGGTATGCCGGTTACGTCGAGTGCACCACGCCCCGCCGCCATCGAAAGCCCGACGGCGATGTAGTCGGTGGAATCCCAACTGATCCCGATGCCACTGCGATTGCCGATGAGGCTCGGCAGCATCGCGGCGAGCGCGACCAGGAGCTCGGGTCGTCTGATTACCGGGTGAGTCGCCATCGCAGGGTGTGTCTGAGAATACGCCAGCCATAGCGCAGACCGTTGACACGCGAAAGCTCATCGCCATAAAACGTCGGAATCGGAATCTCGACAATGCGCTGTGACGATTCGATCATCTGCAGGATGATTTGTGTATCGAAGTCGTAGTAGTCGGAGTTCAACTCGAAACCGACGGCAGCCAGTGAGGCAACGGAGTAAGCCCGGTATCCGCTGTGCCACTCGCTCAGGCGCACTCCGGCGAGTCGATTCTGCAGAAACGTGAGGATCTTGTTGCCGACGAATTTGTACTTTGGCATGCCGCCGCGCAGTGCCGCACCGCGCTCGAGCATGCGTGAACCAAAGACGACATCGGCATCGCCGCGTTCGATCGGCGCAACCATTCGATGGAGGTGTTCGGGGGCATATTGGCCGTCACCGTGCAGCAGCACTACGACATCAAGCCCGTGGTCGATCATCCAGCGATAGCCCGCTTTCTGGTTGCCGCCATAGCCGAGGTTTACCGGGCGCCGAATCACTTCGAGTGGAAGGTCGGGTCGCGTCGCCTTCACTCGCATACCCACTTGATACGTGTCGTCGGTACTTGCATCGTCACAGACGAGAATCGCGTGCACGGTGCGCTGAAACTCGGGCGGAATTCGCGCTAACACCGCTTCGAGTGTGGTACTTGCCTCGTAGGCAACGACCAATACGCCGACTTTCATCGACGAAGTCGCACGGGTTGAGGCTTCTCGGTGCTGAACTCAGACATCAATGAGGTCACGACGGCCAGCAATCATGTGCAGAGACGGACAGCGCGCAAAGAGTGAGTGCAGCAGCAGGGTTTCGTTCACGTTGAGCGAGAGTGCGTTGATGGCGTCGTGCACGTCGTGAATCGCCTTCTCATATATCGCCGGGTCGACATCGGGCAGCAGCCGCGTTACCACCTTGTGGTATTCCGCCACGACAAGTCGTAACCCCTCGCGCAACTCGTCGGTCTTGAACTTGCGCACCTGGCGCTTGTGCACTTCGGCGAGCGCGCGTCGACCACTACCACGCTCACCGACGAGTTTGACGCGAGCCTCGAGTGCTTCAAGCTCGGCTTCGTGTCGAGCCAGCAGCGGTTCGGCGGCGCGTTCCAGCAGGGCGTTGACCGTGTCAACGACTCTTGCGACAGCGGCACCACTGCCGTCAAGTTGGTAGGGCACTTCGGCGAATGCCGCCTGACGCTCAGCCAACGCCGGGTCATCCAGCAGAATGCGGGCGCGATCGATGCTGCCAGCCGCAGAGTGTGCAACGCGTGCTGCCAATTCGGCAGCGACACCTTGTTGTCGAAGGTGTTCGCTAATCGTGGTCTCGGATAGCGCGGGGAACTGCACGGCAACGCACCGCGATGCGATGGTCTCGAGTGTCGGTACGAGTTGTTCGGCAAGCAGGATGAACACCAGACGGTCGTAGGGTTCTTCGAAGGTTTTCAAGAGTCGTGCGGCTGCGGTATCACGCATGAGATGCACTTCGTGCACGATTACCACGCGAAGTTCGCCCTCGGTCGGCGTCAGCACCGATTGCTCGACGATTGCCTGCGCCTCGTCGCGGTCGATTGCCGCTCCTTCACGTTGGATCTCCGTTACATCGGCATACGCCCCGCGCATGATGAGATCTGCCGCCCGTGATGTCTCATCGTCAGTGCCCGTCACGAGACGGGCTGCAAATGCACGCGCGGCGGTTTCCTTCCCGGCACCCTCCGGACCAATGAACAGGTACGCATGGGTTGGCCGGGCAGCAAGAGCACGCAACGTTGCAATCGCGGTCTCCTGACCGAGAACCGAGGCCCAGACGCTCACGAGTACAACCTCGGCGACATCATCACTTTCCCAGTCGTTGCACGACGGCGTGGCGAATGGTCAATTCCAGCTCTTCCTTGGGTGGAGTGCCGTCAACGACCAGCCATCGCTGGGGCTCTTGCTCGGCGAGTTGGTCAAAACCCTGTATGACGCGGGTGAAGAACTCGTCGTCTTCACGCTCGAAGCGGTCGGTGTCACGCTTCTGCAGCCGCTTGCGCACTGCCGCGAGGTCGACGCGGATATAGACCACGAGATCGGGCCAGCGAGATGCGATTGCGAAGTCGTTGAAACGTCGCAACGTGTCGACATCCAGACCCCGACCAAAGCCCTGATACGCAAGTGAGGAGTACACGCTTCGATCACTTACGACATGACGACCTGATTGCAACGTCGGCACCACGAGTTCACGCAGATGCTGCGCACGATCAGCGGCCATGAGCAGCGCTTCGGCACGTGCATCGAGATGAGTATTGGCAGGATCCGCCATGAGTCCACGTAGCACTGCGCCAACGTCGGTGCCGCCAGGTTCGCGGGTGACGAGTGCGTCAAGATGCGCAGCCAATCGTTTCACGTGGGTCGATTTTCCGCATCCCTCGACACCTTCGAATGCGATGTAGCGACCCGACATCGCTCTCACGCTAGGGCGCGGGTAATCAGGACTTCTTCGGGGGCTTCTTTTTCTTCGGCTTGGCCGTGGTGGCCTTCGGCGTCTTTGGCGCGCGCTTCTCTGGCGGATTCTCACGGCGATTGGCAAGCAGTTCGAAAGCGCGCTCTGGCGTCATGTGTTCGAGTCGATCGCCCCGCGTCAGGCTGGCGTTCGTCGTGCCGTCGGTGACATAGGTGCCAAAGCGGCCATCCTTGGCCACCACCGTTTGACCCGAGACCGGATCGACGCCGAATTCTCTCAGCGGAGGTTTGGCGGTGCCGCGGCGCCCGAATTTCCGTGGTTGAGCCAGCAAGGCGAGCGCTTGTTCAACCGTGATGCTGAAGATTTCGCTGTGTGCATTGAGTGAGCGGCTCTCTTTGCCTTTGGTGATGTACGGGCCATACCGACCGTTTTGTGCGGTGATCGGTTCGCCATCTGCCGGATCCGTGCCGATGGTGCGGGGTAGTGAAAGCAGACGAATGGCGGTCTCCAGAGTGACTTCAGCAGGTTTCATTTCGGGGAAGAGCGATGCCGTCTTGGGCAGTGGCGCGTCTTTGTCGTCGCTGCGATCACCGCGCTGCACATACGGCCCGAAGCGACCCGACTTCACGTAGACGGGCAATCCTTCGTGTGTGCCGATTGGTTCATCGTTGCTCGGTGCAGAGAGCAGTTCGACGGCCTTTGCAACGGTGAGTTCTTCGGGCGTCAGATCTTCGGGAACACCGGCGGTTTCTTCGCCACTGCGCACATACGGCCCGAATTTTCCGGGGCGAACCTCGATCATGAATCCCGTATCCGGGTGTCGCCCGACGATGAAACCGTTGATCTCTCGCGCGTCGATCGAATCTTTTGCTGCCTCAGTCACGGGCAAGATGCCGGGCAACTCTTTGCCGTTGCCAAAATAAAACTCACGCAACCAAGTTGCCCGATCTCGTTCGCCACGGGCGATCTCGTCGAGATCTTCTTCAACGAGTGCGGTGAAGTTGTTGTCGACGATGCTGGCGAAGTGCTGCGAGAGCAGGCGCACGACGGCGAAGGCCGTCCAACTCGGAACCAGTGACTGACCCTTCTTCCAGACGTACCCGCGATCGACAATCACGCGCATGATGCTGGCGTAGGTCGACGGTCGTCCGATTCCTACTTCCTCGAGTTTCTTGACGAGTGACGGCTCGGTGTAGCGCGGTGGTGGAGTCGTGGCATGTCCGACCGCGCTCAACTCGGCAACGCTGACGGTGTCGCCCACTTTGAGCGTCGGCAACATCGCCTCGGCATCATCGTCGCCTTTGTCTTCGTCGAGTTCCTCGTATACCGCGCGGTATCCAGTGAAGGTGATGGTGGTGCCACTTGCGGCAAACTCACAGTCGGTCTTTTCTGAGTCACGTGCCTGAGCACCGAGGCGAACGGTCAAGGTCGTACCGAGTGAGTCGCTCATCTGTGAAGCCAGGGTGCGCTGCCAGATCAGCCGGTAGACGTTCAATTCAGTGGCGTTGAGTTCGCTTTTCACCGAGTCGGGAGACCGAAGCGGCAGTGTCGGGCGAATGGCTTCGTGTGCTTCCTGGGCGTTCTTCACCTTTGACTTGTAGGTGCGTGGTTCGGCGGGCACATGTTCGGCACCGTAAGAGTTGCGAACCTCCTCGCGTACTGCGGCGATGGCCTCGTCACTCAGCCCGACGTTGTCGGTGCGCATATAGGTGATAAAGCCTGACTCGTATAGCCCCTGTGCGATTCGCATCACCTCGCCGGCCGACAGCCGCAATTTGTTGCCCGCTTCCTGCTGCAGCGAGCTGGTGATGAACGGAGCCTTCGGACCCTTGCGGTACGGCTTTTCTTCCACCGATCGAACTGCCAGATCAGTGCCCGTGAGCGCCGCCGTGAGTTCCTCGGCACGCTCCTTCGTGACGACCGCGACTCCATCTTTGGCCACACCTTTGTTGTCGAAATCGCGACCCGCGGCCACGCGTCTGCCATTCAACGTGCTGAGCACCGCCTTGAATGAAGGAGTCGTCGCGGTAATCGCCGCGAGATCCCAATAGTCGACGACGACGAAGTCCATTCGTTCTTGTTCACGCTCGACGACGAGGCGAATCGCCGGGCTTTGCACGCGCCCTGCCGAGAGACCACGGTTCACCTTGCGCCACAAGATTGGCGACAACGTGTAGCCGAAGAGACGATCGAGCACGCGTCGCGCTTCGGCCGCATCGACGAGTTTCTGGTCGATATCACGAGTCTCACGCACTGCTTCTTCAATTGCCTTACGGGTGATCTCGTGAAACACCATCCTCTTTACTGGCACCTTCGGCTTTAGGTATTGCACCAGGTGATACGAAATCGCCTCACCTTCGCGATCCTCGTCGGTTGCGAGGTACACCACCGGGGCGTCCTTCATCGCAGCCTTGAGCTCTTTGATGACCTTGGCGCCACGCTCGGTGACTTCGTAGTTCGGCGCAAAGTCAGCGTCGACATTTACCTGCAGGCCAGACTTCGGCAAATCGGCGATGTGTCCGACGGATGCGGACACGGAATAGTCATTGCCGAGCAACTTGGCGATGGTCTTCGCCTTGGCTGGTGACTCAACGATGACGAGTGGTCGCGACATGACGCAGTATTCCCTTGTAAGGCATTCGAGTCGGGCAGTCAAGCACCCGAATCGGAAATTCGCAACTCAGTATTGTGAAAGTCATAGTGCGTAACGCTTTGAGCGAACTCGGCTGGAACAAATTGTTTGCCGATTCACTGCTCGAACTCGGCATCATTCACGAGACACGCAGTGTCGGAAGAGTGCAACGAATCGATCGTGGCTGGAGCACCCTGCTCGCCGAAAATCGCAGCACACCTGCGTTACACGCCACCCAATTCACCGAACTTCGCGCCCGTAACATCGGTGCAGATGTCGCCGTCGGTGACTGGGTGGTGTTGTCGAGCGATGGCGAGCGCGTCGAACACGTCTTGCCACGCACTTCGCAGCTGGTGCGCCGTGCATCTTCAGACACCGTGAAGGCAGTGTCGCAAGTGATTGCTGCAAACGTCGATGTGGTGTTGCTCGTGCATGCACTTGATGCACGGCCGAATCAACGTCGGCTTGAACGTGAGCTCGTGCTGGCATTCGACTCTGGTGCGCGGCCTGTCATTGTTCTCACCAAGAGCGACATCACCGATACCGACACGCTGCGCATCAACCGTGATGCGGTGGCGGCAATCAGCCTCGGGGTGACCGTGCACGTCGTGAGCAGTATGACCGGTGAGGGGCTCGAGGGACTCCTTACTTATGCAGCGAACGGCGAGACCCTTGCCGTGCTCGGGGCCAGTGGGGTCGGCAAGTCGACTCTCGTCAATGCCCTGACGGGTACCGAATCCCAGCAAACAGGGGCAATTCGCCGTGGCGATCTACGTGGTCGACACACCACCACGGCTGTCGATCTCGTGCCGTTACCTGAGCGGGGTTGGTTGGTTGATACGCCGGGTCTGCGGGCGATTGGCCTGTGGTCGAGCGGCCACGGCATCGAGCGTGCATTTGCCGACATCTTCACCCTTGCCGACCAGTGTCGGTTTCGTGACTGCAAACACGAGCGCGAGCCAGCGTGTGCCGTGCAGAACGCCGTGACGGGTGGCCAGCTCGATGCCGGTCGTCTCGATGCGATGCGTCGGTTGGTGGCCGAAGATGCAGCACTCGAACGACAACAAGAACGCGCCAGTCGC